>DASYCA010000067.1:0-6148 GCA_036500445.1 Burkholderiaceae bacterium | reverse complement strand
GGCCTCGCTGGCGGCCTTGGTCGCCATCCCGTCGGTCACCTTGGCGTTCTCGGTGTTCTGCGAGATCGACGCGGTCATCTGCTCCATCGACGCGCTCGTCTCCTCGACGCCCGCGGCCTGCTCGCTGGAGGCCTGCGACAGTGACTGCGCCGTCGCGCTGACCTCTTCCGAGGCCCCCGCCAGCGCTTCGGCACCGGCGTTCACGTCGGCCACCACCTCGGACAGCTTGGCCACGGTGGCGTTGACGTATTCCTTCATGTCGCCGAATGCGCCTTCGTAGGCCTGATCGATCGTCAGCGTGAGGTCGCCCGACGACAGCGCCTTCATCACCCGCACCACGTCCTTGACGCTGTTGCCGCTCGTCGTGACCAGCTGGTTCAGGCTGTCGCCGATGTCCTTCTGAAAGCCCTGCAGGCCGGTCGTGTCGACGCGCCGGTCGAAATTGCCTTGATTGGCGGCGGCCACGACCATGCGCTGGCCTTCGATCACGCTCTTCAGCCGGTCGACCATCTGCTGTACGGCGTAGAGCATGCTGGTGTCGTCGCCGCTCTTGATCTTGATGTCCGCGGGCAGGTCGCCGGCCGCGGTGCGGTGCAGCAGCGCGGCCGCGTAGTCGGGCTCGCCGCCGAGCTGCTTCAGGATGCTGCGGGTGACCCAGAACGCCGCCGCGACGGCCATCACGAGGGACAGGCCGCCGAGCACGAAGGTCAGCGTCCGCGCGGACGCGTACGCCTCGTCGGCTTGCGCGACGGCCTCGTTGTTCTGCTTTTCTTCATAGGCGACCAGCGCATCGAGCGTGGACGTCAGAGCCAGATTTGCCGGGCGGAATTCGGTCTGCACCGTCTTCGTCGCTTCGACGTTGTTGTTCGCGACCGCGGACGCGGCCGCCTTGTCGATGATCGCGAAGAGCGCCTTGTGCTGGTTCTCGATCTGGCCCATCAGCTCGCGTTCCTGGTCGGTGGTCGACGCGCTGCTGGCGAACATGTCGTGCAGCGCGGTCTCGATCTTCAGGAAGGCGGCCTGCACGCCCTTCAGGCGTTCCGCTTCGGACTTGATTTCGGCCGGTTCCTCGGCCAGGATCACCGCTCGCACGTCCGCACCGATGCGCATCGACGCGGTGGACAGCTGCAGCGCATCGCGCGACTCGATGGCGTTGACCTTCGCGATGTCGATCAGCCGGTCGTGGATGATGCCCAGCCGGCTGACGCCGACGTAGACGATGCCGGCAAGCAACAGCAACACGATCGTGAACGCCGCCGCGAGGCGTGTTCCGACTTTGAGATTGGTGAACATGTGAGGTCTCGCGAAGGGGATGAGGAGGGTTGCGCCGGAGCGCCCGGAGCTCGCTCACTTATTTCGGTCGCCACTCACGGCACTTGACGTCGAATTCGAAAAAACTCCAAGACTCGGTGTGTGTATGCGTACAAGTACGTCAGTCAACTTGGGGAGTGATTCTGTCGACGGCCGCGCGCTCGCACCAGCCGAGCTGCGCTGTTCGCGGCGTAGGTAACTCACCTACGCGGATCAGAAGCCGAACCGTACGCCAACGGTGTGCGCGGCGCGCCTGCGCCGCATCGCGCTCGTCACCGCGTCACTGCTTGATGATCGCCAGGCCCTTGAGGTATTCCCCCTCGGGGAATACGACCGTCATCGGGTGATCGGGTGCGGCGCCCATGCGCGCGTAGATCAGGCCGTCGACGCCGGCATCGAGCCCGGCGCCGGCGACGATCTTGTGGAACAGGTCGGCGCTGATGCCGCCCGAGCACGAGAACGTGAACAGCAGCCCGCCCGGGTTCAGCAGCATGAATGCGAGGCGGTTGATGTCCTTGTAGGCGCGCGCGGCGCGTTCGGCGTGCGCGGCGGTCGGCGCGAATTTCGGCGGGTCCAGCACGATCGCGTCGAAGCGCTCGCCGCGCTCCAGCATCGCGCGCAGGCTGCGGTTCACGTCGGCGTCGAGCGCCTCGTGGCGCGCCGCGTCGAAGCCGTTCAGCGCGACGTGCGCGCCGGCCCGCGCGAGCGCCGGCGCCGACGAGTCGATGCCGGTCACGTGCTCGGCGCCGCCGGCCAGCGCCGCGACGCTGAAGCCGCCGGTGTAGCAGTAGCAGTTCAGCACGCGTTTCAGGCTGAAATGGCGCACGGTGTCGGCGAACAGCTTGCGGTTGTCGCGCTGGTCGAGGTAGAAGCCGGTCTTGTGGCCTTCGGCGACGTCCAGCGTCAGGCGCCAGTCGTGCTCGCGGATCGCCAGCTCGGTGGCCGGTGCCGCGCCTGCGGTCTCGCCGCCGCCGCGCAGCCAGCCGGTCGCGGGCTCCAGGCCTTCGAGCGCGCGGTTGCTGGTGTCGCTGCGCTCGTAGAGCCGGGTCAGGCCGGTCGCGGCGAGCAGCGCGTCGGCGATCGTCGCCTTCCAGCGTTCGACGCCGCTGCCGAGAAACTGCGCGCTCAGCACGTCGGCGTAGCGGTCCACGACGAGGCCGGGCAGGCCGTCGGCCTCGCCGTGGATCAGGCGCAGCCCGTCGCTTTCGATCGGCAGCCGCGCGCGCAGCGCGATCGCCCGCGCGATGCGGCGCTCGAAGAACGCGCGGTCGATCCGCTCGGCTTCATCGAAGCTCCAGAAGCGCAGCCGGATCTGCGAGCTCGGGCTGTACGCGGCCCAGCCGGCGAACGCGCCGTCGCCGGTCTGCACCCGCACCGTCTCGCCCGGGTCCGCCTTCCCGCCGGCGACGCTGGATTCGAACACCCACGGGTGGCGGCGCTGCAGCGAGCGCTCTTTTCCCGGGCGCAGCGTGATCGTTTTCATCGCGTCATCCTGCGCTCGTCATGCCTTGCGCTTGGCGCGCGGGTGCGCGGCGTCGTAGACCTTCGACAGGTGGCCGAAGTCCAGCTTCGTGTAGACCTGCGTCGTCGTGATGTTCGCGTGCCCCAGCAGCTCCTGCACCGCGCGCAGGTCGCCGCTGCTTTGCAGCACGTGGGTCGCGAACGAATGGCGCAGCATGTGCGGGTGCACGTGCGTCGGCAAGCCGGATTGCAGCGCGCGCCGTTTCAAGCGCGCGCGCACCTGGCCGGCGGTGATGCGCCGGCCGCGGGTGCCGACGAGGAGGGCGGGCTCACCCGCGAGCGCGAACCGATCGCGGTGTTCGAGCCAGGTTTGCAGCGCGCGCAGCGCGGCCGCGCCGACCGGCACGCTGCGCCGCTTTTCACCTTTGCCGAGCACGTGGGCGCTGGCGTCGCTCGCGTCGATCCAGCTGCCGGCCTTGCTCGCGTTCAGGTCGAGCGCGACCAGCTCGCCGACGCGCAGCCCGCAGCCATACAGCAGCTCGACGATGCACTGGTCGCGCGCCGCCAGCGCCGGATCGGCGTTTTCGTCGGGTGCCGCATCGGCGAGCGCCATCGCATGGTCGACCGACAGCGCCTTCGGCAGCGGCTGCGCCGCTTTCGGTGCGCGCACGCCGTCGGCCGGGTTCAGCGCGACGAGGCCGTCGCGGCCGAGCCCGCGGTACAGGCCGCGCCAGGCCGACAGGATCAACGCGATGCTGCGCGGCGCCAGGCCCTTCGCGTGCAGCGCCGCGGCCCAGCGGCGCACGTGGTGGATCTGGACCGCGCGCAGCGCGACGCCCTGGTCGGCCGCAAAGGTCTGCAGGCGAATGAGCGCGTCGCCGTACAGCGTCAGCGTGCGCTCTGCGAGCCGGCGCTCGACGCGCAAGTGAACCAGGTGCCGTTCGATGTCCGCATCCACGCCGATCCGTTCAGCCGCGCGCCGGCAGCAGCCGCGACAGCGCGGCGCTCGAGATCTCGCCGATGCGCGCGAGGAAATCCGTGCCCATCTCGGCCGAGTAGCGCGTCGGGTCCGGCGAGGCCAGCACCAGCATCCCGAAGGCCGGCCCGGTGCCGCCGAACTCGGTGCGCAGCGGCACCAGCGCCATCGACTTCGCGGTCGACGGTTCCTCGAGCCATTGCGCGGCCTCGAAGCCGGAGTTGACGCCGCAGTACGGCAGCGTCAGGCTGGTGGCAAAGCTCTTGACGTCCTCGCTGACCGGCTGCGCGAACGGCAGCGCGCCGAAGCTGGCTGCCGCACCCCAGACGCGCACGCCCGCCTGCGGGATCATGAAGTGGTGCATCAGCTCGCGCACCAGCACCTCGGGCAGCTCGGCGGGTTGCGCCGTGACCATCAGCGCGCGGGTCCAGCGGTGCAGCTTGTCGGCGATGCTGGTGTTGTCCTGGCCGAAGCGGATCATCTCGATGATCTTGCCCTCCAGGCCGCGGATCTTGTCGCGCAGCATCTCCATCTGCCGCTCCTGCAGCGAGACGGCGCGCTGGCCGTGCGGGCTGGTGAGCTGGATCGCGCCGAGCAGCTCGGCCTGGCGCTCGAAGAAGCCCGGTGTGTTCGCCAGGTAGTTGGCGATGTCGGTCTCGGTGATGCCCTGGACGCCGATGCTCATAGGTCGCTCGTTCTCATAGCTCGATCTCTCCGTCAAAGACAGTGTCGGCGGGGCCGGTCATCAGCACGTGGCTGTCGGGGTGGTCAGCACTGCCGCCCTGCCACTCGATCGTCAGGCGGCCGCCGCGGGCGTCGACATCGACGCGCGAATCCAGCAGCCCGAGGCGGATGCCGGCGACGACGGCCGCGCACGCGCCGGTGCCGCAGGCCAGCGTCTCGCCGGCGCCGCGCTCGTAGACGCGCAGCTTGATGTGATCGCGCGAGACGATCTGCATGAAGCCGGCGTTGACCTGCCTGGCGAAGCGCGGATGGCTTTCGACCGCCGGGCCGAGGCTGCCGACCGGCGCGTTCTCGATGTCCTCGACGAGTTGAACCGCGTGCGGGTTGCCCATCGAGAGCACCGCGAGTTCGACGTTCTGGTCGCCGACGTCGACCGGCCAGAGTTCGAAGCCGCCGAGCCGGCGCGGGGTCAGGCCGGCGGCGTCGAACGGCACGCGGGCGAGATCGAAGACCGGCGCGCTCATGTCGACGGTGACGCGGTGGTCGTCCCGCAGGCGCAGCTCCAAGGTCGTCGACATCGTCTGCACGCGCAGGGTGGTCTTGTCGCTCAGGCCCTTGTCGCGCACGAAGCGCACGAAGCAGCGCGCGCCGTTGCCGCAGTGCTCGACCTCGTCGCCGCTGCCGCCGTTGAAGATGCGGTAGCCGAAGTCGATGCCCGGCGCCGGGCTCGGCGCGATCATCAGGATCTGGTCGGCGCCGACACCGAAGCGCCGATCGCCGAGCCGGCGCACCTGCGCCTCGCTCAGCGCGATCTCGCCGCGCGTGCCGTCGAGCACGACGAAATCGTTGCCCGCGCCCTGCATCTTGGTGAACTTCAGCCTCATGCGGGGATTATCGCGCGCTAGTAGAACGACGCATCTCCGGCCGGCCGGGTCTTGAAGCGCTTGTGCACCCACAGGTATTGCGCCGGGTTGGTGCGGATCTGCGCCTCGATCCAGCGGTTCATCGCGGCGGTGTCGGCGAGCGGGTCCGCGCTCGGGAAGTCGTCCCAGGGCGGCATGAAGCGCACCCGGTAGCCGGCGCCGCCGGGCAGCGATTCGGCCAGCACCGGCTGCACCACCATGTTCAGCGCCTTGGCCAGCCGCGAGGGCGCAAGCAGCGTCGCCGCCGGGATGCCGAAGAAAGGGACGAACGCGGCGTCGCGTTCGCCGAAATCCATGTCCGGCAGGTTGAAGAAGCCGTCGCCGCGCCGGATCGCGCGGAACAAGGCCTTGCCCGACTCGTCGCGCGGGAAGATCTCGGCGTTGCCCAGGCGCAGCCGGCCGCGGCGCATCGCGGCGTCCATCACCGCATCGCTCTGCTCCTGGTAGATCGAAATGCCTTTTCGCTTCTGGAACAGCAGCACCGCGGCACCGGCGACGTCGAGCGCCATGAAGTGCGGCGCCAGCCACATGACCGGCTTGGCGCTCCGCTCGGCGAGGTGGACGTCGCCTTCGACGTGGATCAGCCGGCGCAGCCGCGCCGGCGACGCGTACCAGAGCAGGCCGCGCTCGAGAAGGCTGCGGCCGAGCCAGCGGAAGTGCTCCTTGGCCAGACGCTCGCGCGCGGCCGCCGGGAGCTCGGGAAAGCACAGCTCGAGATTGCGCAGCGCCACCTTGCGGCGCGACGAGACGAGCCGATAGCCGAGCCGGCCGACGAGGCTGCCGAGCGCGGCCT
>DASYCA010000066.1:0-2416 GCA_036500445.1 Burkholderiaceae bacterium | reverse complement strand
CACCCTGGAGACCCTGGACAAGGGCCCGCTGGAGATTGAGCGCGCCGGCATCGAGGTCAAGAAGTACCCGCTGTGCTACGCGACCCACCGCACGATCGACGGCGTGCTCGACGCGATGGCGGCGCACCGCTTCACGTTCGGCGACGTCGAGCGCGTTGAGGTGCGCACGAACTACCGTGCGACCGTGCCGCTGATCTACCACCGGCCGCAGACCGGGCTGGAGGCGAAGTTCAGCCTCGAGTACGCCGTCACCGCGGCGCTGCACGACGGCGCGGTCCGGCTCGCGAGCTTCGAGGACGCGGCGGTGCTGCGCCCGTCGGTGCAGGCCTTCCTGCCGCAGGTCACGTTCACCGAAGGCGAGCCGCCGATGTTCCCGCGCTGGGCCGAGCTCGCGATCCACCTGCGCAACGGCCACGTGCTGAACTCGCGCATCGAGAAGCTGCGCGGCAGCACCGAATACCCGCTCAGCGACGCCGAGCTGATCGAGAAGGGCGCGGACTGCTGCGCGTTCGGCCGCTCGACGGTCTCGGCCGCGGCGCTCGCCGAACTGTGCTTCGCGGTCGACACCTTGCCGGTCGCGCGGCTGATCCAGGGGCTGGCATCGCGGCCGGCTTGAGCATCCGGCCGGCCGAGGCGATCCCGCGAGCTGCGGAGTACCCCGAGCCGGCGCTCGACGGGCTGGGCACGCCGGCCCGCTACTACGCGATGGTCGCGGTGTTCCTGGGCATGACGCTGTCGGTGCTGGACACGAGCATCGTCAACCTGGCGCTGCCCGGCATCGCGCGCGACCTGCACACCGGCGCGGCCCAGACCATCTGGATCGTCAACGCCTACCAGGTCGCGATCCTCGCGTTGCTGCTGCCGCTGTCGATGCTGGGCGACCTGGTCGGCTACCGGCGCGTCTACCTGTGCGGCGTCGCGGTGTTCACGCTCGCCTCGCTCGCCTGCGCGATGGCGCCCACGCTCGGCGTGCTGCTGCTGGCGCGCGGGCTGCAAGGGCTGGGCGCGGGCGGCCTGATGGCGGTCAACGCGGCGCTGGTGCGCCTGATCTACCCGCGCAGCCTGCTGGGCCGCGGCGTGGCGCTCAACTCCGTGGTCGTCGCGACCGGGGCGGTGGCCGGGCCCTCGATCGCGGCCGCGATCCTGTCGGTGGCGTCGTGGCCCTGGCTGTTCCTGGTCAACCTCCCGCTCGGCGCCGTCGTTCTCGGGCTCGGCTACCGGGTGCTGCCGCGCAACGTCGCGCCGCCGCCGAGCGCGGCGCGGCTGCAGGCCATCGATGTCGTGCTGAACGCCGCGATGTTCGGCCTCGTGTTCCTCGGCGCGGATGCGCTGGCGATGCGCCCGGGCGCGGCCGCCGGCAGCCGCGCGCCGGGCGTCGCGATGCTCGCGGCCGGCCTGGCGATCGGTGCCGTCTATGTGCGCCGCCAGCGCCGGCTGGCGGTGCCGATGCTGCCGCTCGACCTGTTGCGGATCCCGGTGTTCGCGCTGTCGATGTGCACGTCGATCGGCGCCTTCGCGGCCCAGACGCTGGCTTATGTCGCGCTGCCGTTCCTGCTGCTGGAGGTCTACGGCCGATCGCACCTGCAGGCCGGGCTGCTGATCACCGCGTGGCCCGCGGGCGTCGTCGTGAGCGCGGCGGTGGCCGGCCGGCTGATCGGGCGCTTTGCCGACGGCCTGCTGGGCGCGCTGGGCCTGGCCAGCCTGGCGCTCGGGCTGCTGCTGCTGGCGCTGTTGCCTGCGCACCCGGTCGATGCCGACATCGCCTGGCGGCTGGCCCTGTGCGGGATCGGCTTCGGGCTGTTCCAGTCGCCCAACAACCACACCATCGTGACCAGCGCCCCCGTGCACCGTTCCGGCGGCGCCAGCGGCATGCTCGGCACCGCGCGGCTGACCGGCCAGATCTTCGGCGCGGTGCTGCTGGCCGGCATCCTGAGCGCGACGAGCCTGCACGACGGCAGCGCGCCGAAGCTGGCGCTCGTCTGCGCCGCCGGCCTGGCCGCCGCCGCCAGCGCGTTCAGCGCGCTGCGCGTCCCCCAACAAAAGCCCCTGCCCACGGAGACCTCCCCATGACCCAGCCTGCCCATCCGAATCGCCGCGCTTTCCTGGGCGCCGCGCTGTCGGCCGCGCCCGCACTGTCGCTCTGCGGCGGCGCCGCGCGGGCCGCCGAGATGCCGACCCACCCGTTGCGCCTGGTGGTGCCGTACCCCGCCGGCGCCAGCAGCGACGGGATGTCGCGGATCGTCGCGGCGAGCATGAGCAACTCGCTCGGCCAGCCGGTCGTGATCGAGAACAAGGGCGGCGCCAACGGCATCGTCGCGGCCGAGCAGATGAGCAAGCAGCCGCCCGACGGCTACACCTTCATGCAGGTCGCGGCCGGGATGCTGACGATCAACCAGAGCATCTACAAATCGCTGCC
>DASYCA010000065.1:0-1787 GCA_036500445.1 Burkholderiaceae bacterium | reverse complement strand
CGCCGGGTAGGCCGCGACGCGCGGGTCGTCGGGATCGTCTCGACGATGCTGATGCACTACGCGTTCGTGCAACCCGCGCGCTGGTCCGCCGGCGCGGGCGCCGCCCAGCCCGTCGCGGCCGCGGTCGCCTGAGCCTCAGATCCCGGACGGATTCCCAAGGATGGCCATGCTGCTTCATGAGTTCCTGCGGGCCTCGGTCTCGCAGACACCGGACAAGGTCGCGCTGATCTGCGACAAGCACCGCTACACCTACGCGCAGCTGGGCGAGAGGGTGTCGCAGCTCGCCGCGCACTTGCAGCAGGGCGGCGTGCGCCGTGGCGACCGCGTCGCGCTGTACCTGGACAACGGCGTCGAACTGGTGGTCGGCGTTTTTGCGGCGCTGACGGTCGGCGCGGTGTTCATGCCGGTCAATCCGCTGACGAAGGCGGACAAGCTCGCCTACATGCTGAACGATTCGCGCGCCACCGCGTTGCTGACGCAGGCGACGCTCGAAGCCACCTATGTCGGCGCGCTGGCGCAAAGCCGCACGGTGCTGCGCTGCCTGGTCGTGGGCGGCGGCGATCCCGACGACCCGCGCGTCGCGGCCTACCCGGCGCCGGTGGCGGGGCAGCGGGGCGCGTACAACGATCCCGGCCTCATCGACCAGGACCTGGCCAGCATCATCTACACCTCGGGCTCCACCGGCGACCCGAAGGGCGTGATGCTGACGCACCTGAACATGGTCTCGGCCGCGCGGTCGGTGAGCACCTACCTGGGCCTGCGCGTCGACGACGTGATCATGTGCGCACTGCCGGTGGCCTTCGACTACGGGCTGTACCAGCTCCTGATGAGCGTGAAGGTCGGGGCGACGCTGGTGCTCGAGCGCTCGTTCACCTTCCCGATCAAGGTCCTGGAGAAGATGACGGAGCACGGCGTCTCGGTGTTCCCGGGCGTGCCGACGATGTTCTCGATGCTGATGAACATCGCGACGCTCTCCGAGCACGACACGAGCGCGCTGCGCATGATCACGAACACGGCCGCGGCGCTGTCCGAGGACCACATCAAGCGGCTTCGCAACCTGTTTCCGCGCGCGCAGCTGTTCTCGATGTACGGGCTGACCGAATGCAAGCGCGTCACCTACCTGCCGCCGGAGCAGCTCGACATTCGCCCGACCAGCGTCGGGCGCGGCATGCCGAACGAAGAAGTCTGGCTGGTCGACGAGGCCGGCACCCGGCTGCCCAACGGCAGCACCGGCGAGCTGGTGATCCGCGGCAGCAACGTGATGCGCGGCTACTGGGAAAAGCCGGAAGAAACGGCCAAAAGGCTCAAGCCCGGGCCGATTCCCGGCGAGATGATCCTGCACTCCGGCGACGTCTTTCGCACCGACGACGAAGGCTGGCTGTATTTCGTCGCGCGCAAGGACGACATCATCAAGAGCCGCGGCGAGAAGGTCAGCCCGCGCGAGGTCGAGAACGTGCTCTACGCGCTCGAGGGCGTCTACGAGGCGGCCGTGATCGGCGTCCCCGACGACCTGCTCGGCCAGGCCGTCAAGGCCTTCGTGACGCTCAAGCCGGGTTACCAGTACAGTGAGCGCGAAGTGATCAAGCACTGCGCCGGCAGGCTCGAGAACTTCATGGCACCCAAATACGTCGAGTTCGTCGCCGAACTGCCGAAGACGGATACTGGCAAGATCAAGAAGACCGGCCTGGCCTGAGCCCGGGCATACGATGAATTGCATAGAGAGGAACTTCCATGACCATGATTAAAGATCAGGTTCGCAGCTACGTTGTCGACAACTTCGTGATGGG
>DASYCA010000064.1:0-9161 GCA_036500445.1 Burkholderiaceae bacterium | reverse complement strand
GTCGTCTCGGGCATCGCGCTGGGCACGCTGCTGGCGATGCTGCGCCTGTCGAGCAACCGCTGGCTGCAGGCCGCCGCCAAGGGCTACGTCGCGCTGTTCCGGGCGGTGCCGCTGCTGATGGTGCTGCTCTGGTTCTTCCTGATCATCCCGCAGCTGCTGCAGCAGGTGCTGCACGTCTCGCCCGCGAACGACATGCGCATGGTGTCGGCGCTGATCGCGTTCTCGCTGTTCGAGGCGGCGTACTACAGCGAGATCATCCGGGCCGGCATCCAAAGCGTCTCGAAGGGGCAGCTCGCCGCGGCGTATGCGCTCGGCATGGGCTATGGCCGAGCGATGCGGCTCGTGATCCTGCCGCAGGCCTTTCGCAACATGGTGCCGCTGCTGCTGACGCAGGGCATCGTGCTGTTCCAGG
Organism: Burkholderiaceae bacterium; assembly: GCA_036500445.1. Taxonomy (GTDB): domain Bacteria; phylum Pseudomonadota; class Gammaproteobacteria; order Burkholderiales; family Burkholderiaceae_C; genus LMDS01. Next base: position 8,749 of record DASYCA010000064.1, on the reverse strand, counting down.
ACACTTCGCTGGTCTACGTGAGCGCGCTCACCGATTTCTTCGGCGAGGCCTACGGGCTCGGCGAGCGCGATGGCCGCGTCGTCGAAATGCTGCTGTTCGCCGGCGCGGTGTATTTCGCGATCTGCTATTCGTTCTCGCTGCTGGTCAGGCGCTTCCAGAAGGTCGTCGTCTACTGACGCAGCGTCCCGGTTCGCGGGTTCGCGGGTTCGCGGCCGGCGTGCCGGTTAGAGTCGGCTGGATGAACGCCTTGGCCATCCACGCCGGTCCGCGCGCGCTCGCGGCGCTGCGCGAGCACGGCCTGCAGGCGCGCCACGTGCGCGCGGTGCCGGCCGCGGCCGGCGGCCCGAAGGGGCTGATCCTGAACCCGCTGGACCAATTCCTGTTCGCCGACTGGCTGACCGGCGCGACCCGGCCGATCCACCTGCTCGGCGCCTCGATCGGCGCGTGGCGGATGGCCGCCGCCTGCCTGCGCGAGCCAGCGGCGGCGCTCGCGCAGATGGCCGAGGACTACATCCGCCAGGAGTACGAGCACGCGCCGGGCCGGCTGCCGGCGTCGTGCCACGTCAGCGAGGTGTTCGGCGCGAACCTGAGAGCGCGCTTCGACGGCCGTGCCGACGAGCTGCTGGCCAACCCGCGCTTCCGGTTGCACGTGTTCACCAGCCGCGGCCGGCACCTGCTGCGCCGGCACGGCCGCGCGCTCTCGTCGATCAGCACGCCGCTCTCGCACGTCGGCGCGTTCGCCGCCAATGCCCTGAGCCGCCGCGCGATGGGCGGATGGTGGGAGCGCGTGGTGTTCTCCGACCCGCGCGAGCCGATGCCGATCCTTCTGCACGACTACCGCACCCACCGCGCCACGCTCGCCGCCGACAACCTGCCGCTGAGCATCCTCGCGAGCTGCTCGATCCCGTATTGGCTGGACCCCGTGCACGACATCCCCGGCGGTCCGCGCGGCGCCTACTGGGACGGCGGCATCACCGACTACCACCTGCACCTGGACTACGCGTCGATGCACGACGCGCCGGACGACCCGGCGCTGGTGCTCTATCCGCATTTCCAGAGCACCGTGATCCCCGGCTGGCTCGACAAGTTCCTGAAGCACCGGCACCGCGCGACGGCGCAGCTGTCGAACGTGGTCGTGCTCTCGCCGCGTCCTGAATGGGTCGCGACCCTTCCGAACGCGAAGCTGCCCGACCGCACCGACTTCAAGCACTTCGGCGAAGACACGCAAGCGCGTGTCGCCGCGTGGTCGACCGCGGTGCGCGAGAGCGCGCGCCTGCGCGACGAGTTCGCCGACTGGGTCGGCGGCCGCCTCGACATCCCCTTGCAAGCCTTGATCTGAATCGACTGCGGAGCGACACCCGATGAACCTGCCCAAACACGAACTCACGATGACGGTGCTGATGACGCCCGACATGGCCAACTTCACCGGCAACGTGCATGGCGGCACGGTGCTGAAGCTGCTCGACCAGGCCGCCTACGCCTGCGCGAGCCGCTATGCGGGCCGCTACGTGGTGACCTTGTCGGTCGATCAGGTGATGTTCCGCGAGCCGATCCACGTCGGCGAGCTGGTGACCTTCCTGGCCAGCGTCAACTACACCGGCACGACCTCGATGGAGGTCGGCATCAAGGTTCTGACCGAGAACATCCAGACCCAGTCGGTGCGGCACGCGAACAGCTGCTTCTTCACGATGGTCGCGATGGACGAGCACCGCAAGGCCGTCGCGGTGCCGCCGCTCCAGCTCGTCACCGACGACCAGCGCCGCCGCGACACCGCCGCGCGCCTGCGTCGTGAGCTGCGGCACGAGGTCGTGCAGCGGATGAAGCAGGTGCGGTCACCGGAATAGGCCGAGCACTCTGAAGTGTCTTCTTGCTGCGCGTCGTGGTCGTTCGCTACGTTTGCCTGCGCTCGGGTCGGAATGCGGGGTCGCCGACGTCGTTCAGGGTAGAGCGTTCACTGCGTCGGCGACCCCGCATCCCGCCCCAAGCGCTCGCTCATCTGCAAAGTTTTTTCTTCGCATTGCATCCGTCTGTGAAGCCGACGCGTAAGCGCCAGAAGACGTCGAGGCGAGCCGAGCTCGTGAAGCGTCTCCCCCATGGCTTCAGAGAGGATGACGACATGAAATCACTTCCCACCCGGCGGCTGTTGCCGCTGTGCGCGGCGCTCGCCGCCTTGTCCGCCAGCTCGCTCCCCGCGCTGGCCTCCAGCCACCGCGAGGCCCCGTCGATCACGACGACGCCGAAGGTCGACGCGGCCGATTTCTACCTGTTCAACAGCTACGAGCCCGGCCGCGCCGGCTTCGTCACGCTGATCGCCGACTACCTGCCGCTGCAGGACGGGTATGGCGGACCGAACTACTTCAAGCTCGACCCGAACGCGCTGTACGAGATACATGTCGACAACGTCGGTGACGCGAAAGAGCACCTCACCTTCCAGTTCAAGTTCCAGAACGCGCTGAAGGCCAAGACGCTGAGCGTCGGCGGCAAGGACGTCGCGATCCCGCTGACCCAGTTCGGCGCCGTCAGCGACCCGACCGGCGCGGCGCTCAACGTCAACGAGACCTTCACGCTCGACGTCGTGCGCGGCGATCGCCGCACCGGCGCCCACGCGTCGGTGACGAACGCGGCCGGTGGCAGCGCGACCTTCGCGAAGCCCTCCGACAACATCGGCAGCAAGACGATTCCGAACTACGCCGCCTACGCCGCGCAGTTCATCTACAACGTCAACATCCCCGGCTGCACGACGCCCGGCAAGGTCTTCGTCGGCCAGCGCAAGGACCCGTTCGCGGTCAACCTCGGCGTGATCTTCGACCTCGTCAACGTGCCGAGCGCGGCCTTCCTGCTGGACCCGGCGAACAAGGACGCGGGCGCCGACTCGCTCGCCGACAAGAACGTCACCAGCCTCGCGCTCGAGGTGCCGACCAGCTGCCTGCTCGCCAGCGGCTCGACCGACACCGTGATCGGCGGCTGGACGACCGCGAGCCTGCGCCAGGGCAGCCTGCAAAGCCCGGTGCCCAAGACCGGCTACCAGACGACGGCCGTCGTCGGCGGTGCGTGGACACAGGTCTCGCGCCTGGGCATGCCGCTCGTCAACGAGGTCGTGATCGGCCTCGGCGACAAGGACAAGTTCAACGGCTCCAAGCCCAAGGACGACGCCCAGTTCGCGACCTACGTGACGAACCCGACGCTGCCGGCGCTGCTGGAGATCGCGCTCGCGAGCCCGGGCATCGCGCCGACGAACTTCCCGCGCACCGACCTCGTGACGACCTTCCTGACCGGCATCAAGGGCGTGAACCAGCAGGCGACCGTGACGGCCTCCGAGATGCTGCGGCTGAACACCGCGATCGCGCCGACCGCTTATGCGAGCCAGAACCGCCTGGGGCTGCTCGGTGGCCTGCTCGGGCCGGCGCCGCAGGACCTGGCCGGGTATCCGAACGGCCGGCGGCCGAACGACGACGTCGTCGACATCTCGCTGATCGCGGTGATGGGTGGTCTGTGCGTGGCCAACGGCACCGCCAACACCTACGGCTTCGGGGCGACCTGCGTGCCGTCGGCCGCGCCGCTGGGCGCCGCGGTGTTCGGGCTGCACGACGGCGTCGACCAGGCCGGGGCCAAGGTCAGGGCGGCCGGGCCGCTGTTGACCGCGTTCCCCTACATCGGCACGCCGCTGGGCGGCGCGCAGTGAACCGGGAGCACGCGATGAACATCAACAAGCCTCTTGCCTTCACGGTGCTGTGCGCTGCGGCGCTGCTGAGCGGCTGCGGTGGCGGCGGCGACGACAACCCGGCGCCGCCGGTGACCCAGCAGGCGCCGGCCAGCGTGAACATGTCGGTCGCCGCCTTCGTCGACTATCTGAAGGCGCTGATCGCGTCGTCGGCCGACCTGCTGGAGCCGGTCGACGTCAGCGGGATCACGCCGGCGACCGACGACACGATCGAGCCGACCCCGCTGAACTGAGTGGTATGGCTCCCTCTCCCCAGAGGGGCGAGGGAGAAAAGAACATGAACGCACGACATATCGCCGTGACCTTGACGATGGCCGTCGCGCTGGCGGCGGCCGCCTGCCGGCCGGCCTTCGCGACCCCCATCCTGCCGACGCACGACGACGAAGTCATCGACGTGTTGCCCGCCATCAAAGGCAACCGCGCCGACGAGCGCCGCCTGCGCCAGCAGCTCGCGCAAGCCCCGCGCGACCCGGCGCTCGCGCTCGAGGTCGCGCAACGCAACCTGGACCAGGCGCGCGAACTCGGCGACCCGCGCTTTGCCGGCATCGCGATGGCCGCACTCGCGCCCTGGGCCGACGAGGCCTCGATGCCCGACGCCGTGCTGCTGATGCGCGCGACGCTGCAGCAGTACCTGCACGAATTCGACACCTCGGCGCAGAGCCTGCAACACCTGCTCGCGCGCCCCGGCCCAGCGCGCCCGCAAGCCTGGTTGACGCTGGCGACCGTGCGCCGCGTGCAGGGTCGCTACGCCGAATCCGACGCGGCCTGCGCCCAGGTGGCGCGTGCCGGTGCGCGCCTGCATGCGAATGCCTGCGCGGCCGAGAACGCGGCACTGCGCGGCGACGTCGCGCGCGCCCGCATCGCATTCGACGGCCTGCTCGCGGACCGCCGCCTGCCGCCTGCAACCCAGGCCTGGCTGACGACCAGCGTCGCCGAACTCGAGCAGCGCGCCGGCAACGCAGCGGCCGCCGACGCCGCGTACCGCGCGGCGCTGCGGCTCGATTCCGATCCGTACACCGTGCTCGCCTACGCCGACTTCCTGATCGAGCAGCACCAGCCGCGCCGGGCGCTCGATGCGCTGAAAGGCCAGACCCGCAGCGATGCGGTGCTGCTGCGCCTGGCGATCGCCGGCACGCAGGCCGGTGCGCCGACCGCGGCGGCCGACGTCGCCGAGATGCGGGACCGCATCGCGCTGGCCAACGAGCGGCCCGACGCGAAGATTTTTCATGGCCGCGAGCAGGCGATGTTCGCGTTGAGCGTCGATCACGACGCGCAACGCGCCTGGGCCCTCGCGCGCGGCAATGCCGCCTACCAGCGCGAGCCGCTCGACGTGCTGGTGCTGACGCAAGCGGCGCTGGCGGTCGGCGATGCAGTGGCACTGCAGCAGGCGAAGAAGGTGGCGAGCGAGATCGGCCTGCACGACCACCGCATCGAGGTGCTGCTGTGATCCGCCGCGTGCTGATTGGCTTCGCGCTGGCGCTCGTGGGCCTCGGCGCCCAGGCCCACAAGGCGAGCGACTCCTATCTTCAACTCGACGCTGGCGAAAAAACACTGGCGGTGCGCTGGGACATCGCGCTGCGCGACCTCGACATCCCGCTCGTGATCGACGCCAACGACGACGGCCGGGTGACCTGGGGCGAGGTCAAGGCCGCGTGGCCGCGCATCGAACACTACGCGATGGAGCGGCTGAACATCGCCGGCTGCCCGCTGACGCTGGCCCGGACCGCGCTGGAGCGGCGCAACGACGGCGCCTACGCGGTGATGTTCCTGACCTCGGACTGCGCGCTGAGCGCGAGCCCGCACATCAAGTATTCGCTGCTGCGCGAGGTCGACCCGACCCACCGCGGCATCGCGAAGCTGAACCGCGCGGGCCAGCCGGTTCAATTGATGATGCTGGCGCCCTCGGACGACACGGCGGGCTCGGCCGCGACCGGGGACGCGCCGCTCACCAGCGAGGTCGGCAACTTCATCCGCGCCGGCATGCTGCACATCCTGACCGGCTACGACCACGTGCTGTTCCTGCTGTGCCTGCTGCTGCCGTCGGTGATGCGGCGTGCGCCCGGGGGTTGGCGGCCGGTCGCGACCTTGAAGCAGGCGATCCTGCCGGTCGTCGGCATCGTCTCGGCGTTCACCGTCGCGCACTCGATCACGCTCGGCCTGGCGGCCACGAAAGTCGTCTCGCTGCCGCCCGCGTTCATCGAGCCTGCCATCGCGGTGACGATCATCCTCGCGGCGCTCGACAACGTCTGGCCGATCTTCCCGGTGCCGCGCGTGATCGTGACCTTCTGCTTCGGCCTGATCCACGGCTTCGGCTTTGCCGGTGTGCTCTCCGAGCTGAACCTGCCGGCGGCTCAGTTCGCGTGGGCGCTGCTGCAGTTCAACGTCGGCCTGGAGATGGGTCAGCTGATGATCGTGATCAGCGTCACGGCCGTGCTGTTCCTGCTGCGCGACTGGACGCGCTACCGCCCGATGGTGATCCGCGGCGGGTCGTATGCGGCGATCGTCGTCGGGGTGCTGTGGCTGATCGAGCGCACCGCGAACGTGACGCTGCTGCCCGTGTAACGGTCGATGTAGAATCAGTCACCACTGACTTAGCAAGGACGAGAAAGGCATGATGGTTATGACACCGCGGACTACCACCTTCCCGACGAAGGCTGGGTTGGCTGCGCGCCACGACCACGCTTGACCTCTTTCCCTGTTCATTCGAAGGCGCGGCTCAGTCCGCGCCTTTTTGCTTTTGGAGCTGCTCGATGATCGCTGTTCAATTGCCCGATGGTTCGAAACGTGAATACCCCGGCCCGGTCACGGTCGCCGACGTCGCCGCGTCGATCGGCACCGGGCTGGCCAAGGCCGCGCTCGGCGGCAAGGTCGGGCAGGGCGCCGATGCGCGCGTCGTCGATACCAGCTACCTGATCGAGGCCGACACGGCGCTCGCGATCGTCACCGACAAGAATCCCGAAGGCCTGGAGCTGATCCGCCACTCGACCGCGCACCTGCTCGCCTACGCGGTCAAGGAGCTGTTCCCCGAGGCGCAGGTCACGATCGGCCCGGTGATCGAGAACGGCTTCTTCTACGACTTCTCCTATAAACGCCCGTTCACGCCCGAGGACCTGGTCGCGATCGAGGCCAAGATGGTCGAGCTCGCCAAGAAGGACGAAAAGGTCGAGCGCCGCGTGCTGCCGCGCGACGAGGCCGTCGCCTATTTCAAGAGCCTGGGCGAGGACTACAAGGCCGAGATCATCTCGAGCATCCCGGCCGGAGAAGACGTCTCGCTGTACCGCGAAGGCAAATTCGAGGACCTGTGCCGCGGCCCGCACGTGCCGAGCACCGGCAAGCTGAAATTCTTCAAGCTGATGAAGGTCGCCGGCGCCTACTGGCGCGGCGACCACCGCAACGAGATGCTGCAGCGCATCTACGGCACCGCCTGGGCCACGAAGGACGAGCTGGCGCAGCACCTGCACATGCTCGAAGAAGCCGAGAAGCGCGACCACCGCAGATTGGGCCGGGAGCTCGACCTCTTCCACATCGACGAGTACGCGCCGGGCCTGGTGTTCTGGCACCCGAAGGGCTGGGCGCTGTGGCAGCAGGTCGAGCAGTACATGCGCCAGGTCTACCGCGACTGCGGCTACCAGGAGGTGAAGGGCCCGCAGATCCTGGACAAGGGCCTGTGGGAGAAGACCGGCCACTGGGACAACTACCGCGACAACATGTTCACGACCGAATCGGAGAAGCGCGAATACGCGCTGAAGCCGATGAACTGCCCTGGCCACGTGCTGATTTTTAAATCGCACATGCGCAGCTACCGCGAGCTGCCGATCCGCTACGGCGAGTTCGGCCAGTGCCACCGCAACGAGCCGAGCGGCTCGATGCACGGCATCATGCGGGTGCGCGGCTTCACGCAGGACGACGGTCACATCTTCTGTACCGAGGATCAGATCCTTGAAGAGTGCGTGGCCTACACCGCCCAGTTGCAGAAGGTCTACGCCGACTTCGGCTTCGAGCAGATCATCTACAAGGTTGCGACCCGCCCGCCGCACCGCATCGGCTCCGACGAGCTCTGGGACAAGGCCGAGCACGCGGTGATGGAGTCGCTGCGCCGCTCCGGCTGCGAGTTCGAGATCGCGCCGGGCGACGGCGCGTTCTACGGCCCGAAGATCGAGTACACGTTGAAGGACGCGCTCGGCCGGCAGTGGCAGTGCGGCACGATGCAGGTCGATTTCAACATGGCCGAGCGCCTGGGCGGCGAGTACGTGACCGAGTCCAGCGGCCGCGCCCACCCGGTGATGCTGCACCGCGCGATCGTCGGCAGCTTCGAGCGTTTCATCGGGATGTTGATCGAACACCACGCCGGCGCGCTGCCGGCCTGGCTCGCGCCGGTGCAGATCAGCGTCCTGAATATCACCGACGGACAGGCCGATTACGCCCGGGAAATTGTCAAAACACTGCAAAAACAAGGACTTAGGGTGGTGTCCGATTTGCGGAACGAGAAAATAACCTATAAAATCCGCGAGCATTCCTTGCAAAAGGTCCCGTACATCCTGGTCGTAGGCGACAAGGAGAAGGCAAACGGGGCCGTTGCGGTGCGCGCACGCGGCAATCAGGACCTCGGCGTGATGCCACTGGCCGACTTCTCCGAGAAGATCGCCGGCGACATCGCCCGGAAGGCGTGAAAACCTCCTGATTGACCCGGCGCGCGATTGTTTTTGTGGGGTTCCCTGCCTTGGAATCTCTTGAAGGGTTTTGACCATCGCTACTTTTGCTGACCGGCGTACTCCCAACGCAGAGCGCAAGCACCGCCTCAACCGGGAGATCATGGCTCCGGAAGTTCGTCTGAATGGCCCCGAGAACGAGCCGCTGGGCATCGTGAGCATCACCGAGGCCTTGCGCCTGGCGGGTGAGGCCGACGTGGATCTGGTCGAGATCGTCGCCCAGGCCGACCCTCCGGTCTGCCGGCTGATGGACTACGGCAAGTTCAAGTACCAGGAGCAAAAGCGCGCGGCCGAGGCCAAGAGCAAGCAGAAGGTCATT
>DASYCA010000063.1:0-21124 GCA_036500445.1 Burkholderiaceae bacterium | reverse complement strand
GCGCTCGACGAGCGTGCGAAGAAGATCGCCGACGGCCTGTCGGCCGCCGACAAGGCCAAGGCCGAGCTGACGAACGCGAACAAGCGCGTCGAGGAGCAACTGAGCAGCGCCCGCAAGGACGCCACGCAACGCCTCGCCGATGCCGAACGCCTCGCGCAGTCGATGATCGAAGAGGCCAAGAGCCGCGCGACCGAAGAGGGCGCGAAGATCATCGCGTCCGCGAAGGCCGAGGCCGAGCAGGAAGCGATCAAGGTGCGCGAATCCTTGCGCGACCAGGTCGCCGCGCTCGCGGTCAAGGGCGCCGAGCAGATCCTGCGCAAGGAGGTCAATCCGGCCGTCCATGCCGATCTGCTCGCGCAACTGAAGACCGAGCTGTAATTTATGGCCGAGCTTGCAACCCTTGCCCGGCCCTACGCCGAAGCGCTGTTCCAGGTCGCCGTCAAGGGTGACCTGAAGCAGGCGAGCAGCGAGCTCGACGCGCTGTCCGCGGTCGCGGCGAATCCGCAGCTGCGCCAGTTCGCCGACGCGCCGAGCGCCGGCGCGGCGCAGGTCTTCGACGTCATCACATCGGTCGTCAAGACGCCGCTGTCCGACGCGTCGAAGAACCTGCTGCGCACCGTGATCGACAACGGCCGCCTGAGCGTGCTGCCCGAGATCGCGGCGCAGTTCCACGCGCTCGTCAGCGAACGCTCCGGCGTCTCGGACGCGGTGATCTACAGCGCGTTCCCGATCGACGCGGCGCAGCTGGCCGGCGTCGTCGCGACGCTCGAGGCCCGTTTCAAGCGCAAGCTCGACGCGACCGTGGAATTGCAGCCCGAGCTGATCGGCGGCATCCGCGTGGTCGTCGGCGACGAAGTGCTCGACACCTCGGTGAAGGCACGCCTCGAACAAATGAAAGCGGCGCTCACGGCCTGACGGCCTGAGATCCGCGAATCGGAGAGAGTCATGAACCTGAATCCCGCAGAAATTTCCGAACTCATCAAGAGCCGCATCGAAGGCCTGGGCGCGTCGACCGACATCCGCAACCAGGGCACGGTCGTCTCGGTGACCGACGGCATTTGCCGCATCCACGGCCTCTCGGAGGTGATGCAGGGCGAAATGCTCGAGTTCCCGGCCACGCCCGACGGCACGCCGACCTTCGGCCTCGCGCTGAACCTGGAGCGCGATTCGGTCGGCTCGGTGATCCTGGGCGAGTACGAGCACATCTCCGAAGGCGACACGGTCAAGTGCACCGGCCGCATCCTGGAAGTGCCGGTCGGCCCGGAGCTGAAGGGCCGCGTCGTGAACGCGCTCGGCCAGCCGATCGACGGCAAGGGCCCGGTCGGCGCCAAGCTCTCGATGCCGATCGAGAAGATCGCGCCGGGCGTGATCGCCCGTAAATCGGTCGACCAGCCGATGCAGACCGGCCTGAAGTCGATCGACTCGATGGTGCCGATCGGCCGCGGCCAGCGCGAGCTGATCATCGGCGACCGCCAGACCGGCAAGACCGCCGTCGCGATCGACGCGATCATCAACCAGCGCGGTCAGAACATGACCTGCATCTACGTGGCGATCGGCCAGAAGGCCTCGTCGGTCAAGAACGTGGTGCGCGCGCTCGAAGCCAACGGCGCGATGGAATACACCATCGTCGTCGCCGCAACGGCCTCCGAATCGGCCGCGATGCAATACGTGTCGGCCTACTCGGGCTGCACGATGGGCGAGTACTTCCGCGACCGTGGTGAAGACGCGCTGATCGTCTATGACGACCTGTCCAAGCAGGCCGTGGCCTACCGCCAGGTCTCGCTGCTGCTGCGCCGGCCGCCGGGCCGCGAAGCCTATCCGGGCGACGTGTTCTATCTGCACAGCCGCCTGCTCGAGCGCGCCGCGCGTGTCAACGCCGATTACGTCGAGGCCTTCACGAAGGGTGAAGTCAAGGGCAAGACCGGCTCGCTGACCGCGCTGCCGATCATCGAAACGCAAGCCGGTGACGTCTCTGCGTTCGTGCCGACGAACGTCATTTCGATCACCGACGGCCAGATCTTCCTGGAAACCTCGCTGTTCAACGCCGGCATCCGCCCGGCGATCAACGCCGGTATCTCGGTCTCGCGCGTCGGTTCGGCGGCGCAGACCAAGATCATCAAGGGCCAGTCCGGCGGTATCCGTACCGACCTCGCGCAGTACCGTGAACTCGCCGCGTTCGCGCAGTTCGCCTCCGACCTCGACGAAGCGACCCGCAAGCAGCTCGACCGCGGCGCGCGCGTCACGGAGCTGCTGAAGCAGAACCAGTACTCGCCGCAGTCGATCAGCCTGATGGGCGCGACGCTGTTCGCGGTCAACAAGGGTTTCATGGACGATGTGGAGGTCAAGAAGATCCTGGCCTTCGAACACGGCCTGCACACGCACCTGAAGACGAGCAACGCCGCGCTGTTGAAGAAGATCGAAGACAGCAAGGCGCTCGACAAGGAAGCCGAAGCCGAACTCACCACTGCGATCACCGCGTTCAAGAAATCGTTCGCCTGAAATGACCGCCCCCACGTCACTTCGTTCCTGCCCCCCGAGGGGGCGCTCGGCCGCCTTGGGGCGACCCGGCGCCGGCCGAGGCCGCACGGCAAGTAAGGACCAATAGAAATGGCAGCAGGCAAAGAGATACGCGGCAAGATCAAGAGCTTCGAGAACACGAAGAAGATCACCAAGGCCATGGAAATGGTCTCGGTTGCGAAGATGCGCAAGGCGCAGGAGCGCATGCGCGCGGCCCGCCCGTACGCCGACAAGATCCGCAACCTCGCGGCGAACCTGGCGACGGCCACGCCCGAGTACAAGCACCCGTTCATGGTCAAGAACGAGTCGGCCAAGAAGGTCGGTTTTATTTTGGTCACGACCGACAAGGGCTTGTGTGGCGGCTTGAACACCAATGTCTTGCGGGCGGTCACCAACAAGCTGCGTGAAGTCGAGGCCTCGGGCCAGAAGAGCGAAGCGGTGGCGATCGGCAACAAGGGGTGGGGCTTCCTCACTCGCATCGGCGCGCCGGTTCTCGCTCACGTCACCCACCTGGGCGACAAGCCCTCGCTCGAGAAGTTGATCGGGCCGGTCAAGGTGCTGCTCGACGCGTACGCGAAGGGCGAGCTGTCGGCCGTGTACCTGTGCTACACGCGCTTCATCAACACGATCAAGCAGGAGCCGGTGGTGCAGCAACTGCTGCCGCTGTCCAGCGAAGCGATGACGGCCGAAGCAGCAAAGGATGGAAGTCAGCACGGCTGGGACTATCTCTACGAGCCCGACGCCCCGACCGTGATCGACGAGCTGCTGACGCGCTACACCGAGGCGCTGGTGTTCCAGGCCGTGGCCGAGAACATGGCGAGCGAGCACTCGGCGCGCATGGTCGCGATGAAGGCGGCGACCGACAACGCGGGCAACCTGATCGCTGAGCTGAAGCTGATCTACAACCGCACGCGGCAGGCCGCGATCACCAAAGAACTGTCGGAAATCGTCGCGGGTGCCGCGGCGGTCTAAGCATCAAGAAATCAAGCAAAAGGAAATCTCATGGCTGACGTGCAAACCCAAGGCAAGATCGTCCAGTGCATCGGCGCGGTGGTGGACGTCGAGTTCCCGCGCGACAAGATGCCCAGGGTCTATGACGCCCTCAAGATGGACGGCGGCGAACTGACGCTGGAAGTCCAGCAGCAGCTCGGCGACGGCGTGGTCCGCACGATCGCGCTCGGCTCGTCCGACGGCCTGCGCCGCGGCCTGATGGTCTCCAACACCGGCAAGCCGATCTCGGTGCCGGTCGGCCGCGCGACGCTCGGCCGCATCATGGACGTGCTCGGCCGCCCGATCGACGAGCGCGGCGAGGTCAGCCAGGAGCTGACGATGTCGATCCACCGCAAGCCGCCGTCGTACGACGAGCTGAGCCCGTCGCAAGACCTGCTCGAAACCGGCATCAAGGTGATCGACCTCGTCTGCCCGTTCGCCAAGGGCGGCAAGGTCGGCCTGTTCGGCGGTGCCGGCGTCGGCAAGACCGTCAACATGATGGAGCTGATCAACAACATCGCGAAGGCGCACAGCGGTTTGTCCGTGTTCGCCGGCGTCGGCGAGCGCACCCGCGAGGGCAACGACTTCTATCACGAGATGTCCGATTCGGGCGTCGTGAACCAGGAGAACCTGGCCGAGTCGAAGGTCGCGATGGTCTATGGCCAGATGAACGAGCCCCCGGGCAACCGCCTGCGCGTCGCGCTGACGGGCCTGACGATTGCCGAGTCGTTCCGCGACGAAGGCAAGGACGTGCTCTTCTTCGTCGACAACATCTACCGCTACACGCTGGCCGGGACCGAAGTGTCCGCGCTGCTGGGCCGGATGCCGTCGGCGGTGGGCTACCAGCCGACGCTGGCCGAAGAAATGGGCCGTCTGCAGGAGCGGATCACGTCGACCAAGGTGGGGTCCATCACCTCGATCCAGGCCGTCTACGTGCCGGCCGATGACTTGACCGATCCGTCGCCCGCCACCACCTTCGCCCACTTGGATTCCACCGTCGTGCTGTCGCGCGACATCGCCTCGCTCGGCATCTACCCGGCCGTGGACCCGCTCGATTCGACCTCGCGCCAGCTGGACCCGAACGTCGTCGGCGAAGACCACTACAACACCGCCCGCGCGGTGCAGGGCACGCTGCAGCGCTACAAGGAGCTGCGCGACATCATCGCGGTGCTCGGCATGGACGAGCTCTCGCCGGAAGACAAGCTGGCGGTGGCCCGCGCGCGCAAGATCCAGCGTTTTCTCTCGCAGCCCTTCCATGTGGCCGAAATCTTCACCGGCTCGCCGGGCAAGTACGTGCCGCTGAAGGAAACCATCCGCGGCTTCAAGATGATCGTTGCCGGCGAATGCGATTCGCTGCCGGAGCAGGCCTTCTACATGGTCGGCACGATCGACGAGGCCATCGAGAAGGCCAAGAAGCTCAACTGAGCGCCTGACCCGCAAAGGACCCACTGATGGCAACCCTCCACGTCGACGTGGTCTCGGCCGAAGGCAGCATCTTCTCCGGCGAGGCCAAGTTCGTCGCCTTGCCCGGCGAAGGCGGCGAGCTCGGCATCCTGCCGCGCCACACGCCTTTGATCACGCGCATCAAGCCCGGCGCGGTGCGCATCCAGCGCGCCGACAACGGCGAGGAAGAGTTCGTGTTCGTCGCCGGCGGCATCCTCGAAGTGCAGCCCGGCACCGTGACCGTGCTGGCCGACACCGCGATCCGCGGCAAGGACCTCGACGAGGCCAAGGCGAACGAAGCCAAGCGTCTCGCCGAAGACGCGCTGAAGAACGCGAAGAGCGAGATCGACCTCGCGAAGGCGCAAAGCGAGGTCGCGAACCTCGCGGCGCAGATCGCCGCGATCCGCAAGTTCCGCAGCAAGTAAGCGCCGAGAAAGCCGCCTCAGCCTTCGGCGAAAAACTGGCTGGGCGTCTGGTCCAGCTGCTTGCGGAACATCGTCGCGAAGGCGCTCGGGCTGTCGTAGCCCAGCGCCAGCGCGACGTCGATGACCTTCTCGCCGCTCGCCAGCAGCTCCAGCGCCCGCAGCAGCCGGGCCTGCTGGCGCCACTGGCCGAAGGTCATGCCGGTCTGCTTCACGAACAGGCGCTGGATCGTCTTCACGTCGACCGTGAGGCGCCGCGCCCAGTCCGCCATCGTGGACGCGTCGTCCGGCTGCTGCTGCAACCGCTCGCAGATCCGCAGCAGCCGCGGGTCGGTCGGCAGCTGCAGGTGCAGCGGCAGCACCGGCAGCGCGCGCAGCTCGTCCAGGATCAGGCGCATCACGCGGCCATCGCGCGTGCCGGGCGCGCAGGGCTGGCGCAACTCCATCGCGGCGCGGATCAGCTCGCGCAGCAGCGGCGAGATGCCGACCGCCTGCGTCTCGCCGAGCAGCCGGGGCGCGGCGTCGCGCGTCACCAGCAGGCTGCGCATGTGGACCTCGCCGATGCAGCGGATCTCGTGCGTCATGCCGGCCAGCACCCAGATCGCGCGGGTCGGCGGCACGACCCAGCGCCCGGCCTCGGTGCGCACCACCATCACCCCGCGCACCGCGTAGATCAGCTGGTGCTTGTTGTGCGCATGCGGCTCGATGTGCCAGCCGGCCGGGTAGTCGGTGGCCCGGCCGGTGATCGGCGAGGAGGCCGCGTCGATCTCCTTGAGGACCTGCGGCAAGGCCTTGGGCCGAAGCGATGGGTTCATGTCCTTTTCGAGAGGGTTTGTGGTGGATTGGCGCGAGACAGGCGTGCCCGCGCTGCCCATAATTCTGGCTCAAATCGAAAGGAATCCCCATGACGACCTCCGCAGCCGCAGCGCTGGACGCCGGCAGCACGCCCGCCGCGGCCAGCACCGCCGCCGCCCCGCCAACGAGCAAACCGGCGCTGGGCATCCTGGGCGCGCTGAGCGGCTCGCACATGATCAACGACATGATGCAGTCGCTGATCCTGGCGATGTACCCGATCCTGAAGGGCGAGTTCTCGCTCAGCTTCGGCCAGATCGGCCTGATCACGCTGACGTATCAATTGACGGCCTCGCTGCTGCAGCCGCTGGTGGGCCTGTACACCGACCGCCGGCCGTTGCCCTATTCGCTGCCCTTCGGGATGGCGTCGACGCTGATCGGCCTGCTGCTGCTGGCCTTCGCGCCCAGCTTCGGCATGGTGCTGCTGGCGGCGGCCTTCGTCGGCATCGGCTCCTCGATCTTCCACCCGGAATCCTCGCGCATCGCGCGCCTGGCCTCGGGCGGGCGGCATGGCCTCGCGCAGTCGGTGTTCCAGGTCGGCGGCAACACGGGGACTGCGATCGGGCCGCTGCTGGCGGCGGCGGTGATCGTCCCGTTCGGTCAGCGCAGCGTGGCCTGGTTCGGCCTGGCCACGGTGCTGGGCATCGTGCTGCTGACCAAGGTGAGCCACTGGTATGCCGCACAGCACCTGCGCGTGGCGGCCCGCAAGCGGGCCACGGCCGCGGCGCCGTATCCGCGCCGGGTCGTGATCGGCGCGGTCGCGGTGCTGCTGGTGCTGATCTTCTCCAAGTATTTCTACATGGCCGGGATCAGCAGCTTCTACACCTTCTACCTGATGGAGCGCTTCGGCCTGACGGTGCAGAACGCCCAGCTGCACCTGTTCTTCTTCCTGTTCGCGTCGGCGGTCGGCACGGTGGTGGGCGGGCCGATCGGCGACCGCATCGGCCGCAAGCCGGTGATCTGGGTCTCGATCCTCGGCGTCGCGCCGTTCGCGCTGCTGCTGCCGCACGCCGACCTGTTCTGGACCACGACCTTGACGATCGTGATCGGGCTGGTGCTCTCTTCGGCGTTCTCGGCGATCCTGGTCTACGCGCAGGAGCTGATGCCGGGCAAGGTCGGCATGGTCTCGGGCCTGTTCTTCGGCTTCGCGTTCGGCATGGGCGGCCTGGGCGCCGCGGTGCTGGGCCTGTTCGCGGACCGCACCAGCATCGGCAACGTCTACCAGACCGTCGCCTATCTGCCGCTGCTGGGGATCGTGGCGGCCCTGTTGCCGAAGGGCCGCCGCCGCGCCTGAGCGTCAGTCGGCGACCGCGTGCGCCGCCGCCGCGGCGTTGGCGTCGCTGGCCTTCGCCGGCCGGATCAGCGCCAACAGCGGGATCATCGCCAGCGTCAGGTACAGCATCAGGATGAAGTCGTCGACGTAGGCGATCATCGAGGCCTGGCGCGTGACCTCGCCGTTGAGCATCTCCAGCCCCGCGCTGGCCTGCGCGCCGAAGCCGGCCGAGCCCGGCAGGCCCTGCAGCGCCAGCTGGCCGGAGGTCACCTTCTCGGCCAGCGACGAGTGCGCGATCTGGGTGTTGCGCACCAAGAGGGTCTGCACCAGCGAGATGCCGATGCTGCTGCCGATGTTGCGCACCAGGCTGTAGGTCGAGGTCGCCTGCGCGAACATCGCCGGCTTCAGGGTCGAGAACGAGGCGGCGCTGAGCGGCACGAACACCAATCCCAGCCCGGCGCCCTGGATCAGGCCGGGCCAGACGATGTCGCTCTCGGACAGCACCAGCGTGTAGTGCGTCATCTGCCAGAGCGAGAACGCGGTCACGCTGATGCCGGCGAACAGCAGCAGGCGCAAGTCGACCTTGCCGACCAGCTTGCCGACGATGAACATCGACAGCATCGTGCCGACGCCGCTGGGGGCGGTGACGAGCCCGGCGGTCGCGACCGGGTAGTTCATCAGCCCTTGCAGCATCGGCGGCGTCAACGCTCTGGTCGCATACAGCACCGCGCCGACGATGAAGATGAAGAAAATGCCGGTCGCGTAGTTCTGGTCGAGGAAGACGCGCACGTCGATGAACGCACGCTCGCGCGGCGTCGTCGCGAGGTGGGCGATCAGGAACGCGGTCGAGACCACGAACAGCACCAGCTCGATCCAGGTCTCGGTCGAGCCGAGCCAGTCGTTCTGTTCGCCGCGGTCCAGCAGCATCTGCAGCGAACCGATCGCCAGGGCCACCATCGCGAAGCCGAAACTGTCGAAGTTCATGCCGCGCCGCGCCGGCACCGTCTGCAGGTAGCGCCAGATGCCGTAGAACGCGAGCGCGCCGACCGGCAGGTTGATGAAGAAGACCCAGCGCCAGTCGTAGCTGTCGGTCAGCCAGCCGCCCAGGGTGGGCCCGATGATCGGCCCGACCATCACGCCCATGCCCCAGACCGCCATCGCCGAGCCCCGCTTCTCGGGCGGGTTGATCTCCAGCATGACCGACTGCGACAAGGGCACCAGCGCGGCGCCGAACATGCCCTGCAGCAGCCGCGCCAGCACGATCTGCAGCAGCGAATCGGACAGGCCGCACAGCACCGAGGCGACCGTGAAGCCGGCGACCGAGACCAGGAACACGCTCTTCTGGCTGAAGCGGTCGCACAGCCAGCCGGTCAGCGGCGTCGCGATCGCGGCCGCGACGATGTAGGAGGTCAGGACCCAGGTGATCTGGTCGGAGGAGGCCGAGAGGCTGCCCTGCATGTGCGGCAACGCGACGTTCGCGATCGTCGAATCGAGCGTCTGGATGATCGTCGCCAGCATCACCGCCAGCGTGATCATCGGGCGGTTCAGCGTGTAGGCGGGCGAGGTCGGCGCCGTCATGTCGAGGCCTCGATCATCGTCTGCAGCCGCTCGAGCAGCTCGGTCGCACCGCGCAGCTGGGCCGGGTCGACGCCGGCCAGCAGCTCCCGGCGCACCGCGTCGCCCTCGGTCTGGACCTTCGCATACAGCTTCGCGCCGGCGCGGCTCACGACGACGAGCTTGACGCGGCGGTCGGTCGCCGAGGGCTCGCGCACCACCAGCCCGGCCTTCACGAGGCGGTCGATCATCGCGACCATCGTCGCGTCCTCGACGCCGACGCGGCGCGCGAGCTCGGTCTGCGACAGCGGCTGCTCGGCCTTGCTCGCCATCGCCACGGTGACCCAGCTCGCCTGGCTCATGCCCAGGTCTTTCAGACGGCGGTCGAGCACGAGGCGCCAGCCGCGGGCGCAGTTGTGGAGCGCGGCGGAGAAGCGCTCATCCAAAGCAGTCATCGCAAAGAGGGTAGTCGTCTAAAGGTTAGTATTCTAACCAATTCCGACCGGTTCGTGCCGTCCCCAGCGTGAACAAGGTCTCAGCCGCGGCCCGTCAGGGCCCAGGCGATCAGCGTGAAGCTCGCGAACGCGAGCACCGTCGACGCCATGATGATGCGCGCGACGCGGCCGTTGTCGGCGCCGAAACGCTCGGCCAGCAGCGAGACGTTGCTCGCGCTCGGCAGCGCGGCCGCCAGCACCAGCACCGTCAGGCCGAAGCCGCTGACCGCGAGCCCCGCGGCGCGCGCCGCGAGGCCGACGCCGCCGACCAGCAGCGGGTGCGCGAACAGCTTGATCAGCGCGACCGGCAGGTAGTCGGCCACCGGCGTGCGCGTGTGCGCATGCTGGCCGGCGCGCCACAGCACCGAGCCGATCGTGAAGAGGGCGACCGGGGTGGCCGAATCGGCCAGCATCTTGACGAGTTGCGCCGCGGCCGCCGGCAGCGTGACGCTGGTCGCGGCCGCCAGCGCGCCGAGCGCGATCGCCCAGGGCTGCGGGTTGCCGAGCGCGGCGCGCAGCGAGCGCACGACCGAGCGCAGCGTCGAGCGCCAGGCGGAGCCGCCGTCGCCCGTTGCGCCGGTCCCGCCGGCGGCGCCGTGATCGGCGTGCGCGAGCGCCAGGCACAGCGTGCTGGTCAGGAACAGGTCGACCAGCAGCGTGCCGATCACCGGGCCCGCGGCGGCCGGGCCGTGCAGTTCTGCGATCAGCGGCACGCCCATGAAGCCGCTGTTCGGGAACGCCGCGACGAGCGCGCCGAAGGCCGCGTTCTTCAGGCCGACGCGCCGGCGCGTGAGCGAGACGGTCAGCGCGACGAGGACCAGCGCGCACAGCGCATAGATGGCGATCAGCGCCGGGTCGATCAGCTTCGCGAACGGCATGCTCGAGCCGAAGCGGAACAGCAGGCAGGGCAGCGCGAAATACAGCACGTAGGCGTTCAGCCCGGGGATCGCGGCCTCCGGCAGCAGGTGCTGGCGGGCGGCGAGGTAGCCGCACAGCACGAGCGCGAAAAACGGCAAAGTGACGACGAGAATGGACTGCATGGGCTGCGAAGTATCTCAAGCCTTGTCAAGCCCGCCGCCCGGGTAGCATCGATGGCTTGCGCCCGCGTTCCTGGAGAGCCTTCCGATGGCCATGACCTTTCTGAGTTCGACCCGCCGTTTCTTTGCCCGCGTCTGGGGCGTCGTCGATGCGACCCGGCGCACCGTGCTGAACCTGCTGTTCCTCGCGATCGTCGTTGCGGTCATCGTCGTGCTGGCCAGGAGCGGCGCGCCGGCGCTGGCCGACCAGACGACACTGGTGCTCGCGCTGAAGGGCCCCCTGGTCGAGCAGCGCGGCGGCAACGTGCGCGACAACGCGATCGCGCAGGCCCAGGGCGACGTGGTCGAGGCGGTGCAGCTGCGCGACGTGCTCGCGGTGCTCGACGCGGCCGCGAAGGACCCGAAGATCGTGCGCGTGCTGCTGCAGGTCGACGACCTGCGCGGCGCCGGCCTGCCGATGCTGCGCGAGGTCGCCGCGGCGCTGCAGCGCTTCAAGGCGAGCGGCAAGCAGGTCATCGCCTGGGGTTCGGGCTTCGACCAGCGCCAGTACTACCTCGCCGCGCAAGCCAACGAGGTCTGGATGCACCCGCTCGGCTCCTTGATGTTCACCGGCTTCGGCGGCTACCGCAATTACTACCTCGATGCGCTCGACAAGGTCGGCGTGACGGTGAACCTGGTCCGCGTCGGCACCTACAAGAGCGCGGCGGAGCCCTACATCGCGAACGGCCCGTCGCCGGCCGCGAAGGAAGCCGACGCGATGCTCTACAACGGGTTGTGGGCGACCTACCTGCAGGGCGTCGAGCAGGCCCGCAAGCTGGCGCCCGGCACGATCATGAAGACGGTCGACGACCTGCCGGCGCAGCTCGCGGCGGCCGGCGGCGACGAGGCCAAGATGGCGCTCGGCCTGAAGTTCGTCGACGCGCTGAAGACCCGCGACGAGATGCGCGCGGCGCTGATCGAGCGCGGCGCGCGCGACGAGAAAATAAAAAGCTTCCGCCAGGTCTCGTTCGACGCCTACCTCGCCGGCCTGCCGCAAAAGCTCGTCGGCGATGCGATCGGCGTGGTCGTCGCCCAGGGCGAGATCGTCGACGGCGACGCCCCGGCCGGCACGATCGGCGGGCTGTCGACCGCGAAGCTGATCCGCGAGGCGCGCGAGGACGATTCGATCAAGGCGATCGTGCTGCGCGTCGATTCGCCCGGCGGCAGCGTGTTCGGCTCCGAGCTGGTGCGGCGCGAGCTCGAGCTCGCACGCGCCGGCGGCAAGCCGGTCGTCGTCTCGATGGGCAATGTCGCGGCCTCCGGCGGCTACTGGATCTCGACCGCGTCCGACGAGGTCATCGCCGACCCGGCGACCGTCACCGGCTCGATCGGCGTGTTCGGCCTGCTGCCCAGCGGCGACAAGGCGCTCGCCCGGCTCGGCGTGCACACCGAGGGCACGACGACGACCTGGCTCGGCGGCGCCGGCGACGTGCGGCTGCCGCCCGACCCGCGCTTCATCGCGCTGACGCAGGCCACGATCGACCACGTCTATGCCGATTTCACCGGCAAGGTCGCGAAGGCGCGCAAGATGACGCCGCAGGCGATCGACGCGGTCGGCCAGGGCCACGTCTGGACCGGCGAGCAGGCCAAGGCGCGCGGGCTGGTCGACACGCTCGGCAGCTTCGGCGACGCGCTCAAATCGGCCGCGACCCGCGCGAAGCTCGGCAGCGACTACCGCGTCAGCTACATCGAGCCCGAGCCGGGGCGCCTGGCGCGCGCGCTCGAGCTCGTCGGCGGCAGCGTCTCGGCGATGGTCTCGACGCAGCTCGACGCCCGCATCACCGGACTGGGCGTGCCGCCCAAGGTCGCGCGAGACCTTCAGCACGACCTCGGCTGGCTGGCCGCGAGCACCGAATCGCGCAAGCCCTTCAACGCGGTGATCCACTGCCTGTGCGAAGCGCCTTGACGACGTCGATCGCGGGCGCGCCGAGATGAGCGGGCCGCCGCCCTCGCTGAACCCGGCCCAGCTCGAAGCGGTGCACCACCTGGGCGGCCCGTGCCTGGTGCTGGCCGGCGCCGGCTCGGGCAAGACGCGCGTGATCACGCACAAGATCGCGCGGCTGCTGCAGGCCGGCTACGCGCCGGGCCAGATCGCCGCGATCACGTTCACGAACAAGGCCGCACAGGAAATGCGCGAACGCGCGAAGGAGCTGATCGGCGCGCGCGCCGCGAAGCACCTCGTCGTCAGCACCTTTCACTCGCTCGGCGTGCGCCTGCTGCGCGCCGACGGCGAGCGGCTCGGGCTGAAACCCAAGTTCAGCATCCTCGACAGCGACGACGTGCTCAGCGTGCTGAAGGACGCCGGCGCGAGCAGCGACAACGCGCTCGCGCGGCGCTGGCAATGGGCGATCAGCCTGTGGAAGAACCAGGGTCTCAACAGCGAGCGGGCCCTCGCCGAAGCGACCAGCGCCGACGACCAGGTCGCGGCCAAGGTGATGCAGCGCTACGAAGAGCGCCTCGCCGCCTACCAGGCGGTCGACTTCGACGACCTGCTCGGCCTGCCGTTGAAACTCTTGCAGCGCGACGAAGAAGTGCGCTTGAAATGGCAGCAGACGCTGCGCTACGTCCTCGTCGACGAATACCAGGACACCAACGCGATCCAGTACGAGATGCTGAAGCTGCTGGCCGGCGAGCGTGCGATGTTCACCGCGGTGGGCGACGACGACCAGAGCATCTACGGCTGGCGCGGCGCGACGATCGACAACCTGCGCCGGCTGCCGCAGGACTACCCGCAGCTGAAGGTCATCCCGCTCGAACAGAACTACCGCTCGACCGGCCACATCCTGCGCGCCGCGAACATGGTGATCGCGAACAACCCGAAGCTGTTCGAGAAGAAGCTGTGGAGCGCGTTCGGCGACGGCGAGCCGGTCAAGGTGGTCGAGTGCGACAGCGAGGAGCACGAGGCCGAGCGCGTCGTCGCGCGCATCCAGGCGCTGCGTGCGCAGGGCACCGCCGGCGCGTCGATGAGCGGCGGCGCCGAGGTCGAGCTGCGCGATTTCGCGGTGCTGTACCGCGCGAATCATCAGGCGCGGGTCTTCGAGAAAGCATTGAGAAAGGCCGGCATCGCCTACAAGGTCTCGGGCGGCCAGAGCTTCTTCGACCGCGCCGAGATCAAGGACCTCTGCGCGTGGTTGAGGCTGCTCGTCAACAATGACGACGACCCGGCGTTCCTGCGCGCGGTCACGACGCCCAAGCGCGGCATCGGCCACCAGACGCTCGCGAACCTCGGCGAGTTCGCCGGCAAGTGGAAGACGAGCCTGTACGAGGCGTTGTTCGCCGAGTCCTTGGGCAGCGTGCTGAACCCGCGCGCGCTCGGCTCGCTGCACGAGTTCGGCCGCTATGTGAACGACCTCGAATTCCGCGCCCGCCAGACGACCGGCTCCGAGGACGCGAAGGCGCTGCTGATGGGCTGGTTGAAGGACCTCGACTACGAGAAGCACCTGCACGAAGGCGAGGACAGCGAAAAAATCGCCGCCGCGCGCTGGAGCAACGTGATGGACTTCGTCGACTGGATCGCCAAGCGCTGCGGCGGCCAGATCGAGAACGACGGCGGCACGTCTTTGGACGAAGGGCGCGTCGAGACCGAGAAGCAGAGCGTGCTCGACGTCGCGCAGACGATCTCGGTGATCATCAGCCTGGCCGAGCGCGGCGACGACCAGAACGTCGTGACGCTGTCGACCTTGCACGCGTCCAAGGGCCTGGAATGGCCGCACGTCGTGCTGGCCGGCGTCAACGAAGGCCTGCTGCCGTTCCGCAGCGAGGACGACGAGGTCACCGCCGAGCACCTGGAAGAGGAGCGCCGGCTGATGTACGTCGGCATCACGCGCGCCCGCAGCACGCTGGCGGTGAACACGCTGAAGCGCCGCAAGCGCGGCCGCGACACCGTGATGGGCATCCCGAGCCGTTTCATCGGCGAGATGAAGCTCGACGAGATCCAGGCCAAGGAAGACCCGCGCGAAAAGCTCAAGGCCTTGCGCGCGGCCGCCGCGGCGCGTGCCGCGCTCGCGGCGGGCGCAGCGCCCTGAGGGCCGGACGCTAGACGAAGCCGATGTTGGCGCTCGGGAAGCTCGCCAGGTTCGGCAGCACGCTGGCGAGTTGCGAGCTGCTGGCGCCGAACCAGCTCAGCAGCGTCGCCGCGTACTGGTCGACCGAGGTGGTCGGGATCCAGCGGCCCTGCAGCTCCCAGCTGTTCACGCCGACGTCGTCGGCGCCGCCCAGCACCAGGCTTGGGTAGTTGCCGTAGGTCTTCGCGCCCTTGACCGAGCCGCCCATCACGAGGTGGTGGTTGCCCCAGCCGTGGTCGGTGCCGGTGCTGTTGTTCGGCGCGAAGGTGCGGCCGAAGTCGCTTTGCGTGAAGCTCGTGACGGCCGTGCTCAGGCCGAGCGCCTTCAGCGCGCCGTAGAACGCACCGAGCGCGTCGCCGACCTGTTTCAGCAGCGTGGCCTGGGTGCCGGTCGCCGGGCTGCCGGTCACGGCCTGGCCGCCGTGGGTGTCGAAGTTGCCGAGCGAGGCGAAGAAGATCTGGCGGCTGCCCTGCACCGTCGCGTTGCCGGCGATCATCTTGGCGATCTGGTACATCTGCGCACCCAGCGGCGTGGTGACCGTGTTGCCGCTGATCAGAGACGAGAACGCCGAGTCGATCGCCGCGACCGCGTTCGGATCGCCGGGCGCGATCTTGATCAGGCTGCCCAGGCGCGAGGACATCCCGAACGCGTTCTGCTGGATCCCGGCGTAGGCGCTGGCGAGCGCGGTCTCCTGGGTCTGCGCGTACAGCGCGGTGACGGCAGCCTGGCGCAGCAGCGCCGAGGCGTAGTTGTCGGTGGCCTGCAGCCCGTCGGCGCCGAAGGTGTAGCCGGGCGGCGGGACGACCAGCGACTGGTGCGTGTCCGACAGGCCGAAGCGCGCGCTGCCCGACAGCGAGATCACCGGGTTCACGGTGCCCATCGCGTCGGAGGCGCGGCCGCCCCAGCCGGTGCGGGCGAAGGAGTCGCCGCTGGCGGCCTGCCACAGCGTCTGCTGGTCCTCGTGCGAGAACAGGTTGTCGGGCAGGAGGGTGGTGCTGGTCGCGGCGGCCGCGGCGACGTACTGCGCCTTGGTCAGCGGCTGCACCAGCGGGCCGACGTTGAACACCGGCGCGAGCGCGCCGTCGCTCCACGCCGTCGTCAGCCCCGACAGCGCGGGGTGCAGGCCGAAGCCGGTGCTGCCCAGCGTCAGCAGATTGGCTTGCGGGATCGCGAGCGATCCGCGCACCGACGAATACTGCGGGTAGCGGGTCGCGTCGATCGGCACGATCGTGTTCATGCCGTCGTTGCCGCCGAACAGGAAGATGCAGACCAGCGCCTTGTAGTCGTCGGCGTAGGCCGGGCGCACGCTGAACAGGTTGCCGAGCGTGCCGGCGCCGAGCGCCGCGGCCAGCGCGGTGCCGCTGCGGGTGAGCCATTGCCGGCGTGGCAGCGAGGCCGGTTGGGAATCGGAGTGCTTCATGTCGTTGTTGTTCGAGGCCATCAGCGGATCACCTGGTAGTTCGGCGAGGCGAGCACGAGGTAGGCGGCCGCCTTCACGCGGTCGAGCTGCCAGTTCGCCGCGTCGTTGGTCGAGGTGAAGTAGGAGACTGCGGTGATCACGCTCTGGCGCGGCGTGGCCGGCAGCGTCGTGCCGAGCGCGAGCATCGACAGGCGGTCGACCAGCGCGGAGGGCGAGGCGGCGCTGCTCGTGAACGCGCTGAGGTTGACCTGGGTCGGGATGCTGTTCGGTATCGTCGCATCCACGGCGGCGGGCGGCCAGTCGATCAGGGAGCTGAGGTAGGTCAGGCGGTCCAGCGCCGAGCCGGCCCCGTGGATCTGGAACTCCGGGCCCAGCAGCGCGGTGCCCGCGACCGGGAAGCTGGGGGCGAAGAAGTTGAACACCGAGGGCGGCTGGCCGATGTGCTGGTTCAGCGTCTCGCCCCACCACCAGGTCATCGGCGAGCCGTCGGTCTGGCCGTTCAGCGCGCGCAGCACGCCGGCCATCATCTGCGCCGGCTCGCGCAGCTTGCCGCCGTTGACCGGCGGGGTGTCGCCGCGCGCCTCGGCGTCCAGCAGGATCGCCGCGACGGTGGCGGTCAGGTCGCCCTTGGTGCCGGTGCCGAAGCTGCCGTACTTGCCCGCGGTGAACGCGGCGGCGACACGCCCGACATAGGCGGCCGAGGGGTTGCTGCTGACCAGGTGCTGGATCAGCTGCTTGCTGATGAACGGCGCGATGTTCGGGTGGTTCATCAGGCTGTCCAGCACGTTCTGCAGCGCCGAGGCGGCGCTCGAGCCGGCCGGCACCGTCACGCCCGACAGCAGCGCGCGCGTCGTGGTGTCGTGGTAGGCCGCGACCGCGACCATGCTGCCGTGCATGTAGGGCGCGTGGGTCCAGGCCGGGTACGGCGCGTAGGGCAGCGCGCCGCCGGCCGGGTAGGTCCAGCCGGTCATCGCGTACGCGTAGTTGCGCACGATGTCGTTGGTGTACGTCGGCGTGCAGACGCCGCCGGCCAGCGAGCCGTCGCTGTTGAGCAGGCAGGTGCCGATGCTGAACAGCTGCATCAGCTCGCGCCCGAAGTTCTCGTTCGGCGCCGCCTTGTCGTTGTTGACGTTGTTCAGGTAGGCACCCATCATCGGCGACAGCGCGACGTTCTGCAGCACCGTGCGGTAGTTGCCGAAGGCGTTGGCCAGCAGCATGTTGAAGTAGTCGCGAAAGCCGTAGGTGCCGTTCACCGCGTTGCCGCTGATGACCAGGATCTGCTGCAGCGCGAACGCGACGCGCTGGCGCAGCTGGTCGGGCTGCGTCACCGCGTTGCGGTAGAAGTCCCAGACGATCGGGTCGGTGGAGGAGTAGTCGCGCCAGCAGGTGGCGCCCTTGGTGTCGCAGAAGCTGCCGCTGCCGGTGTACTGGTCGACCGAGCTGTCGCCGCCTCGGGTGTACTGCGAGCCGCTGGCCGCGAACTGGGCGGCGAGCCAGGCGTTGATGCCTTGCGACTGGATCGTCGCGAGCAGCGCTTCGGTCGGGCCGAAGGTCGCCTGGTCCGCGAGCCGGACCGCGTCGCGCGCGGTCACCGGCGTGGGCGTCGTGGTGGTCGTGCCGCCCGTCGTGCCGCCCGTCGTACCGGTCATCCCCGTGGTACCGGTGGCACCGGTGGTACCCGTCGTACTCGTGCCGGTGCTCGTCGTCGTGCCGCTGTCGGAGGTCGAGGTGCTGCCGGTCGACGTCGTGCTCCCGCTGGACGTCGTCGTGCCGGTCGAGTCCGTCGAGCCCGTCGTGCCCGTGGAGTCCGACGTGGTCGTGCCGCTGTCGGTCGAGGTCGAGCCGGTCGTCACCGCAGGGTTGCCGCTGCCGTCGGGCGCGGCGCTGCCGGTCGAGCCGGAGCCGCCGCCGCAAGCCGCCACCAAGGCGGCGGCGCCCAGCAGGGCCACGGTGCCGCGCCAGTGCGGGGCCAGCTGCTTCAGGCGCAGCAGGGTCGTGGTCGCGGGGTTCATGGGTGATGCGCTTTCAGCATGTGCAGTTCTTTTCCTTGTTCGATGCCGCGCCGATCGCAGCGGTCACGATCAGCGGTTTTCAATAGTTCAAGAAGTATCGGGGGCCGGCCCCGTTTCAAGAGGTAACGATGGCTACGGAACAATCGGAGGTGGACTGTCCAAGCCTTGCTCCAGGGCCCTTG
Source organism: Burkholderiaceae bacterium (assembly GCA_036500445.1). GTDB lineage: Bacteria > Pseudomonadota > Gammaproteobacteria > Burkholderiales > Burkholderiaceae_C > LMDS01. Next base: position 2,825 of record DASYCA010000063.1, on the reverse strand, counting down.
CGCAGCGGCCGCGCCGGGCTTTGTTCTCGAGCCATCGATGACGCTGCCGCCGATCTTGTTACATCTTCGGGCGGGCGTTCCGGCCGGGAAAGCGACTTTGCTAGAATCCTTACCTGGTAATACTTTGCGGGCAAGCTTGTGGAAACCACCACCATGACGAGCAAGGGGCAGGTCACGATCCCGAAGGCGGTGCGCCAGCAACTGGGCCTGAAGCAAGGCACCCGCGTGGCGTTCGTGGTCGAAGGCGATCATGCCGTGCTGCGGCCCGCGATGCCCCAACGCCCGGCGCCGAAAAGCGGCTTCGGCATGATCGAGGTCGCCGGTCCCGCGGTGCCGGCCGACTTCGATGTGGCGAGCCTGCTGAAACCCGAGGCCGGCCGCGAGTCGAAGACGAAGCGCGGGACTCGCAAGTGATCGGTCTGGACACCAACGTGCTGGCCCGCTACTACCTCGCCGAGCGCGAGGCGGACGCGGCCACCACCCGGCAGCAGCAGGCGGCGCGAGGTCTGCTCGAGGGCGGCCAGCCGCTCTACGTCGCCAAGACCGTGTTGCTCGAGCTCGAGTGGGTGATGCGCGGTGCCTATGCCCTCGGGCCCGACCACTTCGCGGCCGTGCTCGATCACCTGCTCGCGTCGCCGCAGGTCACGGTCGAGGATCGGCTCTCGATCGAGGCGGCGCTGGCCGGGCACCGGGACGGCCTGGATTTCGCCGACGCCCTGCACCACGCCGCCTACCGGGCTTGCGACAGCATGGCCAGCTTCGACGACCGGAAGTTCGGCCGCCGTGCCGCGAAGCTGGGCCTGGTGCCGCCTGCCAGCCTGCCGGGTTGAGGCCTACATCCCTTTGAAGAGGCCCGCGAAGCTGCGGCTGACCTCCAGCTTCTCCGGGTGCCCTTTCACGGCGACGAGCTGGCGCCCGCGCAGGTCGCGGCTGACGCCGGCGACGTGGCGGGTGTTGACCAGCGTGGAACGGTGGATCTGCCAGAACGCGTCGGCGTCCAGCTCCTCGACGAGCTCCCGGATCGGCTTGCGGATCAGCGCCTCCAGCGTCGCCGTCTGCACGCGCGTGTACTTCTCGTCGGAGATGAAGAACAGCACGTCCTCGACCGGGATCATCTGGATCGTCGCGCCGACCGTGGCCTGGATCCAGCGCAGCCGCGGCGGCGCCGGCGGGCCGATCGTGCCGGCCAGGCGCTGCAGCACCTGCTGCAAGGCCGGCGGCGGCGCGGCCGTGCCGGCCTCCTCGGCGCGCCCGGCGCGCTGAGCCAGCCGCTGGCGGACGCGCCGCGCGGTGAGCGCGAGCCGCTCGCGCTCGGCCGGCTTCAGCACGTAGTCGACGACCCCTTGCTCGAAGGCCTCGATCGCGTGCTGGTCGTAGGCGGTGATGAAGACGATCTCGCAGCCGTGCCAGCCGGCCTCGAGCTCGTCCTCGTCGGTCGGCAGCTGCGCGATCGCGCGGGCCGCCTGCAGGCCGGTCAGGCCGGGCATGCGGATGTCCAGGAACACCAGGTCGGGCCGCAGGGCCTCGGTCAGCGCGACCGCCTCCAGGCCGTTCTTCGCCTCCGCGACGATCTCGAGCTCGGGCCAGACCTCGGCCAGCCGTGCACGCAGCTGCTCGCGCATCAGGCGTTCGTCGTCGGCGATGACGGCGCGGGGGTTCGTCATGGTGGCGTCATCGTAGCGCCGCCGTCCGCGGCGGGATCCCGCGCCTGGGCCTGGTACGGCAGCACCAGCGTCACGCGCGTGCCGTGCGGCGTGTTTTCGGCGACCGTCATCGAGGCCTGGCCGCCGTACAGCAACTGCAGCCGCGCGCGGATGTTCGCCAGGCCGATGCCGGTGCCGGCCGTTGCGGCGCGGCCGAAGCCTCCGCCGGTGTCGGCGACCGTGACCGCCAGCTTGCCGTGCCGGACCTCGGCACGCACGCTCAGGCGGCCGCCGTCGGTTTGCGGTTCGAGCCCGTGCCTGATCGCGTTCTCGACCAGGCTCTGGATCATCATCGGCGGGAACTCGGCCGACAGCAGGCCCTCCGGCACGTCGATCTCGGTGCGCAGCCGGTCTTCCATGCGCACTTTCAGGATCTCGAGGTAGGGCAGGATCACCGCCATCTCGCGCCCGAGGGTGTGGGCGGCGGGGTGGTTCTCGCGCATCGCCGGCATCGAGGCGCGCAGCAGCGCGATCAGGTGCTTTTGCATCCGGCTCGCGCGCGCGGGGTCGGTCTCGATCAGGTGGTCGATGCTCGCCAGCGTGTTGAACAGGAAGTGCGGCTCGACCTGCGCCTGCATCGCCGCCATCCGCGCCTCGACGACCTGGCGCTTGAGCTGCTCCGACTCGGCCGCCTCGGTCGCCGCGGCGGCCCGCACCTCGGCCCGCAGCTGGCCTTGATAGCTCAGCTTCAGGATCGCGGACAGCACGATGAAGAAGAAGGCCAGCGTCGGCAGCGGATCGCCGACCCGCACGATGCGGGTGCGCAGCGCGTCGCGCCGCTCGTCGCGGATCGCGGCGATCGCATCCCGCGCGCGCTGCAGGTCGGCGCCCGGCGCCAGCTTGATCTGGACGCCGCCAGGCGTGACGTCGACCGAGGACGACGCCGCCGAGGCGCCGGACGACGCGCCCGATGCGGCGTCGGCCTGCGAGCGGATCCGCACGCCGTTGTCGTCGATCGAGATCGTGACGCCGTCGCGGCCCGCGTCGCGTGCGGCGTGGCGGATCCGCGCCGGCACGCTGCCCTGCTCGGTCTCGGTCCAGCTGCCCGGCAACAGCTTGCCGAGCACGCCGGCGCCGAGCATCAGCAACAGCGCGATCACGAAGAAGCGCTTCCAGCTGATG
>DASYCA010000062.1:0-3748 GCA_036500445.1 Burkholderiaceae bacterium | reverse complement strand
GCATACAAGTACATCCAGCCTCCCCCCTAGCACCCGACATCGCCCCAGAGCGTGAGCCACGCGGTGACCTCGAACAAGCCCGTGCCCGAGGAGGCCGGGTTCGGCATCACGATCTGGCCCTTGTAGACCGGCTTGGTCAGGTCCTTCCAGGTCTCGGGCTTCGGAATCCCCTTCTTGGCCGCCTCGACGGTGTTGAAGCAGATCGTGGCACCCCAGACGTCCATGCCGAACCAGGCCGGCGGGTTCTTCTTGTCGCGGTACTTGCTCATGATCCCGTCCAGGTTCAGCGGCGCATACGGAATCAGCATGCCCTGGCCGTCGAGCAGCGCCAGGCTGCTGGCGGCCACGCCCATCACGACATCGGCCTGCGGGTTCGCCTTCTCGGCCAGCAGCTTCGCGGTGATCACGCCGGTCGAATCGCGCACCCACTTCAGCTCGATGTCGGGGTTGACCTTCGTGAAGCCGGCCTCGTAGGCCTTCAGCTGGTCGGTCTCGAGCGCGGTGTAGACCGTGAGCGTCGTCTTCTGCGCCAACGCGGCGGTGCTGGCGAGCAGCGCGAGCGCGGCGAGCAGCGGCTTGATGGAACCCAGATTCATGCGGATCTCCTGGCGATGAGGAAGAAAGGTGGGTGCAAGCCGTGTGCCTGAGTTGCCGGATCCGGCACAAGACCACGTCGCTGAAGGGCAGTCTAGGGGTCGCCGAGAATGCTCGTCAACTGTTTCTTGAAAATTGTTGACAACAGACAATCACTGTCATCTACTCGTCACCCATGACCGCTACCGTCCTGCCCCATCCGACGATCACGCTCCTGCAGACCAGCTCGCTGACCAGCGTGGTGCATGGCGAGCTCGAGCGCATGATCCTCTCCGGCGAGCTCGCGCCGGGCGCCCGGCTGACCGAGATGGCACTGGCCGCGCGCCTGGGCGTCTCGCGCGGGCCGCTGCGCGAGGCGTTCAGGATGCTCGAGGAGGCCGGCCTGGTGCGCACCGAAAAGAACCGCGGGGTGTTCGTGCGAGACATCCCGATCGACGAGGCGATCGAGATCTTCGACCTGCGTGCCGCGATGGACGAGCTCGTCGGCCGGCGCCTGGCCGAGCACATCACGCCGCCGCAGCTGAAGGAGATTCGCGGCCTGGTCGACCAGATGGAGCAGGCGGTGAAAGCCAAGGACCCGCAGCAGTACCACTTGCTGAACCTGCAGTTCCACGACCGCCTGGTCGAGCTCGCCGGCAACGGCAAGCTGACCGCGATCTACCGCAAGCTGATCAAGGAGCTGAGCCTGTTCCGCCGGCTCAACCTGGCCGACGGCGGGCTGATGCCGATCTCGGCCGGCGAGCACCGCCAGATCGTCAAGGCGATCGCCTTGGGCGACCCGGCGGCGGCCGGCAAGGCGATGTTCGACCACGTGATCGAGAGCAAGCAACGCACCGTCAAGAACCAGCAGCAGGCGCCCCGCAAGCCCACCCGTCAGCAAGCGAGCTCATGATGCCCACCCTCACCGTCAACCGGCGCAGCTACCCGGTGCCGAGCCGGCCGACCGTCGTCGTCTGTGTCGACGGTTGCGAGCCGGAGTACCTCGCGCAGGCCGTCGCGCACGGCCGCATGCCCTGGCTCGAGCGCGTGCTCGCCGAGGGCACGGCGCTGGTCGCCGACTGCGTGATCCCGAGCTTCACGAACCCGAACAACCTGTCGATCGTGACCGGCGCCCCGCCCTCGGTGCACGGCATCTGCGGCAACTACCTGTACGACGCCGCGACCGACACCGAGGTCATGATGAACGACCCGAAGTGGCTGCGCGCGCCGACGCTGCTGGCCGCGCTCGCGGACGCCGGCAAGCGGGTCGCCGTCGTGACCGCGAAGGACAAGCTGCGCAAGCTGCTCGGCCACGGCATGAAGGGCATCTGCTTCTCGGCCGAGAAGGCCGACGAGGCGAGCGTCGCCGAGAACGGCATCGGCGATGTGCTCGCGCTGGTCGGCATGCCGCTGCCCTCGGTCTACAGCGCGGAGCTTTCGGAATTCGTGTTCGCGGCCGGCGTCAAGCTGATGCAGGGCGCGCGCAACCCGGACGAGCGGCCCGACGTGATGTACCTCTCGACGACCGACTACGTGCAGCACAAGCACGCGCCCGGCACCGAGGGCGCCGACGCGTTCTACGCGATGATGGACGGCTACCTCGGCCGGCTCGACGCGATGGGCTGCGTGATCGCGCTGACCGCCGACCACGGCATGAACGCGAAGACGCGGATGGACGCCCGGCCCGACGTGATCTATTTGCAGGACGTGCTCGACGCGTGGCTCGGCGCCGCCAAGGCGCGGGTCATCCTGCCGATCACCGACCCGTACGTCGTGCACCACGGCGCGCTCGGCTCGTTCGCGACCGTGTACCTGCCGCCCGATGTCGACACCGCCGAACTGGTCGGGCGCATCGCCGCGCTGCGCGGCATCGAATCGGTCTGGACGCGCGCCGGCGCCGCGGAGCACTTCGAGCTGCCGGCCGACCGCATCGGCGACATCGTCGTCGTCGCCGAGCGCTTCACGGTGATCGGCACGGCCGCATCGCGCCACGACCTCTCGGCGCTGGACGCGCCGCTGCGCTCGCACGGCGGGGTTTCGGAGCAGCGCGTGCCGCTGATCCTGAACCGCCCGACGCCAGGCCTGGACGCGCAGCGCCGCTGGCGCAACTTCGACGCCTTCGAACTGGCACTCAACGGAGCATGCGACTCATGAGCAACACGGTCCGGAACCACGGCATGCGGATCGCCGGCGAAACGATCGGCGCCGATCGCGGCGGCGAGCGCTGCATCGTCGTCAACAACCCGTTCACGAACGCGGCCGTCGGCAGCGTCCCGAAGGCCACGCTCGCCGAGGTGCGCCAGGCCCTCGCGATCGCGAAGGCGCACAAATCGACGCTGACCCGCTTCGAGCGCGCCAACATCCTGAACCAGACCGCGCGGCTGGTGCGCGAGCGCAGCGCGCAGATCGCCGCACTGATCAGCGCCGAGGCCGGCCTGTGCATGAAGGACGCGAACTACGAGGCCGGCCGCGTCGCCGACGTGCTGGTGTTCGGCGCCAACGAATGCCTGAAGGACGACGGCCAGATCTTCTCCTGCGACCTGACGCCGCACGGCAAGAAGCGCCGCGTCTACACCCAGCGCGACCCGCTGCTCGGCGTGATCAGCGCGATCACGCCGTTCAACCACCCGATGAACCAGGTCGCGCACAAGGTCGTGCCTTCGGTCGCGACGAACAACCGGATGGTGCTCAAACCTTCCGAGAAGGTGCCGCTGTCCGCCCTGCTCTTCGCTGACCTGCTGTACGAGGCCGGCCTGCCGCCCGAGATGCTTTCGGTCGTGACCGGCGACCCGCGCGAGATCGCCGACGAGCTGCTGACGAACGCCGACATCGACCTCGTCACCTTCACCGGCGGCGTCGCGATCGGCAAGTACATCGCGAAGACCGCCGGCTACAAGCGCCTGGTGCTCGAGCTCGGCGGCAACGACCCGATCATCGTGATGGAGGACGCCGACCTGGACGAGGCCTCGACCTTGGCGGTGCAAGGCTCGTACAAGAACTCGGGCCAGCGCTGCACCGCCGTCAAGCGGCTGCTGGTGCACGAGGCCGTCGCCGCGGCATTCACCGAGCTGGTGGTCGAGAAGACCCGGGCCTGGAGCCATGGCGACCCGAGCGACGCGAAGGTCGAGATGGGCACCGTGATCGACGAGCAAGCCGCCCGCCTGTTCGAGGCCCG
>DASYCA010000061.1:0-4675 GCA_036500445.1 Burkholderiaceae bacterium | reverse complement strand
CCCTCGTTCAGGCCTTCCTTGGCGAAGTCGAGTTCGGTGCCTTCGAGGTACGGCAGGCTCTTCGGATCGATCACCACCTTGACGCCGTGGCTCTCGAACAGCAGGTCGTCGGGATTCACCGCGTCGGCATACTCGAGCTTGTACGCCATGCCCGAGCAGCCGGACGTGCGGACGCCCAGGCGCAGCGCCACGCCCTTGCCGCGCTTGGCGAGGTAGCTCTGGACGTGGGTGGCGGCTTTTTCGGTCAGCGTGACGGCCATGGTTACTGGTGTTTCTTCTTGTAGTCCTCGACCGCGGCCTTGATCGCATCCTCGGCGAGGATCGAGCAGTGGATCTTCACCGGCGGCAGCGCCAGTTCTTCGGCGATGTGGGTGTTCTTGATCGTCAGCGCTTCGTCGAGCGACTTGCCCTTGACCCACTCGGTCACGAGCGAGCTCGACGCGATCGCCGAGCCGCAGCCGTAGGTCTTGAACTTCGCGTCTTCGATCAGGCCCGTCACGGGGTTGACCTTGATCTGCAGCTTCATCACGTCGCCGCAGGCCGGCGCGCCGACCATGCCGGTGCCGACCGTGTCGTCGCCCTTGTCGAACGAACCCACGTTGCGCGGGTTCTCATAGTGCTCAACCACTTTTTCACTGTATGCCATGTCGTACTCCTGTGTCTCGAGGGCGAATCAATGCTCCGCCCACTGGATCGTGCTGATGTCGATGCCGTCTTTGTGCATCTCCCACAGCGGGGACAGATCGCGCAGCTTCGCGACGCGGTCCTTCAAGGTCGTGATCACGTAGTCGATTTCCTCGACCGTCGTGAAGCGGCCGATCGTCATGCGCAGGCTGGAGTGGGCGAGCTCGTCGCTGCGGCCGAGCGCGCGCAGCACGTAGCTCGGCTCCAGGCTGGCCGAGGTGCACGCCGAGCCCGAGGACACCGCGATGCCCTTGATGCCCATGATCAGCGACTCGCCCTCGACGAAGTTGAAGCTCATGTTGACGTTGTGCGGCACGCGCTGGTCCGGGTGGCCGTTCAGGAAGGTCTGCTCGATGTCCTTCAGGCCGTTGATCAGGCGCTGCGACAACATCCGGATGCGCTCGCGCTCCGTGCCCATCTCGAGCTGGGCGATGCGGTAGGCCTCGCCCATCCCGACGATCTGGTGCGTTGCGAGCGTGCCCGATCGCATACCGCGCTCGTGGCCGCCGCCGTGCATCTGCGCCTCGATGCGCACGCGCGGCTTGCGCCGCACGTACAGCGCGCCGATGCCCTTCGGGCCGTAGGTCTTGTGCGAGGCCAGGCTCATCAGGTCGACCGGCAGGCTCGCCAGGTCGATATCCACCTTGCCGGTGGCCTGCGCCGCATCGACGTGGAAAATGATCCCGCGCTCGCGGCACAGCTTGCCGATCGCCGGGATGTCCTGGATCACGCCGATCTCGTTGTTCACGTACAGAATCGAGACCAGGATCGTGTCGGCGCGCAGCGCGGCCTGCAGCTTCGCGAGGTCGACGAGGCCGTCTTCCTGGACGTCCAGGTAGGTGACCTCGAAGCCCTGCCGCTCGAGCTCGCGCATCGTGTCGAGCACCGCCTTGTGCTCGGTCTTCAGCGTGATCAGGTGCTTGCCGCGGGTCTTGTAGAACTGCGCGGCGCCCTTCAGCGCGAGGTTGATCGACTCGGTCGCCCCCGACGTCCAGACGATCTCGCGCGGATCGGCCCCGACCAGCGAGGCGACCTGCTCGCGTGCCTTCTCGACCGCCGCTTCGGCCTCCCACCCCCAGGCATGGCTGCGCGACGCCGGGTTGCCGAAATGCTCGCGCAACCAGGGGATCATCGCGTCGACGACGCGCTGATCGACCGGCGTCGTCGCGCCGTAATCCATGTAGATCGGGAAGTGGGGGGTCATGTCCATGAACGGCGAGATCCTGTTTCGCGTACTGCTTACTTCGAGAATGCGGCGCCGAGCGCGAACACCGAGTTCGGCGCGGTGATCTTGATCGGCTTGACGACCGGCTGGGTCGAGATCGCCCGCTTGACCGGCTGCTCCTCGATCGAGACGCCCTTGGCGAGCTGCTCGTCGACCAGCTTGCGCAGCGACACCGAATCGAGGAACTCGATCATCTTGGTGTTCAGGCTCGCCCACAGGTCGTGCGTCATGCAGCGGCCGGAGTCGTCGCCCATGCAGTTTTCCTTGCCGGCGCAGCCGGTCGCGTCGATCGGCTCGTCGACCGCGACGATGATGTCGGCGACGGTGATCTGGTCGGCCTTGCGGCCCAGCGAGTAGCCGCCGCCCGGCCCACGCGTGCTCTCGACCAGCTCGTGGCGGCGCAGCTTGCCGAACAGCTGCTCAAGGTAGGACAGCGAAATCTGCTGCCGTCCGCTGATCGCGGCCAGGGCGACCGGCCCGGTGTTCTCGCGCAACGCGAGATCGATCATGGCGGTCACCGCGAAACGGCCCTTGGTGGTCAAACGCATGGAATTCTCCTTAGCCAGTGTCGGCGGTTGGGCTGTCAAAATGCAGCTCGGCGGCCCGACATCACCCGGCATCTCGGGGGTTAACCCCAGTGATTCCGAGTAGTTTCGTCAAGTATAGCCGAAGCCGACTGATTCGGTCGAGATTGGCCCCGGAAGTTCCCTTGATCCAACCAGGGATTCAGCCCGGTTTGCGCGGCCCCGCCGGCGTCGCGGTGACGGTGTCGGCCCCTGGCGCGCCGAAGGCCTGCTCGCGCAGGTGGGCGAGCTGGTCGCGCACCCGCGCAGCCTTCTCGAACTCGAGGTTGCGGGCGTGTTCGAGCATCTGCTTCTCGAGCTGCTTGATCCGCTTGCCGAGGTCCTTTTCGCTCAGCGCCTCGATCGCCGCGGCCTCATTGACCGCTTTCAGGTCGTCTTTACCGCCCTTTTCACTGTAAACGCCATCGATCAGGTCGCGAACCTTCTTCACGATGCTGCGCGGCACGATCCCCTCGGCGGTGTTGTGGGCGATCTGCTTCGCGCGCCGCCGCTCGGTCTCGTCGATCGCCTTGCGCATCGACTCGGTCATCTTGTCGGCGTACAGGATCGCGCGGCCGTTCAGGTTGCGCGCGGCCCGGCCGATGGTCTGGATCAGGCTGCGCTCGGAGCGCAGGAAGCCCTCCTTGTCGGCGTCCAGGATCGCGACCAGCGAGACCTCCGGGATGTCCAGGCCCTCGCGCAGCAGGTTGATGCCGACCAGCACGTCGAAGACGCCCAGCCGCAGGTCGCGCAGGATCTCGACCCGCTCGACGGTGTCGACGTCGCTGTGCAGGTAGCGCACCTTGACGCCGTTGTCGCTCAGGTAGTCGGTCAGCTGCTCGGCCATGCGCTTGGTCAGGGTCGTGATCAGCACGCGCTCGTTCTTCTCGACCCGGTCGCGGATCTCCTGCAGCACGTCGTCGACCTGGGTGCCGGCCGGGCGCACCTCGACGCTCGGGTCGACCAGGCCGGTCGGCCGCACCAGCTGCTCGACGACCTGGCCGGCCGTCCTCTGCTCGTACTGCGCCGGCGTCGCCGAGACGTACATCACCTGGCGCATCTTCTTTTCGAATTCCTCGAATTTCAACGGGCGGTTGTCCAGCGCGCTGGGCAGGCGGAAGCCGTACTCGACCAAGGTCGTCTTGCGCGCCTTGTCGCCGTTGTACATGCCGCTGAACTGGCCGATCAGCACGTGGGATTCGTCCAGGAACATCAGCGCGTCGGCCGGCAGGTAGTCGACCAGCGTCGGCGGCGGGTCGCCCGGCGCCGCGCCCGACAGGTGCCGGGTGTAGTTCTCGATGCCCTTGCAGTGGCCGACCTCCTGCAGCATCTCCAGGTCGAAGCGGGTGCGCTGCTCCAGGCGCTGGGCCTCGACCAGCTTGCCCTGCGCGATCAGCTCGGCCGAGCGCTCGCGCAGCTCGGCCTTGATCGAATCGATCGCGACGACGACGCGCTCGCGCGGCGTCACGTAGTGGCTGCTCGGGTAGACGGTGAAGCGCACGAGCTTCTGGCGGATCCGGCCGGTCAGCGGGTCGAACAGCTGCAGCGACTCGATCTCGTCGTCGAACAGCTCGATCCGGATCGCCAGCTCCGAGTGCTCGGCCGGGAACACGTCGATCGTGTCGCCGCGCACGCGGAAGCTGCCGCGCGAGAAATCGACCTCGTTGCGGGTGTACTGCATCCGGATCAGCTGCGCGATCACGTCGCGCTGGCCGAGCTTGTCCTTCACGCGCAGCGTCATCACCATCTGGTGGTAGTCGCTCGGGTTGCCGATGCCGTAGATCGCCGAAACGCTCGCGACGATCACGACGTCGCGCCGCTCGAGCAGGCTCTTCGTCGCCGACAGACGCATCTGCTCGATGTGCTCGTTGATCGCGCTGTCCTTCTCGATGAACAGGTCGCGCTGCGGCACGTAGGCCTCGGGCTGGTAGTAGTCGTAGTAGCTGACGAAGTACTCGACCGCGTTGTTCGGGAAGAACTCGCGGAACTCGGCATAGAGCTGCGCCGCCAGGGTCTTGTTCGGCGCCAGCACCAGCGCGGGGCGCCCGCTGCGCGCGATCACCTGCGCCATCGTGTAGGTTTTACCGGAGCCGGTCACTCCCAGCAGGGTCTGGAAGGCCAGGCCGTCCGACAGCCCCTCGATCAGCTTGGCGATGGCCTCGGGCTGGTCGCCCGCGGGGGGAAAGGGTTCGTGAAGCTGGTA
>DASYCA010000060.1:0-35167 GCA_036500445.1 Burkholderiaceae bacterium | reverse complement strand
CCCGCCCTCGCCCGCCTCGCGCCGCTTTACCGCGTGCTGACCCCCGGTGCCGACGCGAACGCCCTCGCCGGCACGCTGCAGGCGCAGGCCCACGTCAGCGGCCGCTGGCCGGCGCTGACGACGCAGGGCCAGCTCGATGCGAGCGCGCTGCGCGTCGGCCCGTTGGCGGTGCAAAAGGCCGCGGGGCGCTGGTCGCTCGGCAGCTCGGCGAACGCGCCGGTCGACGCGCAGCTGAGCCTGACGCAAGCCGCCCTGATCTCCGGCGGTGCGCCCGGCCCGTCGATCGACACCGCGCAATGGCAGCTCAGCGGCACCGGCCGCGCCCACACGCTGGAGCTGCGCGCCGATTCGAAGGCGCGCCCCCCCGCCTGGGTCGACACGATGCAGCCCGCACCGGCACCCGCCGCTGACACGGCCCACACGCTCGCACTCGTGCAGGTCAGCGGCGGTCTCGTCGACCTGCCGTCGGCGCCGCTCGCCGGCTGGCGCGGCACGCTGACGCAGCTCGACCTGCGCAGCTCCGCGGGCGCGGCCGGCGCGGCGCCGCTGCTGCACAGCGCGAACGTCGCGATCGAGGCGCTGTGGGCCGGCGGCCCGCCGCGCGTCAGCGTGCAGCCCGGCCGCGCCGAACTGCTCGGCGGCGCCGTGCGCTGGAGCCGGATGGCGTGGACCGCCGCGGCGACTGAAAAAGGCTTCGCGCAGATCGAGGCCGAGGCCGAGGTCGAACCGCTGCGCGTCGCGCCGCTGCTCGCGCGCGCGCAGCCCGATTTCGGCTGGGGCGGCGACCTGACCTTGAACGCGCACCTGAAACTGCGCAGCGCACCGAGCTTCCAGGCCGACGTCGTCGTCGAGCGCGCGAGCGGCGACCTGACCGTGACCGACGAAGACGGCACCCGCACGCTCGGCCTGACCGACCTGCGCCTGGGCCTGGCGGCCGCCGACGGCGTCTGGAATTTCACGCAAGGGCTGGCCGGCAGCGCGGTCGGCGTCTCGGCCGGCGCGGTCGTCGTGCGGACCGCTCCGGAGGCGACCTGGCCGTCGGCCGACGCGCCGATCCAGGGCGTGCTCGAGCTGCGCGTCGCCGACATCGGCACCTGGGGCACCTGGGTGCCGCCCGGCTGGCGGCTGGGCGGCGCGCTGCACGCGAGCGCGTCGATCAACGGGCGCTTCGGCGCGCCCGAATACACCGGCCAGGCCGAGGGCACGCAGCTCGCCGTGCGCAATTTCCTGCAGGGGGTGAACGTCAGCGACGGCGACGTCGTCGTGAAGCTGCAGGGCACGACCGCGCGCATCGAGCACTTCACCGCGAAGGCCGGCAGCGGCCGCCTGAGCGTGACCGGCGACGCGAGCCTGGGCGCCGCGCCGAAGGCCGTGTTGCAGCTCGACGCGGATAAATTCCAGCTGCTCGGCCGCGTCGACCGGCGCATCGTCGCGAGCGGCACAGGGCGGCTGCAGCTGGACGCGAGCACGCTCGCGTTCGATGGCCGCTTTGGCGTCGACGAAGGGCTGATCGATTTCTCGCAGAGCGACGCGCCGAGCCTGTCGGACGACGTCGAAGTGGTGCGTGTGAAGGCGCCGGCGAACGCGGCGAGCGCGCCCGAGCCGGCCGCCGCGCTGAACCCGTCGCGGGCGGTCGCGCTCGACCTGCACGTCGGCCTCGGCGACAAGCTGCGCGTGCGCGGCCATGGGCTGGACACCCGCCTGGGCGGCGAGCTGCACATCACCTCGCCGGGCGGCAAGCTCAGCGTCGACGGCACGGTGCGCGCGGTCGACGGGACGTACGCGGCCTATGGCCAGAAACTGGCGATCGACAAGGGCCTGATCGTCTTCAACGGGCCGATCGAGAACCCACGCCTGGACATCGAGGCGACCCGGCCGAACCTGGACATCCGCGTCGGCGTCGCCGTCAGCGGCAACGCGAGCGACCCGCGCGTGCGGCTGTTCTCCGAGCCCGAACTGTCGGACATCGACAAGCTCAGCTGGCTCGTGATGGGCCGCGCCAGCGACGGCCTGGGCCGCACCGACACCGCACTGCTCCAGCGCGCGGCGCTCGCGCTGCTGGCCGGAGACGGCGAGAGCCTGACCGACAAGGTCACGAAGGCGATCGGGCTGGACGACATCGGCGTGCGCCAGCAGACCGACGGCGACGTGCAGCAGACCGTGGTCTCGCTCGGCAAGCAGCTCTCGCGGCGCTGGTACGTGGGTTACGAGCGCGGCCTGAACGCGACAACGGGGAATTTCCAGCTGATCTACCGCATCGCACAACGATTCACGTTGCGGGCCCAGTCGGGCGAGGACAGTTCGCTCGACTTCATTTGGACCTGGCGCTGGCGCTAGCCAGGGTTGGCGCCGATTGACTTGCCGCCAGTCATGAATTAATGTCATGACGAAGCCGATGGTTCGGCACCCCGATCCGTGCCCCGAAGCCTCCCTCCCCTGAACCCCTTGCGCGCCTTCGAAGCCGCCGCGCGTTGCGGCAGCTTCACGCGCGCGGCGCAGGAGCTGTGCGTCACGCAAGGCGCGGTCAGCCGCCACATCGCGACGCTCGAAGGCTGGCTCAAGGTCCAGCTCTTCGAGCGCGGCCGCCAGGGCATCCAGCTGACGCCCTCGGGGGCCTCGTATTTCGAGAGCGTGCGCTCCGCGCTGGATCAACTCGACCGCAGCACGCGCGAGCTGCGCCAGATGCCCGATGACCGGCGCCTGCGCATCAAGCTGCCGCCGACCTTCGCGATCCGCTGGCTCGTTCCCCGGCTTGCGCGCTTTCACGCGCTGCACCCGCAGATCGACGTGCAGATCACGACCTCGCACGAGCGCGTCGATTTCGCCCGCGACGAGCTCGACGCCGGCATCCACTCCGAGGCGAAACCGCCGACCGGGCCGGGCTTTCGGCTGCTGTTCGGCGAACTGCTGGTGCCGGTCTGCGCGCCGGCCCTGCTGAAGAACGGGCCTCCGCTGAACGAGCCGCGCGATCTCGCGAACCACGTGCTGCTGTGCTCCACCCATCGCCCGAGCGATTGGCCGACCTGGCTGAATGCCGCGGGCGCGACCACCATCAACGGCAACGCCGGCCTCAAGTTCGAGAACGCCGCGCTCGCCTACCAGGCCGCCCTGGATCAGCTCGGCATCACGATCGCGGTGCTGCCGTTCGTGCGCGACGACCTGGCGTCGGGCCGGCTGGTCGCGCCGCTCGGCCTGCGGGTGCCGGCGGAAAGCTCCTACTACCTCGCGTACGCGGCCCAATCGCCCCCACAACGGGTGCGCGATTTCGAGGCCTGGGTGGCCGCCGAAGCGGCCCGGGAAGAGGTCCTTCCCTAGCCCCTTCGTCGTGAGTTTTACTCATGCATCACATGCCTTAATTGTGATTGCCGCGACCGGGTCGCACACCCAGAATGTCGTCTCCCATAAAAGCACGAGACAAGGCCCCATGAACAGACGACAGGCCGGCCGGATGGCCCTGGCATCGGCATTCGCCGCCGCATTCGCATCGCTGGGCGGCGGCGCCGCGTTCGCGCAATCGACCGGGGCCTATCCCGACCACACGATCCGCATGATGGTGCCCTGGCCCCCGGGCGGCGGCGTCGACACGACCGCGCGGATGGTCTCCGAAGGCCTGGCGCAGCGCCTGGGTCAATCGATCTTCATCGACAACCGCGGCGGCGCCGGCGGCAACATCGGCACCGAGGTCGCCGCGCACGCCAAGCCCGACGGCTACACGCTGCTGATGTCGTCGATCAGCCCGAACGCGGTCAACATCAGCCTGTACAACAAGCTCGGCTTCGACCCGGTGAAGGACTTCGAGCCGGTGATCTACGTTTCCGCGGTGCCCAACATCCTGGTCGTGCCGGCCGACTCCCCGTTCAAGACGATGAAGGACGTGATCGACGCAGCGCGCGCGAACCCCGGCAAGCTGAACTACGGCTCGGCCGGCGTCGGCTCCTCGCAGCACCTGGCCGCCGTGCAATTCACGACCGCCGCGAAGATCAACATCGTGCACGTGCCGTACAAGGGCACCGCGCCGGCCGAGATCGACCTGGTCGCCGGCCACGTCTCGCTGATGCTGGACACGACCACCTGCCTGCCGTTCATTTCGAGTGGCAAGCTGCGCGCGCTCGCGGTGGCGTCGAAGAGCCGCAACCCCGCCCTGCCCGACGTGCCGACCTTCGACGAGCTCGGCTTGACCGGCGTGCACGCGTCGTCGTGGTACGGCATCTCGGTGCCGGCCGGCACGCCGCGGCCGATCATCGACAAACTCAATGCCGACGTGAACGCGGTGCTGAAGACCGCGCAGTTCCAGAAGCGCATGCTGGACTTCGGCGCCGAGGTCGGCGGCGGCACGCCGGAAGACTTCGGCGCCTTCATGGCCTCCGAAACCAAGCGCTACGCCGAGATCGTGCGGATCTCCGGCGCCAAACTCGACTGACCGACGCCGACGGACCCCCGCCGCCACCGCACTCCCCATGCCGACCTCGAATCCCCCCCGCACGCTGTTCGACAAGATCTGGGCCGCCCACGTCGTGACCCAGCGCGACGACGGCCAGACCCTCCTCTACGTCGACCGCCACCTGGTGCAGGACGGCTCCGCGCCGGCCTTCGAGATGCTGCGCCAGCGCGGGCTGCCGGTGCGCACGCCGGCGCGCGCGTTCGCGACGCCCGACCACTACGTGCCGACCGGCAGCCGCGTGCTTGCCGACATCCCCGATCCCGAGAAGCGCGCGATGGCGCAGGCGCTGCAGGACGATTGCGCGAGCGCCGGCATCCGCTTCTTCGGGCTCGATGACCCGCGCCAGGGGATCGTCCACGTGGTCGGCCCGGAGCAGGGCCTGAGCCTGCCGGGCATGCTGATCGTCTGCGGCGACAGCCACACCTCGACCCACGGCGCGCTCGGCGCGCTCGCGTTCGGCATCGGCGCGTCCGAGGTCGCGCACGTGCTGGCGACGCAGACGCTGTGGCAGCGCAAGCCGCGCCAGCTGCGCGTCAACGTCAGCGGACGCCTGGGCCCCGGCGTCACCGCGAAGGACATCATCCTCGCGGTGATCGGCCGGCTCGGCACCGCGGGCGCGACCGGGCACGTGATCGAGTACGCCGGCGAGGCGATCCGCGCGCTGTCGATGGAGGCGCGCATGACGGTCTGCAACATGTCGATCGAGGCCGGCGCGCGCGCCGGCATGATCGCGCCGGACGAACGAACCATCGCCTGGCTCGCCGGCCGCCCGTTCGCGCCCGAGGGCGACGAGCGGGACGCCGCGCTCGTGCGCTGGCGCCGGTTGCCGAGCGACGCCGGCGCGGTGTTCGACCAGGAGATCACGCTGGCGGCCGACGAGATCGCGCCGATGGTCACCTGGGGCACCAGCCCCGAAGACGTGCTGCCGATCTCCGGCCTGATCCCCGATCCGGCCAGCGGCGCGAACGAAGAGCGTCGTGGCGCGATGCAGCGAATGCTCGACTACATGGGCCTGCAAGCCGGCCAGCCGCTCGCCGGCATCGCGGTCGATCGCGTCTTCATCGGTTCGTGCACCAACGGCCGCATCGAGGACCTGCGCAGCGCCGCCGCGGTGGCACGCGGGCGGCGCGTCGCCGAGGGCGTCGAGGCCTGGGTCGTGCCGGGCTCGGGCCTGGTGAAGCGCCAGGCCGAGGCCGAGGGGCTGGACGCGGTGTTCCGCGCGGCCGGCTTCCAGTGGCGGCACCCGGGCTGCTCGATGTGCCTGGGCACCAACGGCGACCAGGTCGCGCCCGGTAAACGCTGCGCATCGACCTCGAACCGCAACTTCGTCGGCCGCCAGGGCCCGGGCGCACGCACCCATTTGATGAGCCCGGCGATGGCCGCGGCCGCCGCGGTCACCGGGCACCTCGCCGATGTTCGCGGCCTCGCGCTGGAGCCCCGCTGATGGACGCCTTTCGCCAACTCGACGCCGTCGCCGCGCCCCTCGGCAACGTCAACGTCGACACCGACCAGATCTCGCCGGCGCTGTACCTGCAAAAGCCGCGCTCGGCCCCGTTCGGCAGCTTCCTGTTCCACGACGTGCGCCACGACGCGCAGGGCGCGCGCCGGCCGGAGTTCCTGCTGAACCAGGCGGTCTATGCCGACGCCCGCATCCTCGTCGCCGGCCGCAACTTCGGCTGCGGCTCGTCGCGCGAGCACGCGGTCTGGGCGCTCTGCGACGGCGGCTTCCGCGCGGTGATCGCGCCCAGCTTCGGCGACATCTTCTTCAACAACTCGCTGAAGAACGGCCTGCTGCCGGTGCGGCTGCCCGAAGACCGCGTCGACGCCTTGCTCGCGGCCTTGCGCGCGCAGCCCGGCGCGCAGGTGCAGATCGACCTCGCCGCGCAGACGGTGCGCGGGCCGGCCGGCTTCGCCGCAGAGTTCTCGATCGAGCCGTTCGCCCGCCATTGCCTGCTCGAAGGGCTGGACGAGCTCGACTACACGCTGAGCCAGCGCGCCCACATCGAGGCCTTCGAGCGCGGCTTGGGCACGGCGGCCTGAGCACGGCGTCGTCGGCGTCTCCCTACTTCCCTTCTCCAGAGAAAAGATCCCCATGAAAATCGCAGTGATGTCCGGCGACGGCATTGGCCCCGAGGTGACGGCACAGGCCGTCAAGGTGTTGAAGGCCGTGATCGGCCGCGACCGGCCGCTCGAACTGACCGAGGCCGCGATCGGCCAGGCCGGCATCGACGCGGCCGGCGACCCGCTGCCCGCCGCGACCAGCGCGATCGCGCGCCAGGCCGACGCGATCCTGTTCGGCTCGGCCGGCATGCCGGGCGACGAAGAGATTCCGTTCGCGATGCGCCCCGGCGCGAGCCTGCTGCGGCTGCGCAAGGAGCTCGGCCTGTTCGCGAACTTCCGGCCCGCCTACCTGTTCCCCGAGCTGGTCGGCGCGTCGACCCTGAAACCCGAGATCGTCGAGGGCCTGGACCTGATGATCCTGCGCGAGCTGACCGGCGACGCCTACTTCGGCGAGCCGCGCGGCAGCGGCGTCAACGCGAAGGGCGAGCGCGAGGCCTTCAACACGATGCGCTATTCGGAACCCGAGATCGAGCGCATCGCGCACGTCGGCTTCCGCACCGCGCGCCTGCGCAGCCGAAAACTGTGCTCGGTCGACAAGGCCAACGTGCTGGAGGTGATGCAGCTGTGGCGCGAGGTCGTCACGCGCGTCGGCCGCGAGTACCCGGACGTCGAGCTCAGCCACCTGTTCGTCGACGCCGCCGCGATGCAGCTGATGCGCGCGCCCAAGCAGTTCGACGTGATCGTCACCGGCAACATCTTCGGCGACATCCTGTCGGACGCCGCCGCGATGCTGACCGGCTCGATCGGCATGCTGCCGTCGGCGTCGATGGCCTCGGGCACGCAAGGGCTGTTCGAGCCGGTCCACGGCACCGCGCCCGACATCGCCGGCAAGGACATCGCGAACCCGCTCGCGTCGATCCTGTCGATGGCGATGATGCTGCGCTATTCGTTCGGCTTGATGGAACACGCCGACCGCGTCGAACGCGCGGTGCGCGCGGTGCTGGCCGACGGCTATCGCAGCGCCGACATCTTCCAGCCCGGTTCGAAACGGCTGGGCACGAAGGACATGGGCGAGGCCGTCGTCAAGGCCGTGCTGACCGGGCGCGCCTGAGCGCTCGCGCAGCGTCGCGCGCTCCGCACGCGCGGTCGATCAGGCCGCGCACGCGGCGCAGCCGCCCACGCGCTCGTGGTCGTTCCAGGCCGACCCGAGGATGATGCTGCAGAAGTTCAGCCGGCGATAGCTCGGGTCCTTCAGCGCCAGCACGTCGGCCTTGACGTTGCCGAACGTCGTCTCGGGCTTGCGGCGGGTTCCTTCGGCGAACGCGTCGACGATGGCCTCCTTGAAATTCGTCTCGCGCGGATGCGCGGCGACGACGAGTTCACGCTCGTCGCGCGTGAACTCGTCGTAGGCCAGCCCGAGCACGTCCATCTCCACGCCGGCGGTCACCAGCGCCACGACCGGCTTCTTGTGCTTCGGGATTCCGGGCGTCGTGTGCAGCGCGATCGCGTCCCAGACCTGCTCGATGTCGGGCTCCGCGATGTTCCACGACGCGAGGAAGTCGCGTGCGGCGTTGGCGCCGTCCACCTCGAAGCGCTCGGTCGCGCTCGCGTGGGCCGGCACGAGCCCCATGTCGTGGAACATCGCCCCGACGTAGAGCAGCTCGGCGTCGAACGCGAGCTCGCGGCGGCGCCCGGTCAGCGCGCCGAACAGGAAGACGCGACGCGAGTGGTGATAGAGCAGGTCGCTCTCGGTGTCGCGCACGAGTTCGGTGGCCGCGCGTGCGAGGCTGCTGTCGGGGACGGCGATGCCGGCGATGGTCTGGCTCATGCTGTTCTCCTGGAGGGACAATCGGTGCCACCAGTCTCTCCGCGGAGACGCTCGCGTTGGCGCGCATTCGACGTCGAAAGCGGCCAGCGCAACGTCGATCGCGGTCATGTTTGCCGGAGTCGCCTTGCGTCGCGTCGTCGTTGCCATCTTTCCCGGCGTCCAGGCGCTGGACGTGTCCGGCCCGCTGGATGTCTTCAGCGAGGCCAACGCCTTCGTGCCCGCGGACGCGGGCTACGTCTCGGTGCTCGCCAGTGCCGGCGGCGCGACCGTCCGCGCTTCGAACGGCATGCGCATCGCCGCCGATCTCTCGTTCGAGCGGGCGCAAGGGCCTTGGGACGTCGCGCTGGTCGCGGGCGGCCCCTCACTGCCGGAAGCCGCCGTCGATCCGGCATTGACGGGCTGGCTGCGCGCGGTGGCCGACAACAGCGCGCGATTCGGGTCGATCTGCACCGGCAGCTTCGCGCTCGGCGCCGCGGGCCTGCTGGACGGCAAGCGTGCGACGACGCACTGGCAGTCCGCGGCGCTGCTGGCGCGCCGGTTCCGCGCGGCCCGCATCGAGCCGGACCGCATCTTCTGCCGCGACGGGGCATTGATCACCTCGGCCGGCGTGACCGCCGGCATCGACCTCGCGCTGGCGCTCGTCGCGGAGGACCATGGCGCGGCCGTCGCGCTGGCGGTGGCCAAGCGCCTCGTCGTCGTGGCCCAGCGCCAGGGCGGGCAATCGCAGTTCAGCCCGCACCTGATGCCCGCGCCGTCCGACCCGCAGGACCCGATGGCCCGCGTGCAGGCCCACGTGGTCGCGCATCTTCGCGAGCCGTTGACGGTGAGCGTGTTGTCCGCGGTCGCCGGCATGAGCACGCGGCACTTCGCGCGCAGCTTCTCGCACTGGGCCGGGATGACGCCGCACGAGTTCGTCGAAAGCGCGCGCCTGGACAGCGCCCGCCGCCTGCTCGAGGCCACCACGCAAGCGCTGAAAAGTATCGCCTGGGAGTGCGGCTTCGCGTCGACCGACCGCATGCGCCTCGCGTTCGTGCGGCGCGTCGGCGTGACGCCGGGCCAATACCGCGCGAGTTTTTCGGCGGAGCCCGGCGCACGGGTTCCGGTTCACGCGCCTTCCGAGCCCGCGCCGTCTTGAATCAGCCCGGCAGGTACTTCGCCATCTCGCGCTCGATGCTTTTCGGATCCTGCGCCATCGCCGAATTGATCCACCCGGCCATCTCGCCGACGTAGACCTCCTCGTCGCCGTTCTGCAAGGCCGCGACGACGGCCTGCGCGACCTCGCCGGGCGACGATTTCGGCCCCTGGAAATCGCGGCTCATGTCGGTGTCGACCGCGCCCGTCATCACGGCGACCACCTGCGTGCCCTGCGCCGCCAGCTCCGCGCGGATGCCTTCGGTCATGCGCAGGCCCGCGGCCTTCGACGCGCACAGCGAGCCCATCGCCGGCAGCGCCACCTTCGCCAGGATCGACAGCACGTTGACGATCGCGCCGCCCTTCAGTTGCGGCGCGAAGGCGCGGCACATCGCCAGCGTGCCGAGGTAGTTGGTGGTGATCTCGGCGATCGCGTGATCCATCGAATCGGCCGCGATCAGGCCCTGGCCGCGGTTGATGCCGGCGTTGTTGACGAGCAGGTTCACGTCGGTGCAGCGCGCCCTCGCCGCTTCGATCTGGTCGCCGCGGGCGATGTCCAGCCGCACGGCTTCGATGCGGCCGGCGTGCGCCTTCACGAGCGAATCGAGCGAGGCGATGTCACGCGCCGAGGCGTAGATCTTCTTCGCGCCCGCGGCCAGGAACTGCTCGACGAATTCGCGGCCCAGACCGCGGTTCGCACCGGTGACGAGAACGACGGCGTCCTGGATCTTCATGGCGGCTCCTGCTGGTTGAATCGAATCGGGGATCACTGAGACGCCGGCGGCCCGAGCCACGCGGCGTCGATCACCGGCAAGGGTATCGCGTCCAGCAGCGCTTGGGTATAGGGGTGCGTCGGGCGCTCGAAGACGTCCTGGGTGCGGCCCTGTTCGACGATGCGGCCTTCGCGCATCACCGCGACCCGGTCGCACAGCACGCGCACCACCGACAGGTCATGGGTGACGAACACCATGCTCATGCCCAGGCGCCGGCGCAGCTCGCGCAGCAGCAGCAGGATGCGCGCCTGCGTCGACACGTCCAGGCCGGACACGATCTCGTCGGCCACGATCAGGTCCGGCTGCAGCGCGATGGCACGCGCGATGCCGACGCGCTGGCGCTGCCCGCCCGACAGCTCGTGCGGGAAGCGCGCCGCGAATTCGATCGGCAGGCTCACCTGCTCGAGCAGTTCGCCGGCGCGCCGGGCCCGCGCGGCGGCGCTCGGTGAGGCGCCGAGCCGGCCGAACGCGAGCAAGGGCTGCACCACGATGTCGCCGACGCGGCGGCGCGGGTTCAGCGCCGAGAGCGGGTCCTGGAAGATCATCTGCAGCCGCTGGCGCAAATGCCGCAGCGCGATCTCGTCCAGGTGGGTGATCTCGCGGCCATCGAACGCGATCTCGCCGTGTTGCGGCTCATGCAAACGCAGCATCGTGCGAGCCAGCGTCGTCTTGCCCGATCCGGATTCGCCGACGAGGCCGACGCACTCTCCGGCCTCCACCGCGAGGTCGATGTCGTGAAGAATGGTGCGCAGCGGCGCCTTGCCGAACATCGGCCGCTGCGCCAGGTCGGGCAGCGCCAGGCTCATGCCGCGCACGTCAAGGAGTGCCACGTGCGGCTCCGTTCTGGGGCGCGGCCCGGTCCTTCGCCACGCCCGCGCGCCAGGCCTGGTCGTAGTCGGCGGCTTCGGCCCGGAGCGCGTCGGTCACGCCGGCCGGGATCGGCAGCAGCGCCTCGGCCGGCCGGTCGTAGCGCGGCGTGGCGGCGAACAGCGAACGCGTGTAGTCGGTGCGCGGGGCTTCGATGATGCCGCGCACGCTGCCGTGCTCGACGATGCGCCCCGAATGGATCACGCTGACCGCGTCGCAGAGCTTCGCGACCAGCCCGAGGTTGTGCGTGATGAACAGCACCGCGGCCCCCTCGTCGCGCTGCAGCGTGCGCAGCAGCCGCAGCACCTCGCGCTGCACCGTCACGTCGAGCGCGGTGGTCGGTTCGTCCGCGATGATCAGCTTCGGCTTGCACGCGAACGCGATCGCGATCAGCACGCGCTGGCGCATCCCGCCGGAGAGTTCGTGCGGATACTGGGCTGCCACGGTCTCGGGCGAGCGGATCTGCACGGTCGCGAGCAGCTCCAGTGTTCGCGCGCGTGCGGCCTTCGCGTCGAAGCCGAGGTGCAGGCGCAGCACATCACTCACCTGCGCGCCGATGGTGCGGCCCGGGTTCAGCGCCGTCAGCGGGTCCTGCGGAATCAGCGCGACGTCGCGGCCCAGGTGGATTCTTCGCCGCGCGTCGGGCAGGCCCAGCCAGTCGGTGCCGAGGAACTGCACGCGGCCCGCGACGACGTCCATGCCGGGCGGCGTGATGCCCAGCACCGTGCGGCCGACCATGCTCTTGCCGGCGCCGGATTCGCCGACCAGCGCGTGCACCTCGCCCTTGGCGATGCGAAGGTCGACGCCGCGCAGGATCAGCCGCGCCGGGCGGCGCCGCGTGGCGCGCAGCGCGAGGTGCAGACCCTCGACGACCAGGCAGTCTTCGCGTGTCGGGGGAGCTTCCATCGCGATCATTCGCGCAGCAGCGGATCGAACGATTCGCGCAGGCCGTCGCCGAGCGCGTTGCAGGCCAGCACCGTGATCGCGATCGCGGCGATCGGCAGCCCGAGCAGCCAGGGCGTCTGGTTCACGTACAGCCGCCCGTCCTGCACCAGGCCGCCCCAGGTCGGCATGTCGCTCGACACCGACAGCCCGACGAAGGACAGGATCGCCTCGACGACGACCGCGATGCCCATCTCGAGCGTGAACAAGGTGAGCAGCAGCGGCAGCACGTTCGGCAGCACCTCGCGCCACAAGGTGTGCGTGCGGGACTGGCCGATGATGCGCGCGGAAGTCACGTAGTCGAGCTGCGCCTGCGCCTGGGTTTCGGCCCGCACGACGCGGCAAAAGCGCGTCCAGTCGATGATCGCGATGGCCAGCACCACCGACGGCAGGCCGGTGCCGATCACGGCCACCAGCACGATCGACAGCAGCACCGCCGGGAACGACATCCAGACGTCGACGAGGCGCGAGATCAGCGTGTCGACCCAGCCGCCGTGAAAGCCGGCCCACAGCCCCAGCAAGGTGCCGAAGAACGCGGCGAGGCCCGCGCCCGCGAACGCCACGATCATCGCGGGCCGGGCGCCGTAGATCAGGCGGGACAGGATGTCGCGGCCGAGGCTGTCGGTGCCGAACAGGTGCGCGGCCTCGCCGTCGGCGCTCCACGAGGGCGGCAGGCTCGCGGCGAGCAGATCCTGGTCGAGCGGGTCGTGCGGCGCGATCCATTTCGCGAACACCGCGCAGACCAGCACGAGCAGGATCACCGCCGCGCCGAACCAGGCGCGCTTCTCGACCTGCGGCCTCATCGGCGCAGCTTCGGATTCAGGCGCACGTTGATCACGTCGACCGCGAGGTTGACGATGATGAAGATCAACGCGAAGGTCAGCACGATGCCCTGGATCAGCGGCAGGTCGCGGTTGATCACCGCATCGATCGCCATGTTGCCCAGGCCCGGCAGGCCGAACAGCTTCTCGATCAGCACCGTCCCGCCGATCAGGAAGGTGAACTGCACCCCCGCGAGCGTGAGCGCCGGCCCGAGCGCGTTGCGCAAGGCCTCGCGCCACAGCACGTGCCAGGGGCTGAAGCCCTTCACGCGGGCGATCAGGATGTAGTCCTGCGCCAGCACCTCGAGCAGCGAGCTCTTCAGCACGCGGGCGATCATCGCGGCCAGCGGCAGGCTGAGCGACACCGCCGGCCAGAAGAGGTGCGCCAGCGCCGAGCCGAACACGTCGAGGCGGCCGCGCAGCAGCGCTTCGACCAGCACGAAGCCGGTCTTCGACTCGAAGCTCAGGCTCGGGTCGAGCAGGCCGAACACCGGCAGCACCGGCCACAGCACGCCGAGAAAGAGAATGCCGGCCAGGCCCCACAGGAAATCGGGGATCGCGGTGACGAAGCCCGTCACGGCATCGATCGCCCGCTCGACGAGCGTGCCGCGCCACGTGATCGCGAGCAGCGACGCGCCGACGCCGAGCAGCACCGCGATCGCGAGCGCGAAGGCCGACAGCTCCAGGGTCAGCGGCAGGTGGGCGCGGACGAGATCGATCACGTCCTGCTTCAACGTGATCGAGCGCCCGAAGTGCCCGAGCACGGCCTGCCCGAGGTAGATCGCGAACTGCTGCGGCAGGCTGCGGTCGAAGCCGTAGAGCTCACGCAGCGAGCGGATGTCCTCGGGCGTGGCGCCCGGCCCGATCATCATCGCGATCGGGTCGCCCGGCGCGACCCGCAGCAGCACGAACACGACCACCAGCACGCCGAACAGGGTGGGCACCGCCCACAGCAGGCGCTTGAGCAGCGGCGTCCAGGCCATCGGGGCGGGCTAGGCCTTGGCCTTGCCCACCGACTGCGCGAGCAGATAGCCCGCGAGGTGCGGCTTCACGGCCAGCGTCTTCTTGAACAGGATGGTCTGCACCTGCTGGTACAGCGGCAGCACCAGCGCGTTGTCGGCGATGTACTTGTCGACCTTCTTCCAGCCGGCGATGCGCTTGGCCTCGTCCTTCTCGCCCCACAGCGGGCCGATCATCGCGTCGACCTCCTTGGACTTCCAGCCCGAGTGCGGGCTCGGGCCGAACATCGCGAAGCCGGTCGAATCGTTCGGGTCGCCGATCGCGTCGCCCCAGTTGTAGAACGCCATCGGCGCGAGCTTGTGGCTCAGGCGGAGTTCGAAGTGCTTGGCGATCTCGTAGACCTCGATCTCGGCCTCGATGCCCACCTTGCGCCACATGCCGACGATGGCCTGAACGGTCTCGTAGTCCTTCGGCAGGTAGCCGCGCGTGGTCTGGATCTTGAACTTCACCGGCTTGGCCACGCTGTAGCCCGACTTGGCCAGCAGCTGCTTCGCGAGCTCGGGGTCGTACTTCGATTTGGTGGAGGCGTCGAAGGCGGCGTATTGCGGCACCTGCAAGGTGTCGATCACGACGCCGTAGCCGCGCAGCAAGCGCTTCACGATGGCCTGCTTGTCGACCGCATAGACGGCGGCCTTGCGCACGTTCTCGTCGGTCATCGGCGCGGTGTCGGTGATGAACAGCATCGCGATGTCGGTGATCGGCGAGCTGATGCCGGCAAGCGTGGGCAGCTTGCGCAGGCGGTCGTACTCTTCGAACGGAACGCCGAGCGTGATGTCCGATTTGCCGGACTCGATCTCGGCCACGCGCGCGCTCGGGTCGGTCACGAACTTGATCAGCACGCTCTTGAACGCCGGCTTGCCGCCCCAGTACTTGCCGAAGGCCTTCAGCTTGACGAACGAGCCCTGCGAGAACTCCTCGATCATGTACGGGCCGCTGCCGATCGGCGCCTTCTCGAACCCTGCCGCGCCGACCTTCTCGTAATAGGCCTGCGGGATCATGAAGCCGGTCAGGAAGCCCATCCACTTGAAGTAGTCGGCCACGTACTGCTTCACGTCGCCGGTGATCTTGTTGCCGGAGATCTGGAAGTTGTCGACGCTGGACCAGATGATCCCCGAGACCGGGTTGCCGGACTTCGGGTCGCCCGCGCGCTTCAGGTTCCAGACCACGTCGGCGGCGGTGACGGGCGTGCCGTCGTGCCAGAACGCATCGGGGCGCAGTTCGATCTCGATCTTGGTCTTGTCGGCGTTCCAGCCCCACTTGGTCAGCAACCCGGGCTTGAAGCTCAGGTCGGTGGCCTGGTCGATGTAGGGGTCGAACACGGCCTTCCAGATGCCCTGGATCGACGGGTTCACCGCCGACGGGCCGGTGGTCGGATCCCAGCTCGGCAGCCCGACGTTGTAGGCGATCGTCAGCGTGTCGGTCTGCTGGGCCTCGGCCGAGGTGAGCCACAGGCCGGCGATCGGGCTCGCGGCGATCGCGGCACCGCTGCCGCTCTTCAGGAAATGGCGTCGATTGAATTCGGTCATGTCAATTCCGGGTTTCGTTTGTCGGGCGATTGGGGCGACCAGAGCACGCGAAGCGCACCGGCTTCATGGCCCATGAAGCTGCCGCTTCGCGCCGATCGGCGCGAAGCGCATGCAGAGTTCGCAGCCGACGACATCGACGAAGAAGCGGATGGCCTGCTCCAGATCGGGCACCGTGATGCCGGTGTGATCTTGCCCGCGCAGGCTGGGAATTCCGCTTCTGTTCATCGATGGTTTTTTTGATCCGGGTTGGACGGTGCGCCGGCGAAGATAGTTTGGCGGTGAATTATCAGAATGTAAAGGATCTCGACGGCCTCGACCGCGACGCCGACCGCCGTTCCCATCGCCGTTCTATTGCCAGCCACCTCCTCCTATGGCACGCTCGCCGGCATCACTCTGGAGCATTTGATGGCAGGTCACTACATCGACATGAAGGCCGGCGACGGCAGCGGCGGCTTTCGGGGCTACATGGCGGTGCCCGCCTCCGGCAAGGGCCCGGGCCTGGTCGTCGCGCAGGAGATCTTCGGCATCAACAAGACGATGCGCGACGTGGCCGACTACTACGCCGAAGAAGGCTACGTGGTGCTGGTGCCCGACCTGTTCTGGCGCCAGGAGCCGAACGTCGACATCAACTACACGCCGGCCGATTGGCAGAAGGCCTTCGGCTACTTCCAGGGCTTCGACGTCGACAAGGGCATGCAGGACATGCAGACCGCCATCACGACGCTGCGCGGGCGCGCCGAGGTGACGGGCGGCAAGGTCGGCGTGCTGGGCTTTTGCCTCGGCGGCAAGCTGGCCTACCTGTCGGCCTGCCGGACCGACGCGGACGTCTCGGTCGGCTACTACGGCGTGGGCATCGACGCCGTGCTCGACGAGGCGGACAAGATCAAGAAGCCGCTGATGCTGCACATCGCGGAGCTCGACAAGTTCTGCCCGCCCGAAGCGCGCGCCAAGATCGTGCAGACGCTGCAAGGGCGCACCCACATCGCGCTGCACGTGTACCCGGGCGTCGACCATGCATTCGCGCGCGCCGGCGGCGAGCACTACGACCGCCCGTCGGCGTTGATGGCGCACCAAAGGACGATCGCGACGCTGAAGGCCGCGATGGGCCCGCACTTCGACCTGTCGGCGCTGTGGGACAAGCACTGCGAATACGAGTTCGGCACCCGCAACGTCGACGACACGATGAGCACGATGGTGCCCGAGCCCTACGTCAACCACATCCCGACGATGACCGGCGGCGTGGGCTTCAAGGAGCTGCACCGCTTCTACAGCAATCACTTCGTCAACAGCAACCCGCCCGACACGACGCTGACCTCGATCTCGCGCACCGTCGGCGCGACCCAGGTGGTCGACGAGCTGCTGTTCAAGTTCACCCACACGACCGAGATCCCCTGGATGCTGCCGGGCATCAAGCCGACCGGCAAGCGCGTCGAGGTGCCGCTGATCGCGATCATCAAGTTCCGCGGTGACAAGCTCTATCACGAGCACATCTACTGGGACCAGGCCAGCGTGCTGGTTCAGGTCGGGCTGATCGACCCGAAGCTGCTGCCGACCGCGGGCATCGAGACCGGCCGCAAGCTGCTGGACGAGAGCCTGCCGTCGAACACGATGATGCCCGGCTGGAAGGCCTCGGCCTAGAGGTTCGGGCGACCCCGCTGCGCCCGTGCGCGCCCAGGCGCGCACGCTCCGGGCAGCCTCAGTGCCGCGCGCGGGCCCCGGCCGCGTCGAGCAACTGCTCGGCGATCGAGCGCGCGAGCGCCGCGGCGCGGGTGTCGCCATCGTGCGCCGCGACGGCGGCACCGTCGTAGAGCATCACCATCTGGCGCGCGACGTGATCCGGCGGGGCCGCGCCGGCCTGCTTCGCGAGGTCGGCGAACAGCGTGCGCGTCCACAGCCGCGCGTCTTCGCAGACGCTGCGCGCGCCGCTGCCCGCGGGCAGCTCGGTGCTGGCGCGCATGAAGGCGCAGCCGCGGTAGCCGGGCTCGTGGATCACGTCGCCGAGCGCGTCGAAGATGGACAGCAGCTTCTCGCGCGGCTCGCGGTGGCGCGCCATCTTCTGCGCGACCCGCGCCTGGCGCGCCGCGTGCCGTTCGTTCAGGTAGGCGCGGACGAGTTCGTCCTTGCTTTTGAAATTGCTGTACAGCGAGGCCTTCGCGACGCCGGCGCGCTCGATCACCTTGTCGATGCCGACGTTGTTGACACCCTCTTCATAGAACAAGGCCCCGGCGGCCGCGAGCAGGCGCTCCCGCGCCGGCGCCCGGACAGCGGTTTCGGCAGGGGTCGTGGCTTTTGTGGCATCCATGGGCTTGACATTACCAGACAGGTCTGTACAGTGTCAATCAGACAGACCGGTCTACTCAAACCGACCACGAGGATGCTCATGACGAACACCGAAACCCGCGCTTCCGCCTCGCCCGCGGCGGCCGCCGGACCCGCACGCCAGCTGCCGGCGCGCGCGGCGCTGTTTCTGCTCGCGTCGATCACCGTCTCGCTGCTCGCCGGCTCGATGGCGCCGACGCCGCTGTACCCACTCTAGGCCGAATGGGGCTTCTCGGCGCTGACGGTGACCGTGATCTTCGGCATCTACGCGCTGGTGCTGCTGGCCGCGCTACTGGTCGCCGGGCGGCTGTCCGACCACATCGGCCGCCGCCCGGTGTTGATCGGCGCGACGCTCGCGCAGGTCGTCACGATGGGCTTGTTCGCGACCGCGAGCAGCGTCGAAGGCTTGTTGCTGGCCCGCGTCGTCCAGGGCCTCGCGACCGGCGCGGCGTTGGCCGCGATCGGCGCCGGCATGATCGACCTGGACAAGGCCCGCGGCCCGGTCGCCAACGCCGTCGCGCCGCCGCTGGGCACCGCGCTCGGCGGCCTGCTCGCCGGCCTCGCCGTGCACTTCCTGCCGGCCCCGACCTTGCTGATCTATGTCGTGCTGGCCGTCGTCTTCGCGCTGCAGGCGCTCGGCGTGATGTGGATGACCGAGACGGTCACCCCGCGCGCCGGCGCGCTGGCCTCGATGCGCCCGCAGCTCGCGGTGCCCGCCGCGACGCGCCGGCCGCTCGCGCTCGCGGCACCGGTGCTGGTGGCCGGCTGGGCGCTGGCCGGCTTCTTCGGCTCGCTCGGGCCGGCGCTGCTGCGCTCGGTGTTCGGCCTGAACGCGTCGCTCGCCGGCGGCATCGCCGGCTTCGCGCTCGCCGGCAGCGCCGCGGCGACGGTGCTCGCGCTGCAACACCGCGCGCCGCGCAGCGTGCTGAACATCGGCGCCCTCGGGTTGCTCGTCGGTACCGCGGTGATCGTGATGTCGCTGCGGCAGCCTTCGCCGACGATCTTCTTTATCGGCACCGTCGTCGCGGGCATCGGCTTCGGCGCGAGCTTCCAGGGTGCGATCCGCAGCGTCGTGCCGACCGCGCAGCCGCATCAACGCGCCGGCGTGCTGTCGGTCGTGTTCGTCGTCTCGTATTTGGCGATGAGTGTTCCCTGCGTCACGGCCGGCTTCTTCGTCGCGCACCACGCGCCGCTGCTGCTGACGGCCGAGGCCTTCGGCGCGATGGTGGCCGCGCTCGCGGCGGTGGCATTGCTCGGCTCGGCGCTGCAGCGGGAACGCCAACTGGCGTGATCCGGATCCGGTCGCGAGCTGCGATCAGCGCATCGCCGGCGACGTCGAGCCCCGCTCGACGATGCGGAACCCGACATCGACGATCGTCCGGGCGACGGGCACGCCGCGGCAGCGATCGATGATCAATTGCGCCGCGGTGCGCCCGATCGCGGCGCCGTCGACGTGCACGGTCGTCAGCGACGGGTGCGTGTGCGCCGCGAATTCCGCGTCGCCGAAGCCGCAGACGGCCAGGTCCTGCGGCACCCGCAAGCCGCGCGCCTGGGCTTCGATCAGCACGCCTTGCGCGAGCGGGTCCGAGCTGCAGTAGATCGCGCGCAGGCCCGGGTCCTGCGCCAGCAAGTCGCCGAGCGCGCGCCGGCCGAGCTCCAGGCTGCTCGGCGCCGGCACGACCGCGGTCGGCACCTCGCGGCCGATCGTCGCAATGAAACCCTCGCGGCGCAGGCCACCGCGGTGGTCGTCGCCGGTCGCGATGCCCACGCGCTGCCAGCCCTTCGCGAGGAAGTATCCCGCGATCGCGCCGCCGACCTTCAGATGCGAGAAGCCGACCAGCATGTCGACCGGCCGGTCGCTCAGGTCCCAGGTCTCGACGACCGGCAGGCCGATCTGCCGCAGCCGCTCGCGCGCGGCCGGCGAATGCACCAGACCGGTGACGACGATGCCGTCGGGGCGCCGGCCGATCATCGTGTTGAGCAGCGCCTCTTCCCGCGAGTGGTCGTAGCCCGTCTGCCCGAGGATCAATTGATACCCGGCCGCATCGAGCGACTCGGTGAGCGATTTCAGGGTCGGCAGGAACTGCGCGACCGACACCGACGGGACGAGGCTCACGACGAGCAGGCTGCGCTTGCTCTTCAGGCTGCCGGCCAACAGGTTCGGGATGTAGCCGGTCGCCTTCACGGCGTCCTGGACCTTCGCGATCGTCGCGGCCGAGACCAGCGCCGGATTGCCCAGCGCGCGCGAGGCCGTGATCACCGACACGCCGGCATGCCGCGCGACGTCGTGCAAGGTGGCGGCCTTGAAAGAAGCGGGCGTGTTCATGGACAAGGCGTCTGATTTTCTAGGGCAAACCCCGAGCGCATTCGTTTGACGCTCGAAAATGACAACGATATCATTTGCCTCAACCGAGGGAAGCTGAGTAGAGCATGCAACGGATTCGGCGCAACAGATTTCTCATTGATGACAACGTTACCATTTCCTGGAGCAAACACGCCATGAAATTCACCATTTCGAGCCTGCGCGCGGCAACCCTTTCGCTGGCGTCGATCGCGTTGGCCGCCGCGGCGGCAGCGCCGATCGCGGCGACCGCCGCCGATGCCGCACCGGGATACTTCGCCGGCAAGACCGTCAAAATCGTCGTCGCGCAACCGGCCGGCGGCACCTCCGACACGCTCGCGCGGCTGCTCGCGCCCAAGCTCGGCGAAGCGCTCGGCCCGACCGTCATCATCGAGAACCGGCCCGGCGCGACCGGCAACCTCGGCTCCGAGTTCGTCGCGAAGGCCCCGCACGACGGGCTGACCCTGCTGTTCACCGACATCGGCTCGCTCGCGATCGCCCCCAGCGTGTTCGCGAGCCTGCCGTTCGACCCGGTGAAAGATTTCGCGCCGGTCATCATGGTCGCCTACTCGCCGCACATCCTCGCGGTGAACCCGGCGCTGCCGGTGAAGGACGTGACGGAGCTGATCGCGCTCGCGAAGAGCAAACCGAACAGCATCAACTTCGCGATCTCGGGCCTGGGCGGCGCGAACCACCTCGCCGGCATCGACTTCGCGCTGCGCACCGGCATCAAGTGGGCCTACATCCCGTACAAGGGCGGCTCCCAGGCGATCGCCGACGTGATGGGCGGCCAGGCGCAAGTGCTGTTCAACGGCATGGTCGCGACCTACCCGGCCGTGAAGGGCGGAAAATTGAAAGGCCTGGCGATCTCGAGCCTGAAGCGCTTCCCGTCCGCACCCGACCTGCCGACCGTCGCCGAGAGCGGCGTCGGCGCGCTGGCCGGCTTCGAAACCGGCTCGTTCCAGGGCGTCGCGGCGCCGGCCGGCACGCCGCCGGCCGTGGTCGCGCAGCTGCACGACGCGCTCGCGAAGATCATTGCGACACCCGAGATGCAGGATCGCCTGATGCAATTGGGCGCCGAGTCGCGCCCCGGCACGTCGGCCGAGTTCGGCGCCTTCATCGCGAGCGAAAAGGCGCGCTGGGCCAAGGTCGTGAAGGACTCGGGCGCCAAGTTCGAGTGAACGACATGAGCGCTGACCACTCCACTTCTCCCGACGCGATCACCTGGGTCCGTGTCTCGTCGTGCTATTTGCCGCTCGCCAACCCGATCAGCGACGCCAAGGTGCTGACCGGCCGGCAAAAGCCGATGACCGAAATCGCGATGCTGTTCGCCGAGATCGAGACGAAGGACGGCCACCGCGGCCTGGGCTTCAGCTACTCCAAACGCGCCGGCGGCCCGGGCCAGTTCGCGCACGCCCACGAGATCGCGCCGGCGCTGCTCGGCGAGGACCCGAGCGACATCTCCAAGCTCTGGACCAAGCTCTGCTGGGCCGGCGCATCGGTCGGCCGCAGCGGCATGTCGGTGCAGGCGATCGGCGCGTTCGACGTCGCGCTGTACGACCTGAAGGCGCGCCGCGCCGGGCTGTCATTGTCGAAGCTGCTCGGCTCGCAGCGAGACTCGGTCCAGTGCTACAACACCTCGGGTGGCTTCTTGCACACGCCGATCGAGCAGCTCGTCGTGAACGCGTCCGCCTCGATCGAGCGCGGCATCGGCGGCATCAAGCTGAAGGTCGGCCAGCCCGACCGCGCGCTCGACATCCGGCGCGTCGAGACGGTTCGAAAACACCTCGGCGATCACGTGCCGCTGATGGTCGACGCGAACCAGCAATGGGACCGCCCGACCGCGCAACGCATGTGCCGCATCTTCGAGCAGTTCAACCTGATCTGGATCGAAGAGCCGCTCGACGCCTACGACAACGAGGGCCATGCGGCGCTGGCCGCGCAGTTCGACACGCCGATCGCGACCGGCGAGATGCTGACCAGCGCGCAGGAGCACGGCGAGCTGATCCGACACCGGGCGGCCGACTACCTGATGCCCGACGCGCCGCGCGTCGGCGGCATCACTCCCTTCCTGAAGATCGCCGCGCAGGCCGAGCACGCCGGGCTGATGCTCGGGCCGCACTTCGCGATGGAGCTGCACGTGCACCTCGGCGCGGTCTATGCCACCGAGCCCTGGGTCGAGCACTTCGATTGGCTCGAGCCACTGTTCAACGAGCGCCTCGAAATCCGCAACGGCCGCATGCTCGTGCCCACGCGGCCGGGCCTGGGCCTGAGCCTGAGCGAACAGGCCCAGGCCTGGACGCGGGAACAGATCGAGATCGGCAAGCGCGCGTAGTTCCCTGGCGCCCGATCCTTCCGACAAAAACACAGGAGACAAGATGCGAAGCGAAACGATTCGAAAAGGCGCTGCCGTCGCGCTGCTGGCGCTGGCCTGCGCCGCGGCCTCGGCGCAGCAGAAATTCCCGACCAATTCCGTTCACATGTACGTCGGCACCTCCGCCGGCGGCACGACCGACGTGATCGCGCGGCTGCTCGCCGCGCGCCTGACCCAGTTGGTGGGCCAGGCCGTCGTGGTCGAGAACCGGACCGGCGCGAGCGGCATGATCGCCGCGCAGGACGTCGCCAAGGCCTCGCCCGACGGCTACACGATCCTGATGGCGTCATCCCAGATCGCGACCTACCAGGCGCTCTACACGACGACCTTCGACCCCGCGAAGGACCTCGAGCCGCTCGGCTACATCGCGACCTCGCCGTACGTGATGGTGGTCCACCCGTCGCTGCCGGTGAAGACCTTTCCCGAGCTGATGGCCTACGCGAAGGCCCACCCCGGCAAGATCTCCTACGCCGGCTCGACGCCGGGCACCGCGCAGCACCTGGGCTGGGAGCTGATCAAGCGCAAGATGGACGTGCAGATGGAGTACGTGCCGTACAAGGGCAGCGGCGCGCTGATTCCCGACCTGCTGGCCGGGCGGCTGCAGGCCGGCATCGACAACGTCGCGATCCTGACGCCCTACGTCAAGAGCGGCCAGCTGCGCGGGATCGCGGTGACGAGCGCGCAACGCTCCGCGCTGCTGCCCGACCTGCCGACCGTCGCGTCCGGCGGCATGCCCGATTTCCAGGCGATCGGCTGGTTCGGCATCTACACGACCGCGAAGACGCCGCCGGCGGTGCTGGCCACCTTGCGGGACGCGGTTCGCGCCGCGATGGCCACACCGGACATCCGCGACAAGCTGACCGGCCTCGGCGCCGAACCCCAGAACGGCGGCGTCGACGACGAGCGCGCGGTGCTGAGCCGCGAGACCACGGTCTGGACCAAGGTGATCAAGGACAGCAACATCACGCTGCAGTGATCGGCCGGCCATGCACCTCCAGCGCATGGAAATCTTCGCGTGCGTGGCCGAGCAGGGCAGCCTGAGCAAGGCGGCCGTCGTGCTCGGCTCGGTGCCCTCGATCGTCAGCCGGCAAGTGGCGGCGCTCGAGCGCGAATGCGGCGGCGCGCTGTTCCTGCGGACCGGGCGCGGGATGGACCTGACCGACCTGGGCCGGCGCATCCTGCCGAGCGTGCAGGCGATGCTCGCGGCCTCGCGCCAGCTGGAAGAAGACATCCGCTCGCGCGACGGCGTGCTGAGCGGCGAGGTGCGCGTCGGCCTCGTGCCGTCGCTGACGCAGCCGCTCGTGACCCTGCTGTTCCGGCAGATGCAGCGGCTGCACCCGGAGGTCCGGCTGCACATCGCCGAAGGCTCCAGTGGCCAGCTCGACGCGTGGCGCTCGGAAGCGGCGGTCGACCTCGCGCTGCTGTTTCGCTACACCAAGAGCGAAATCCAGGGCGAGCACGTGCTGGGCAGCGTGGACAACTACCTGATCGGGCCGCACGGCGACCCGCTCACCGCCCACCCGACGGTGCCGTTCGACCGGCTCGACGGCCTGCCGCTGATCCTGTCGGCGGTCCCGAACGGGCTGCGCGTGACGCTCGACCAGATCGCGAAGAAGCGCAACGTGACGCTGCGCGTGGTGCTGGAGGCCGACGCGCTGCACGTGCAGAGCGAGCTCGTCGCCAGCGCCTGCGGCCACGCGATCATGGCCGGCCATGCCGCGGCGCGCGAGGTCGGCTCCGGCCTGCTGCAGGCGTCCCGGATCATCGACCCGAGCGTGGCCCGGATCGTGACGCTGGGCATCACGCCCAGGCGCCCCGCGAGCCCCGCGGTGCGCGAGGTCGCGCGCATCGTCCGGCAGATCATGGAAGAGGCGTTCAGCACGATGGCGCTCAGCCCGCACCCCGAGGCCGCCGCCTGAAGCGTCAAACCGCGCAGGCGTTGCCTGCGTACTTCGAGCTCAGGTGATCATGAAGTTCGGAAGCAGCTGATCGCCGAGATCGGACCGAGCTGACCAGTGCAATCGGCAACGTGAACATCTTGTGCCACCGACCTAAGTCGGCTCACGACCCATATCGGCCGTACGACGCACGAGATTGCTCGCCGGATAACTGTCATTGGAAAGGCGGCAGCACAGCGTTGACGAGGCCGGCGCGCAGGGCCACCATGTCGCACCGACAACGACGCCCGTGCTGAGTGGGTCAAGGGCACCGTTCGGAGCTTTCAAGGGGATGTCATGGCTGAGAGCGACAAGGTGTTCGCGGGCTCGATCCCGAAGTTCTACGACGCGCTGATGGTCCCGCTGATCTTCGAGGCCTACGCCGCCAACATGGCGGAGCTCGTCGCTGGCTTCTCGCCCGGCGCGGTGCTCGAGACGGCGGCCGGCAGCGGCGCGGTCACGCGGGCGCTGGCGCCAAGACTCAAGCCCGACGCGCGCTACGTGGTGACCGACCTCAACCAGCCCATGCTCGACTATGCCGCCGCTCGGCAAGGGTTCGACGGCCGTATCGAGTGGCGACAGGCGGACGCGCTCGCGCTGCCGTTCGAAGATGCCTCGTTCGACGTCGTTTGTTGCCAGTTCGGTGCAATGTTTTTCCCCAACCGGGTCGCCGGCTATGCCCAGGCGCGTCGCGTGCTGAGACCGGGCGGGCGTTTCGTCTTCAATGTCTGGGACCGCATCGAAGAGAACGCCTTTGCCGACGACGTCACCAACGCCGTCGCCGCGGTGTTTCCGCAAGACCCTCCGCGGTTCCTCGCCCGCACGCCGCATGGCTATCACGATGTCGCACTAATCCGCGAAGAGTTGCGCCTTGCGGGGTTTGCCGACATCAGGATCGAGACGCGCGCGGAGGTGAGTCGCTCGCCCTCGGCGCGGGACGCCGCCACCGCTTATTGTCAAGGAACGCCGCTGCGCAACGAAATCGAAGCGCGCGGCGCCAGCCTGCTTCAGATCGCGACAGACCGCGCGGCGCAGGCAATCGCCGACCGCCATGGCGAAGGTGCGGTGGCTGGCAAGATTCAGGCGCATGTGATCGTGGCAGCTGGATAGCGCAGTCCCGGCGCACGCACTTGGCCGACACCGGCCCGGCCAGACGCCAGGAAGCCGCCAGTGGCCAACGTTCGGAAATGGCCGAGTCCCGACCGAGGCGGAGCAGAAGGCCGGCTTGGGCGACGGTGTAACTGGCGCCGTCGAATTGATCTCGGCGGCGCCACGCCCTTTACTTGCTCGGGATCAAGCTGCCAAGAGGCGCGAGTGGGCCGACAGGCATGAACTCGTACATCAGCAAGCCGGCATCCGTCAACGGAAGCTTGCCTATGAGCGACTTGGCCTCGTCAACCGAGGCGACGTCCATGAGGAAGACAGTGCCGGGTTTGTCCTGGCGAAACCAGAATTGCTCGATCTTTCCGTCAAGGTAGAGCTGCAGTGTGTTCGGCACTTCCTTAGGCATGAACTCCGCCCGCTGCTCGGGTGTGGGCGGCTTGGAGAAGGTTCCGATTGCGAAGACTTTCATGGTTCAACTCCTGGTGAGGTGTGGTTGCGGTGAGGAAGGAGCGTAGGCTCGGAGTCAACGTCTTCGAAGAGGCGGAAACGACAACCTTACTGTCATTCGCGCCAAGCACCATTTGGCAGAATCTGGCCTACTTGCCACGCGATGAATTCAGTCGCGGACGGCAAACTTGGAGACTCACCGCGCCATGAAGATCATTGTTTTTGCCCTCGATGGAGTGTTCGATTCGGGGCTGACCGTTCTGCTCGACGCGCTCGGTCTCGCGAACAAATTTGCTGCCGGACAGAAGGGGGGATCGCTCTCCTTCGAGGTGTCGATCGTTGGTGTGCGGAAGAAAGTGCGCACTGCACACGGCCTGTTAGTCCCCGTCAACGCCGTACCGCCCGAATCAACGCCAGACTGGGTTGTCGTTCCGGCCTTGAGCACCTCCACTCCCGAGTTGCTGGTACCCGCGCTCGATCGGCGCGACGTCATCGAAGCCAAGGAGCACTTGAG
This sequence comes from Burkholderiaceae bacterium, assembly GCA_036500445.1. Lineage (GTDB taxonomy): Bacteria > Pseudomonadota > Gammaproteobacteria > Burkholderiales > Burkholderiaceae_C > LMDS01. Next base: position 8,721 of record DASYCA010000060.1, on the reverse strand, counting down.
AAGCTGGCACGCGCAAGGCGCGCACGTTGCAGCTTCCTGCATCGGCACGTTCCTGTTGGCCGATGCCGGGCTGCTCAATGGAGGACAGGCGACCACGACGTGGTGGCTTGGTCCGTTGTTCCGCCAGCGTTACCCGGAAGTCGAGCTCGATGAGTCCCGCATGCTGGTCCCGTCCGGCAGGTGCGTCACCGCCGGAGCCGCGATGGGACACCTTGATCTCGCGCTTTGGTTGATCCGCGAGGCGAGCCCCGAACTGGCAGCCCTCGTCTCGCGTTACCTGCTCGCCGACCTGCGTTCCTCGCAGGCGCCCTACATCATTCCCAATCACCTGGCGCAGGCAGACCCCGCTATTCAGCGCTTCGAGCGATGGGCGCGAGACCATCTCAAGTCGGGCTTTTCGCTCGACGAAGCCGCCAGCGCGCTGGCGACGAGCCCCCGCACGTTGCAGCGTCGCTGCCAGGCGGTGCTAGGCAAATCGCCGCTTGCGTACTTCCAGGACTTGCGGGTCGAACGAGCCAGGTCGCTCGTCCATGGCAGCAACCTCGATCTTGATTCCATTGCCGCCGAGGTCGGCTACGTCGACGGCGCAACGCTGGGAACGTTGTTGCGCGATCGCTTGGGACGAGGCGTACGGGAGCTACGCGGTGAACTGCGTTGATGCCGAACGGTGAACGCAGTGGACTCTGCTCTTCGCGATGGGCCGCCGCTCACCGGCCGAGGGACAAGCCATGGCGACAGGCACCTTTGTCAGTCGACCGTTGATCGCTTACGCCGACGCTTCACCAGCGATGCCGATGGCGGCACGTCGCCCCGCAGCGATACGGCGATGAACTCGACGAAAGCGCGCGCGGCCAAGCGTGTCGATCGTCCCATCGGAAAGTAGGCATTGACCGGAATGTCCGTCGTCTTCCAGTTGCGCAACAGACGGACGAGCGAGCCGTTCGACAGCTCCTGTTGACAGGCCCAGCTCGTCGTCGACGTGATCCCGAGGCCGCCGGTTGCCGCGGCAACCGCACCAGAGTTGTCGTTCACCACGACATGAGGCCGCAATGCCACCGACACCCTCTGCCCGGCGCGCTCGAACTGCCACGCACTCGCCGATGCCGACGCCGGCCCCCCGACGATGCGATGACTTGACAGGTCGCCAGGCACGACCGGCGTGCCTGCCCGCTCAAGATAGGCGGGCGCCGCCACGATCACACGTTGCATAGTTGTGATCAACCGAGCTGTTCCGGCAGCATCGGGCAGCACGCCGACGCGGATGCCGATATCGACTGCCTCGCGAACCATGTCCTGCCAGGTGTCGTCAAGCAAAACCTCGATTCGCAGCATCGGGTGCTGCCCGGCAAAGCGCGACAGCCGCGGAAGCACCATGCGCACACCCATCGTCGTCGGCATCGCGATGCGCAACGTACCCTGCAACGCGCCGCTCTCACGCACGCTGTTCGCCGCATCGTCGATCGCAGCGATGACGGGCTCGATGCGCGCGAGAAACTCCAGACCCGCCTCGGTTGGAACCACAGCCCTTGTCGTACGAGACAGCAGCTTCGCACCCAGGCTCGCTTCGAGGTCGGCGATCAAGCGCGACACCTGCGACTGCACCAGGCCGGCTTCGCGCGCCGCCGCGGAGAAGTTGCCGAGACGAGCCACACGGGTGTAGAGCCTGAGCGAGAGGATGTCCTTCATGAGAACTCATGCTGCCGTTGCATTCTCGATTCTCGCCGAAACAGCTATGTGCAGGGCGATTAATGCTGAATGCAGATAAGTGAAAGCGATAACCGACCGCTACCGGGCGACTCGAGCATCCGCGCAGAGCTCGCCGCGCAGGGCACAACCGTCGTGGGTGTTCTCGCGAGCCAGACCGAAACGCCCATCGGCGCGCGTCTGCCTGCGCCTCGGATGGCGCCTAGCGAAGTGGCTTCCGACGCGCTCGAGGCGGTCGCGGCTGGCAAGAGCGAAGAGATTGCCGCAGGGTCGCTCACGCAGGGCGTCTATGAAGCCTTCAATGCTGATCCGAAGGCCTTCCAGGCCAGGATGTCGATGCGCTTGCCGCAACCGGCCCGCTGAGCCGCCGCGACACAGAAACCAATCACTCGAGGAGTTCCCATGGACCATCTGGACTCGCTGATCGAACGGAACCAAGCATTCGCCGCGCAAGGGTTCTCTGCCGACCTGAAGATCATCCCGTCGAAGAAGACGTTCATTATCGGGTGCGTCGACCCGCGCGTGGATCCTGCGACCATCTTCAAGCTCGAGCCAGGCGAAGCGGTGGTCATCCGCAATGTCGGAGGGCGGGTCGACCCCGCGCTGCTGGAGACGATGGCGCTCTTGCGAACCGTGGCCAAGGCCGCGGGGAACGAGCTTGGATTGGGCTGGAACCTGATCTTGCTGCATCACAACGACTGCGGAATCATCGGGTGCTATCGCCACGCGCCCGACCTGCTGTCGCGCCATCTGGGTGTGACGCGCGCAGAGCTCGAGGACATGGCGATATCCAACCCGGACCGGGCCGTCGCAGTCGACATCGCGGCCTTGAAGGCCAATCCGCAGATGACCGAAGGATTCATGATTTCCGGCCTGGTCTACGACGTTCATACCGGACGCGTACGGACGGTGGTGCCTGCGGAATTGCTCCGACCGAAGACAGCTCGGTAGAGATCGACGAAGTCAAGCTTGAGCGACTCCAGAGCTGCCGGTCGGGATCGACAGCTGTTGGCCGATTCCGGAAATTGCGAGTGCCACGCCTCTGCGCTGCTCGTCAGCGCCGAACTCGTCGACCGTCTCTCCGAAATGGCTGCGCAAGACCACCAAAATCAGCAGTTACCATTTCTCGCAGTCTGGTTTGCCCGCCGCGTCGTCGCTTTCCGGCGCCGGATTTCCTAGACTCTCGACACCGACCCATTCCTGCCGCACAGGCCCCGCTTCCCATGTCGAACATCCACGTTGAACCGATCGGTTACGCACTCGGCGCACGCGTCACCGGAATCGATCTGACCCAGCCGCTCGACGAGCACCAGCTGCTCGCGTTGCACAAGGCCTGGGTCGAGCACCTCGTCCTCGTGTTCCCGAACCAGGAGCTCGACCCGGCGAAGCTGATCGCCTTCAGCCGCCACTTCGGCGAGCTCGACAACTACGAGAGCCAGCCCTTCAACCGGCACCCGGGCTTCGACGAGGTCATGCTGCTGTCGAACCGGCCGATCAACGGGCGCATGCACCCCGGCGCCAGCGGCGGGCAGAACTGGCACACCGACCTGTCCTACACGATCCGCCCGGCCAAGAGCACGATGCTTTATTGCGCCGAGAAGCCGCGCGTCGGCGGCGACACGATGTTCGCGAACATGTACCTCGCGTACGAGACGCTGTCGCCCAAGATGCAGGCGTTCCTGGACGGCCTGGAGGGCGTGCACGACGTGAGCCTGATCAGCGCCAAGCGCGCGCCCGAAGTCGTGGCCGAGTTCAAGCGCCTGAACCCGCCGGTCGTGCACCCGGCGGTGCGCCTGCACCCCGAGTCGGGCCGCAAGGCGCTCTACGTCAACGACCGCGTGCGCCAGTTCGTCGGCATGACGGAAGCCGAGAGCAAGCCGATCATCCAGTACCTGTGCGGGCATTCGATCCTGCCGCGCTTCGTCTACCGCCACGTGTGGACCGTGAAGGACTTCGTGATCTGGGACAACCGCTGCCTGACCCACCTCGCGGTCGGCGACTTCGATCCGAAGGAGATCCGGCACATGATTCGCACCTCGATCATGGGGGATTATTTCGGGCGCCTGGAGAACGAGGCCGCCGCGCCGGCCGCCGCGGCGAAGGGGACCGCGAGCGCCGAGCAACTGGCCGCCGGCGTGTCCTCGCTGCACGACTGAAGCGCCGTGGGGGCATGACGCCCCTGCCGGAGGATGCCCGCCGCTAGGCCGTCGCCGCGGGCCGCGAGCCGATGCGCTTCTCGATCGCCGCATCGCGCGCGATCAACTGGCGCGCACGGTCGACGATCGGGAGGTCCACCATCTTTCCGTCGAGCCGGATCGCGCCCGCGGCGCCGCTGGTCTCGAAGGCCTGGACGACGCGCCGCGCCTGGGCGAGCTCCTCGGGCTGCGGGCGGTAGCCGTCGTTCAGCACCGCCACCAGCGTGGGGTGAATGACGCACGCGCCCATGAAACCGAGCCGATGCGCCTGGTCGACGACCGCGCGGAACGCGTCGGGGGCCCGGATGTCCGCGACGCTCCCCATAAAACCCATCGGCATCACGCCGGCCGCGCGCGCGGCCACGGCCATCTGCTGCTTCGGATAGAACAGCCCCTCGGCCGTGGGCGCCATGCCCATCGACAGCGCGAAATCCTCCGAGCCCAAGGTCAGCGCGACGACGCGCGGATGCGCGGCCGCGATCTCCTCCGCGCGCAACAGCGCCGAGGGGCTCTCGAGCGCCGGCATCAGCCGGGTGTGGCCGTTCGGCAAGCCGCGCTCGGCCTCGAGTTCATCCAGGATTTCGGCGATGAAGCGCACGTGTCGCGCGTCCTCGGCCTTAGCCAACATCACGGCGGTGATCTCGCGGCAAACGAGCGCCTCGAGATCGCGCACGGCGAGCCGCCAGGGACGGTTGATGCGCACCAGCACGTCCGCACCGTTGCGACCCACGCGTTTCGCGGCAGCGGCGACACGTTCGCGCGCCTCGGCCTTGTCCTGCGGCAGGATGCTGTCCTCGAGGTCGAGGATCAGGCCGTCGGCCCCTCGCGTGTGCGCCGTCTCGACGAACTTGTCGACCGTCACGGGCACGAACATCAGCGAGCGCCAGACGGGCGGCGTGCGAAGGGGGGTGGAGGTCGTCGTCATGGGGTGTTCCTGTGGAAGAGAGAGGGGTCGACGGCCGTCATTCGATCTTGATGTGGGCCGTCGCGACGATCTTCACGTAGCGGGCCAGGTCGGTCGCGATCGTGCTGCGGAATACGGCCTGGCCACCGGGCTCGGGATGCGCGCCGAGCCGGGTGATCTCCTGCTTGACCTCCGGCGTCGCCAGCACGGCTTGCAGCTCGTCGGCGAGGCGCTTCGATATCTCCGCAGGCAGATTGGCCGGGGCCATCAACCCGTACCACGACTGGATCTCGGCCGCGGGCAGGCCGGCCTCGGCGATGGTCGGCAGCTGCGGCTCCGATTCCACCCGTTTCGGGCCGGTCACCGCCAGCGCCCGAAGCTTGCCGGCGTGGACGAAGCCGATCGCCGACGGGATGTTCGCGAAGATCATCGTGATCTGGCCGCCGAGCAGGTCCGTCAGCGCCGCCGAGTCGCCCTTGTAGGCGATGTGCGTGACGTCCGCGTCGGTCGCCATGTTGAACAGCACGCTGGCCAGGTGCGGCGTCGACCCGACGCCGGCCGAACCGGCGCTGAGCTGGCCCCGGTGCGCCTTCGCGTACGCGACCAGGCCGGCGACGTCGGTGACGGGCAGCGAGGGGTGGACGACCAGCATCATCGGCACGGTCGCGATCAAGCCGATGGGCGTGAAGTCGCGCTGCGCGTCGTACGGGAGTTTGGGATAGAGCGCCGGGTTGATGCCGTGCGTCGAGGCGCTCGTCATCGCCATCGAGAGGCCGTCCGGCGCCTGCCTCGCGACGAACTCGCAGCCGACGATGCCGTTCGCCCCGAGGCGGTTGTCGACGATGACCGGTTGGCCCAGGCGCGGCGTGAGCTTTTGCGCCATCAGCCGCGACAACTGGTCGTTGGTCCCGCCGGCCGTGTAGGGCGAGACGATGTGCACGGGCCGAGAGGGCGACCACTCGGCGGCCTCGGCGCGCGCCTCGCGCAGGCCCAGGCCAGCGCTGGCCGCGCCGCCAAGCGCGGTCGCGACGAAACGACGGCGCGCGGTGGACACGGGGCGGGTCGGGTTCATGTTCTGTCTCCTTGGATTGGGATCGCGCGATGCGCGAGGGCCGGCTGACCCATGGAGCGATTGTTTGGACGCGGCGCCGAAGCCGCCTTGTAAGTTCTTGCGCACTCGTCGGCCGACTCGGGTGAACCCTGAGATCGGGATGGATGAGCTTGTCATCGACGACGGTGGTGGCCCCGACAGGAATCGAACCTGTATCTGCCCCTTAGGAGGGGGCTGCACTGTCCATTGTGCGACGGGGCCGGCGCGCTATTGTGCCTTCGGCCCTGGCCCATCATTGTTAGCAATCCTCGGCTTCAGCCGGGCGCGTCCGCCCCCGATACCCTCGGGAGCGGCGCGCCCGCGCCGACGAACCCGTCGCGCGGTTGTCCGGAACACCGGAGTCCCCGATGCATCCATCTTGCAAACCGATCTGCGCTGTCGCATGCGCTGCGCTACTCGCCGCCTGCGGCGGCGGAGGCGATGGCGATGGCGCAGCCGGCGCCAGCGGCCAGAGCGCGCTGGTCGCGCTGGCGGCCCAGCCTCCCGGCACCCAGTGCTCGGCGGGGGGAACCTCGATCCAATCGGGGTTGGACCTGAACGGCAACGGCGTTCTCGACGCCGGCAAAGTCAGCAACACCCGCTACATCTGGAATGGCGCGGCGGGGAGCGTTGGTTCGGCCGGCGCCGCCGGGACGGCGGGTGTCGCGGGCGGCACCGGTTCGAACGGCCTGAGCAGCCTGGTGAGCGTCAGCGTCGAACCCGCGGGTGCGAATTGCGCGAACGGCGGCAATCTCGTTCGCATCGGCCTGGACACCAGCCGCGACGGCAACCTGGATGACGGCGAGGTCACCTCGCGCAGCCATGTCTGCAACGCAGGCAACGGGACCCATGGCGCGAATGGGACCGACGGCACGAATGGCGCGGATGGTGCGAACGGCACGAACGGCCTGAACAGCCTCGTCGTGCTGACCGCGCTGGCCAGCGGCGACGCGAACTGCGCCTATGGCGGCAGCCGGCAGGACTCGGGTCTCGATCTCGATCGCAACGGCAGCCTGGATTTCGGCGAGATCACGGCCAGCGCCTACGCCTGCAACGGCAGCCCAGGCCCCGGCGTCAGCTGGATCGACGTGACCGCCACCTCCGCGCAGGCGCAAGCGAATACCGGCTACCTCGCCGACAACGCGGCGCCGGTCACCATCACGCTGCCGGCGAGCCCGAACCTCGGCGATCTCGTCAGCGTCAGCGGCGTGGGCAGCGGCGGCTGGACGGTCGCGCAGAATGCCGGCCAACGCATCCTGACGCGCGGCCTGCCCGGCAGCCCGCTGCCCGGCGACCTCTGGACCCCGCGTGACAGCGCCCGGGACTGGATCAGCGTCGCCTCCTCGGCCAACGGCAGCAAACTCGTCGCCGTGACACAAGCCGATCAGATCTACACCTCGATCGATTCGGGCGTCACCTGGACGCCGCGCGACGGTTTTCGCGGCTGGAACGCCGTGGCCTCGTCGGCCGACGGCAGCAAGCTCGTCGCGGTGGCGATCGGCAATCAGATCTACACCTCGACCGATTCGGGCCAGAGCTGGACACCGCGTGAAAGCAGCAGGACCTGGTGGGGCGTCGCCTCCTCGGCCGACGGCACCCACCTGGTGGCGGTGGAGTTCTATGGCCAGATCTACACCTCGACCGACTCGGGTGTGAGCTGGACGCCGCGCGACAGCGCGCGCCCCTGGCAGTCGGTGGCCTCCTCGGCCGACGGCAGCAAGCTGTACGCCACCGCGCTCGACGACGGCCTCTATATCTCGGCCGATGCCGGCGTGACCTGGACCGCAGCCACGAACCACGCACCGACAAACCGCGTCGCCTGCTCGGCTGATGGAACCAAGCTGCTCGCCGCCGGGGTCAGCGGGCCGCTCTACATCTCGACCGATTCGGGCGCGACCTGGGTGGCACGCGACAGCGTGCGCGGCTGGAGCGGGCTCGCCTCCTCGGCCGACGGCAGCAAGCTGGTCGCGGTCGCGGACACCGGCGACCTCGACCGGATCTACACCTCGGTCGCCGACCAGACGACCCCCGGTTCCGCCGGCTCGCTGGGCGGCTCGCAATACGACGCGCTGCAGCTGCAATACGCCGGCAGCGGCAACTTCATCGTGCTGGGCTTCAGCAGCAACTCCGGCAGCTTCGTCGCGCAGTAGCGCGCGGTCGCGGCCGCGGGCTCACTTCGCCTTCGCGGCGGCGACCAGCCGCTCCATCGCCTGCTCGGCGCTCTCGCCGTCGATGTTCCAGAACTGCGCGACGGCGTCCTTCATCGCGCCTTCGGTGACTGACGGCACGGCCATGCCGTGCGCGATCGACGGCAACAGCGATCCGGTCTTCGCGGTCGCGACGAAATCGCGCGCGGACATCTTCGCGCAGTCGTCGAACTTGCTCATGTCCATGTTCAGCCGCACCGGGATCGAGCCCTTGTCCAGGTTGAAGGTCTCCTGGAATTCGGGCGCCATGATGGCCGTCGCCATGTCCTTCTGGGCCTGCACGTTCGCGCTGTTCTTCAGCTTGAACATCGCGAAGCTGTCGATGTTGAAGGTGAACGCGTTCGCGGTGCCGGGTGCGGCGGCGCAGAGAAAATCCTTGCCGGGGACCTTGTCGGCGGCGAGGAACTCGCCCTTGGCCCAGTCGCCCATCAGCTGCATGCCGGCCTCGCCCTTGATGACCATCGCGGTCGCGAGGTTCCAGTCGCGAAACGGCGCGCCCTTGTCGGTGTAGTCCTTGATGCGCTTGAAGGTCGTCAGCACCTTCAGCATCAACGGGCTGGACAGGCTGGCGGGGTCGAGCTCCACCAGCGCCTTCTTGTAGAACGCGACGCCGCCGACGCC
>DASYCA010000059.1:0-3870 GCA_036500445.1 Burkholderiaceae bacterium | reverse complement strand
AGGAGCTCGCCTCGCGCGAGGCCTGGCTCGTCTACGCGACGCTGAAAGACGTCGCGATGAAGAACCTCGACTTCACCGCACTCGTGCGCCGCAACTCGAACGACGGCAGCCGCCTGCACTGGCTTGAAATGCGCTATCACTGGCCGCGCGTCGATGTCGCGCTGCAGCTTCAACAGCAGAGCGGCACACAGCTCACCGAATTCGGCATCGGGCCGTACCGGCGTTCGGCGCAACTGCTCGCGGCCTACTACTTCCAGTAGAAGAGCGGGCGCGGGCGCCGCGATGTCTTCGCTGGTCTTCTTCAAGCTCGTCGCGATCTTCGTGGTGGTGGCCATCGGCTGGATCGTGGGCAAGCTCAAGTGGCTGAGCCCCGAAGGCGGCGCGACCGATCCGGCGCGCACGCTCGCGAACGCGGCCTACTACATCTTCGTGCCGGCGCTGCTCTTTCGCACGACGGCGCGCATCGACTTCCACACCATGCCGTGGGACACGCTCGTCGCGGTCTTCGTGCCGGTGGTGCTGATGCTGGTCGCCGTCTATCTCGTGCAGCGCCGCGCGAACCGAAGCGGGGCGATGCCCGTGGCGGCGCCGAGCGTACGGGCCATCTCGTCGGTCTTCGGCAACACGGTGCAGATCGGCATCCCGATGGCCGCCGCTCTCTTCGGCGAAACCGGCCTGGCGATCCACCTCGCGATCGTCAGCCTGCATGCCCTGATCCTGCTCACGGTGAGCACCGCGCTGGTCGAACTCGATCTCGCGCGCGAGCAGCGCAAGCTCGGCGCCGCCGAGACGCACCTCGCCGCGACACTGCTCTCGACCGCGCGCAACACGCTGATCCATCCGGTGGTGCTGCCGGTGCTGATCGGCCTCACCTGGAACGCGCTCGGGTTGCCGCTGCCGACCGTCGCCGACGAGATCCTCCAGACGCTCGGCCAGGCCGTCGTGCCACTTTGCCTGGTGCTGATCGGCATGTCGCTCGCGTACTACGGCGCGCAGGGCGCGGCCAAGGCCGCGGTCTGGCTTTCGACACTCAAGCTCCTGGTGATGCCGGCGCTCGTGCTCGCCATCGCGCATTGGGGGTTCCGGCTGAGCGGCCTGCCGCTCGCCGTCGTCGTGATGATGGCGTCGCTGCCCATCGGCAGCAACCCGCTGATCTTCGCGCAGCGCTACCGCACCCTCGAGGCCGAAACCACGGCGGCGACCGTCTTGTCGACGCTCGCATTCGTCGTGACCGCGCCGGTCTGGCTCGCGGTGCTGGCCTGGCTCGGCTGATCGCGATCGCCCAACCTTCATCCAGGCAGGCGGCTTGCTTGGTGGAACCCCGGCCCAGGCGTTCATAAATCGCAACCTATCATTCAGCCCGCTCCGACGACGAGCACTTTCCTCCGATCAAGGGCCTTTCGATCCCGAGCAAGCCATCTCGGACACCACCGTTCAACTTTCTGGAATCGCCATGAAACTTCGCGGCTTCACCCTCTCCACTCTTGCGGCGACCGCGCTGCTGAGTTGCGCCGGCGCGGCATTCGCCGCCAAAACCCTCGTCTATTGCTCGGAAGGCAGCCCGGAAGGCTTCAATCCGCAGTACTACACGACGGGCACGACCTTCGATGCCGTCTCGGTGCCGATGTTCAACCGCCTGGTCGAGTTCGACACCGGCACGACCAACATCGTGCCCGGCCTGGCCGAGAGCTGGGTCGCCGCGCCGGACGGCCTGAGCTACACCTTCAAGCTGCGCAAGGGCGTGAAGTTCCATTCCTCGGCCAAGTTCACGCCGACGCGCGACTTCAACGCCGACGACGTGCTGTTCTCGTACAACCGCATGGCCGATCCTTCGATGCCGAAGACCACGCCGGGCACGACCTACGCGTACTTCGACGACATGGACATGAAGAACATCGTCGACCACGTCGAGAAGGTCGACGCGATGACCGTCAAGTTCGTGCTGAAGAAGCCCGAGGCGCCGTTCATGGCCAACCTCGCGATGGATTTCAATTCCATCCTGAGCGCCGAGTACGCCGAGAAAATGAAAGCCGCCGGCACGCCCGACGTGATCGACCGCGAGCCGATCGGCACCGGGCCGTTCAGCTTCGTCTCCTACCAGAAGGACGCGGTCGTGCGCTACAAGGCCTTCGACGCCTACTGGGGCGGCCGCCCGAAGATCGACAACCTGGTGTTCGCGATCACGACCGACGCGTCGGTGCGCTACGCGAAGCTGAAGACCGGCGAGTGCCAGGCGATGGCCTTCCCGAAGCCGGCCGACGTCGCGCTGATGAAGAACGACCCGAACATCAAGCTGGTGCAGCAGAACGGGCTGAACGTCGGCTACATCGCATTCAACGTCGAGAAGAAGCCGTTCGACAACAAGCTGGTGCGCCAGGCGCTGAACATGGCGGTGAACAAGAAGGCCATTCTGGATGCGGTGTTCCAGGGCGCCGGCGCGGTCGCGAAGAACCCGATCCCGCCGACGCTGTGGAGCTACAACGACAAGGTCGCCGACTACGCGTACGACCCGGCCAAGGCCAAGGCGCTGCTCGCGCAGGCCGGCGTGCCGGCCGGCACCGAGGTCGACCTCTGGTACCTGCCGGTGACGCGCCCGTACAACCCGGACGGCAAGCGCATGGCCGAGCTGATCCAGGCCGACTGGGACAAGGTCGGCGTCAAGGCCAAGCTGATGACCTTCGAATGGGGCGAGTACCGCAAGCGCAGCAAGACCGGCGAGCAGCAATCGATGATGTTCGGCTGGTCGGGCGACAACGGCGACCCGGATAACTTCTTCGTCCCGCTGCTGGGCTGCTCGGCCGTCAAGGGCGGCGGCAATGTCGCGCGCTGGTGCGACAAGGAATTCGAGGACCTGGTCCAGAAGGCCAAGAGCGTGACCAAGCAGGCCGACCGCGCGGCGCTGTACGAGAAGGCGCAGCTGATCGTGCACGAGGAAGCGCCGTGGATCCCGATCGCGCACTCGGTGCGGTTCGACCCGGTGCGCAAGGAGGTGATCGGCTACAAGATGGACGCGACCGCGCACCACTACTTCAACAAGGTCGATCTGGCACCTTGAGCTCCTCTCCCCTCTGGGGAGAGGCTGGGTGAGGGGCAGCGCAGGCAGCGAGCATCTCTGCCTGCGGGCCCCCGCCCCAACCCTCCCCCAGAGGGGGAGGGAGAAATAAAAGCCGATGTTCAGCTTCGTTCTCAAACGCCTCGCGCTCGTGCTGCCGACCTTCATCGGCATCACCTTGCTCGTCTTCTCGCTGATCCGCCTGCTGCCGGGCGACCCGGTCGAGGCGCTGTCGGGCGAGCGCGGGATGGACCCGGAGCGCTACCGGCGGTTGCTGCACGAGTTCGGCCTGGACCGGCCGCTGCCGGTTCAATATGGCGAGTACGTCTGGAAGGCGCTGCACGGCGACCTGGGCCTGTCCACCATCACGCACGAATCGGTCTTCCGCGAATTCATCGCGCGCTTCCCCGCGACGATCGAGCTCTCGCTCTGCGCGATGCTGCTCGCGCTCGTGATCGGGCTGCCGGCCGGCATCGTCGCGGCCGTCAAGCGCAACACCGTCTGGGACTACTCGGTGATGGGCGCTTCGCTGACCGGCTTCTCGATGCCGATCTTCTGGTGGGGCCTGCTGCTGATCCTGACGTTTTCGGTCACGCTCGGCTGGACGCCGGTCTCGGGCCGCATCGCGATCGAGTTCGACATCCCGCCGGTCACCGGCTTCATGCTGATCGACTCGCTGCTGGCGCCCGACAAGGGCGCGTTCAGGAGCGCGCTGTCGCACCTGGTGCTGCCGTCGATCGCGCTCGGCACGATCCCGCTCGCGGTGATCGCGCGGATGACGCGCTCGAGCATGCTGGAGGTGCTGCGCGAGGACTACG
>DASYCA010000058.1:0-7925 GCA_036500445.1 Burkholderiaceae bacterium | reverse complement strand
TAGCGGTGCAGCCAGCCGCTGTAGTTGCCGGCGCCGTTGGTCAGCACGCTGTCGGCCGGCGCGAGGCGCTGGAGGGTCTGGACGAGTTCGGCCATGTCCAGCGGCGCGACCGGTGTCGCCACGCCATTGGCCTCGTAATCGCGGTGGGCCTGGGCCGTCCAGGCGTTCCACGGCAATTCGGGCGGCGGCGCCAATGTCTCGAGCGCGCGCGCGGCGCAGGCCATCGCCGATTGCAGCATCAGGTCCGCGGCATAGACGCGGCCGAGTTCCTCCGCGCCGGCGTGGATGTGGATCAGCTTCTGAGCGGGGCGCGGCGCCTTCAGCAAGGTGTAGCCGCCGGTCGTCATCTCGCCCAGGCGCGGGCCGATCGCCAGGATCAGATCGGCCTCCTGGACGCGCGCGGCCAGCGCCGGGCTGATGCCGATTCCGACGTCGCCGGCATAGTTCGGGTGCGCGTTGTCGAACAGGTCCTGGAAGCGGAACGCGCAACCGACCGGCAGGTTCCAGCCTTCGGCAAAGCGCTGCATCGCGGCGACGGCGCCGGCGTCCCAGCCGCTGCCGCCGACGATCGCGATCGGCTTCGACGCGGCCAGCAGCATCGCGCGCACCTCGCGCAACGCGCCGGGCGCGGGCCAGGCCTGTGCCGGCAGCACCCGCGGCAGCACCGGCGCGTCGGTCAGGCTGCTGAGCATGTCCTCCGGCAGCACCAGCACGACCGGGCCGGGCCGCCCCTGCATGGCAGTGTGGAAGGCACGCGCGACGTATTCCGGCAGGCGCGCCGGGTCGTGGATCTCGCCGACCCACTTCGCCATCCCGAGCGTGCCCGGGCCCAGCATCTGGCGGTAGTCGAGCTCCTGGAACGCCTCGCGGTCGCGCTGGTCGCTCGCGACCTGGCCGACGAACAGGATCATCGGCGTGCTGTCCTGGAACGCGGTGTGCAACCCGATGCTGGCGTTCGTCGCGCCGGGGCCGCGCGTCACGAAGCAGATGCCGGGCCGGCCGCTGAGCTTGCCTTGCGCCTCCGCCATGAACGCAGCCCCGCCTTCCTGGCGGCACGCGATGAAACGGATGCGCTCGCGGTGCTCGTGGAATCCATCGAGAACCGCGAGATAACTTTCGCCCGGGACGCCGAACACGGTGTCGATGCCTTGAGCGATGAGGGCCTCGACGAGCGCGTGGCCCGCCAGCCGAGTGGGGAGAGAACCATGCATGCCGTGAGTGTGACCCGTTTTTTAACGGCCGGCACCCACTTGTCAATCAAAAGTTAACAAGATCGACAAAAGTTAAATTAGGGCTTGACCAACATAGGGGCAGACCCGGCCACGTCAGCCCGTGGCGCTCGGATCCGGATCGGCTTCGGTGTAGGCCTGCCCACCCTGCAGGCGCAACGCCGAATGCTCGCGGCGCGACTGGAACACCGGGTAGAACATTTCGGTGAACCAGCGCTCCTTGCCGAACAGCAGATCGTCCTGCAGGCCGACCTGGGCCGGGTAGCGGCGCGTGATCTTCGCGCTGCCGAACAGCACGTCCCAGAAGAACAGCAGGTTGCCGAAATTGCCCTTGTAGTGGCCGATGCCGTCGTTGTTGGTCAGCGCATGGTGGGCCCAGTGCGTCGCCGGCGTCGAGATCGTGCGCTCCAGGATCCAGGCGAGCGGGTTCAGCCACCTGATGCGGTACAGCGGCTCGTCCCAGCGCACCGCGCAATGCGCACCCATGATCACTGTCAGCTTGACGACGACGTAGACCAGGTAGACGTTGCCCAGGCCGAGGTAGATCAGCACACCCGAAATCCACAGGCCCGGCATCATCAGGTAGTAGAAGAAGTTGTTGCGGTAGGTGATGCGGATGCTCATGTAGTGCGCGGTGTGGTGCGCGCGGTGCAGCGGCCACAGCATCGGCGAGTGCGAGATGCGGTGCCACCCATATTGCGTCATGTCGTCCCCGACCAGCAGCGCCGCGGTCATCGCCCACCACGGCAGGTTCGCCCAGGCGTCGCGCTGCGCCGGCATCGCGATCGAACAGAGCTTGCCGACGAGCGCGAAGATGAACGGCTGCGTGAACGCGACCAGCGTCAGGAACATGAACAGCTCGAGCTTGGTGTCGTCCCGCGTCGCGTGGAACTCGCGGTGCCGGTGCGAGCGCAGCTCGAGCACGGCGAAGAAAAGAATGATCGCGACCAGCACGATGCTCTGAATCAGGTTCATGGTCTGTCTCCTTTCGGATCGACCCGATGGCTCGGGTTCTGGTGCCCATTCTTGGGCTCCGGCACGATTTCGTCCAATGCATAATGAAGAGCCGATCAATGCACTGGTTGCAATTTGAAGCAAGGCTGAATCGATGGACCTCAGACGCTGGACGCATGTCGTCGCGGTCGCCGACCGGCGCAGCTTCGTGCGCGCGGCCGAGCAGGTGCACCTGAGCCAGCCGGCGCTGACACGCAGCATCCAGGCGGCCGAGGCCGAGCTCGGGCTGGTCCTGTTCGACCGCGACAGCAGCGAGGTGCGCGTCACGCCGGCGGGCGAATTCGTCGTCGCGCGGGCGCGCCAGCTGGTGTTCAACAGCCACTGCCTGGCGCGCGACGTCGCGCTCTACCGCAACCGCGGCCTGGGCGACACCGCGTTCGGCGCCGGGCCCTTCCCGGCCGCGACCTTTCTCGCGCCGCTGGTGGTCGCGCTGCGCCGCGAGCATCCCGGCATCGACCTGCGGGTCGAGGTCGCCAACTGGGAATTGCTGGTCGAGCACCTGCTCGCCGAAGAGCTCGAGTTCTTCGTCGCCGACAGCCGCGCGCTGCCCGCCGACGCGCGGCTGCAGGTCCGCGCGCTGCGACGCGAAGCGGCCGGCTTCTACGCCCGCGCCGGACATCCGCTGGCGGGGCGCCGGGCGATCGGACTGGCGCAACTCTGGGCCCACGGCGTCGCCTCGGTCCGCCTGCCGCAGAGCGTGCGCGACGCGATCGCGAAGACGCTCGGGCTGGCCGGCGGCGCCGCGTTGCCGCTCGCGCTGGAATGCGACGACGTCGCGGTGCTGAAGGCCGTCGCACTCGGCGGCGACACGGTGCTGGCCGCGCCCGATGCGGCAGTCGCCCAGGAAACCGCGGCCGGCACGCTGGTGCCGCTCGCGATCCGCGGCCTGCCGGCGCTCTATTCGGAGATGGCCATCGTCACGCTGCGCGGCCGCACGCCGTCGCCGATGGCCGAATTGATCCTCGAGCGGCTGCGCGCGTCCGGGCCGGCTTGATTCGAAGCGCGGCCCGCCGTGGCCGAACGCCCGGATACAAGCTGTCGGTGTTCGACACGCTTGACGGATCCCAGGGATGTACGCTGTGTTGCCGACGTCGTACACTCCCGGCGCGGCTACATTTGCTAACGTTCTCAACGCGACGTTGAAATCACGCGCCTGGACCCCGCCCACTAGGAGACGGCATGCTCACTTCGCTCTTCGGCGACCTCGGACCTGCCCGAGGCCCCGACGGTAGGCCCCTCGCCGCAGAACGGCGGGATGCCGGCTTTTCGGCCACCGCCATCATGGAAAGCGTCGCGACCGAGGTCAACGCACGCGGCCAGATGGTCGACCGGCACTCGCGCGACCTGGTCGTCAGCGGCTCGCCGGCGCAGGCGATCCGCGAGCATTTCGCGGCGACCCGCTCCGACCTGGACACCGCCAGCTCGCTGATCACGCTGCTCGACCCGGCCGGCGTCTGGGCCCCCGCCGTGATCAAGGCGCTGTCGGACGCCGGCGGCCGCCCGATCGAGCGCATCCACCTGCGCGAGCGCACGACGCTGCGCACGCTCGCGACGATCGAGCGGACGACGCTGGTGCGCCGCCACGAAGACACGCTGCGCATCGTCCACGCCGACGTGCGCGCCCCCGGCATCGAGAACTCCGAAGTCCCGGTCGCGCTGATGGAGCGCAGCCAGATGACGACGGTAATCATCGGCCCGCTGCAGCCGCACGCGATCGATGCGCTGCTGGACGCATTGCACAACGCGGTGATGCTGCCGACCTGGCGCTGCCCGAACCTGCTGTTCATGCTGCCGCCCAGCGCGGTCTGGATCGCCAACAAGATCGGCGCGATCGCGTGGCCGGCGCGCCTGCACGTGCACGTGCTGAGCGAGTCGATGACCGGCGCGTCCGCGGTCTGGAACGCGATGCTCGGCATGTGGAACCAGATCAAGGCCCAGCCCGGCTGGGAGCCGAGCACGCCGGGCGCGCTGCAAGGCGTCACCGATTTCCCGATCAAGGTCCGCGACCTCGGCGAGCTCTCGACCCCGATGATCGTGCCCGGCGGCGCCGAGGCCCACGGCGGCGTGTTCGCCCGCCCGGCGGCCACGCGCCCCGCCCCGGCCGCCGCCGCCGAGGTGACGCCGCTGACGCGCGTCAGCCGGGTTGCCGTCGACCCGGGCCGCGCACGGCTGACCCTGGCCGGCATGCTCGCCCTCGACGGCCTGCTCGGCTGCGCCGTCGTCGACGCGACGAGCGGCGTCGCGCTGGCCCGCGAAAGCCTGGGCGACGGCGTCGACATGGAGCAATCCGCCGCGGCCTGCGCGCAGGTGCTGCGCGCGCACCGCCAGCATGCGCGCGGCATGGGCCTGGCCGAACAGGTCGACGAGATCATCCTCGCGGCCGGCCCGCGCCAGCAGGTCATCCGCACCGTGTCGCGCCGGCCCGAGTTGTTCCTCGTCGTGCTGCTGGACAAGCAGCACGCGAACCTCGCGCTCGCCCGTTATCAGCTGATGGAGCTCGAGCGCGGCCTAGCCTAGGGAGGCGACGCCGCGGTTCGCGAGCGCGTCGGCGCGCTCGTTGCCGGGGTCGCCCGAGTGGCCCTTGACCCAGCGCCACTCGACCGCGTGCAGCGCGCGCAGCGCATCCAGCCGCTGCCAGAGTTCGGCGTTCTTGACCGGCTTCTTGTCGGCCGTCTTCCAGCCGCGCTGCTTCCAGCCGTGGATCCACTCGGTGATGCCTTTGCGCACGTACTCGCTGTCGGTGTAGATCACGACGTCGCAGGTGCGCTTGAGCGACGCGAGCGCCTCGATCACGGCCGTCAGCTCCATGCGGTTGTTGGTCGTCACCGCCTCGCCGCCGAACAATTCCTTCTGATGCTCGCCGGTGCGCAGCCACGCGCCCCAGCCGCCGCGGCCGGGATTGCCCTTGCAGGCGCCGTCGGTGTAGACGAGGACTTGCGGGCGCTGGATCGCCGGCACGGTGTCCGTCAGAGACTTTTCGGCGGGGGATGACAGGTTCATTCAGAGCTCTTCTTCTCGAGGTTGTGATGGGTCGCGACGACCGGCGCCGGCGCATGCGCGGCCTGGCGCTGGTCCCTGACCAGGCCGACCAGCCGCATGCCCCGCACGCGCTTGACCGCGACGACGAAATAGACCGCGCCGAACACCGGCCACCAGCGTTCGCCGGCGCGCTCCATCCATTCGAAACGGGTCAGCCACTTCTGCGTCGCCAGCGGCGGACGATAGCAGCCGAAGCGGCCCGACTCGACCTCGAAGCTCAGCAGCCGCAGCCAGTCGCGCAGGCGCCGAAAGCGCATGAAGTCGCCGGCGCTGGGCAGGAACAGCGGCCGGCCCGCGCCCGGCATCAGGCGGCGCCGCCACTGGCCCAGGCGCTGGCGCGCACCCCACAGGCTGGCCGGGTTGAAGCCGACGATCACGACCCGGCCCTCGGGCCGCAGCACCCGCTCGACCTCGCGCAGCGCCAGGTGCGGGTCGCGTGCGAGCTCGAGCGCGTGCGGCAGCACGACGAGGTCGAGGCTGTTGGTGTCGAACGGCAGCGCGTCGAAATCGCAATGCAGCGCGACCGCGGCGCGCGGCGGGTGGGGCGAATCGGGCTCGGTGGGCGGCGCCGGCAGCGTGCTTTCGGTCGCGACCCAGCGGTGCGGCATCCGGTTGCTGCGCAGCGCATCGAGCTCGGGCAGGCCCAGCTGCAGCGCGTGGAAGCCGAACAGATCGGCAACAGCGGTGTCCAGATGTGTCTGTTCCCATTGGAGAACGTAGTCGCCCGCGGGGGTCTTGAGCCAGTCGGTCAAACCTATAATCGCGCGTTCCGCCATGAACCTGATTGCCCTGCCCGCCTTCACCGACAACTACATCTGGATGATCCATGATGGCACGCATGCCGTCGTCGTCGATCCGGGAGAGCCCGCGCCGGTGGCGGCCGCACTCGACGCCGCGGGGCTCGCGCTCGCGGCGATTCTAGTGACCCACCACCACGCCGACCACGTCGGCGGCATCGAGGCGCTGCGCCCGCGCCTGCAAGGGCCCGTGTACGGGCCGAAGCGCGAGCGCATCCCGGAGCCGTATCTGCCGCTCGTCGACGGCGACCAGATCGAGGTGCTCGGGCTGCGCTTCGAGGTCATCGACGTGCCCGGCCACACGAGCGGGCACATCGCCTATTTCAACGCGACCGGCGTGCAGCCGCCGATCCTGTTCTGCGGCGACACGCTGTTCTCGGGCGGCTGCGGCCGCCTGTTCGAAGGCACGCCGGCGCAGATGCATGGCTCGCTGTCGCGCCTGGCCGCGCTGCCGGGAACGACGCGCGTCTGCTGCGCGCACGAATACACGCTCTCGAACCTCAAGTTCGCGCGCGCGGTCGAGCCGCACAACCGCGCGCTCGCCGAGTACACCGCCTGGTGCGAGGCGCAACGCGCCGCCGGCCAGCCGACCTTGCCGTCCTCGATCGCCCGCGAACTCGAGGTCAACCCGTTCATGCGCGTGGCCGATAACACGGTGGCGCAGAGCGCGCGCGCGCATGGCGCCGGCTCCGATGAACCCGCGGCGGTCCTGGCCGCCCTACGCGAATGGAAGAATAATTTCCGATGAAGCAACCGATGCACGGCGGGCTGGGCCGCCTCCTGATGACCCGCCTGCCGTCTCGGCTGACCTCCTGGATCCCGCCGCTGGCGGCCGCGCTGCTGCTGGCCGCCTGCGCGACGCCGCCCGGCTCGGGGCCCGGCGTGCCGTCTTCCGCCGCCGCGCCGAACGCCTCGGCGTCCGCGCCCAGCACCGACGTCGCCGGCTCGGTGCCGGCCGCCGACGTCGCCGCGAGCGCGCCGCTCGCCGCGGCCAGCGCGGCGCCGGTCGAGGAGGCCGCGGCCGCGCCGGTCCCGGTCGACCCGCTGCGCCCCGATGTTCCGGTGGTGCTCGACCCGAGCGCGGCCCAGGCCGACCTGTGGGCGCGCGTGCGCCGCGGCTTCGCGATGCCCGACCTCGACAGCGACCTCGTGCGCAGCAGCGAGCAGTGGTATGCGACGCGGCCCGACTACGTGCAGCGCATGACCGAGCGCGGCGGGCGCTACATGTTCCACATCGTCGAGGAGCTCGAGCGCCGCAACATGCCGACCGAGCTCGCGCTGCTGCCCTTCATCGAGAGCGCGTTCAACCCGCAGGCGATGTCCTCGGCCAAGGCCTCGGGGATGTGGCAGTTCATGCCGGGCACCGGCAAGACCTTCGCGCTGAAGCAGAACGTGTTCCGCGACGACCGCCGCGACGTCCTCGCGTCGACCCGCGCCGCGCTCGACTACCTGCAAAAGCTGCACGACATGTTCGGCGACTGGCAGCTCGCGCTGGCCGCCTACAACTGGGGCGAGGGCAATGTGCAGCGCGCCGTCGCGCGCAACCAGAAGCTGGGCCTGCCGACCGACTACGCGAGCCTCAAGATGCCGAACGAGACGGCCTACTACGTGCCCAAGCTGCAGGCCGTCAAGAACATCGTGCTGGCGCCCGAGCACTACGGCCTGACGCTGCCGCCGGTCGACAACCACCCTTACTTTTTGAGCGTCGACATCGAGCGCGACATCGACGTGGCGCTGGCCGCGAAGCTGGCCGGCATTTCGCTCGACGAGTTCAAGGCGCTGAACCCGCAGTTGAACAAGCCCGTGATCCTCGCGGCCGGCACGCCGCAGGTGCTCCTGCCCTACG
>DASYCA010000057.1:0-6238 GCA_036500445.1 Burkholderiaceae bacterium | reverse complement strand
GCTGCCGCCGGTCAAGATCCACTGCTCGATCCTCGCGGAAGACGCGATCAAGGCGGCGGTCAACGACTACAAGGCCAAGATGGTCCCCGCAGCGGTACAAAAGGCGGCCTGAGTTCATGGCCGTCACGTTGACCGAAGCGGCATCGCGCCATGTGTCGCGCTACATCGCCAAGCGCGGCAAGGGTGTGGGCGTGCGCCTGGGCGTGAAGACGACCGGCTGCTCGGGCCTGGCCTACAAGCTCGAATACGCCGACGACTTCGCCGCCGAGGACACCATCTTCGAAGGCCATGGCGTCAAGGTGCTGGTCGACCCGAAGAGCCTGCCCTACATCGACGGCACCGAGCTCGATTTCGTGCGCGAGGGGCTGAACGAGGGGTTCAAGTTCCACAACCCGCGCGAGAAGGATCGCTGCGGCTGCGGCGAGTCGTTCCGGGTCTGATGACGACCCCTCGTCCGGCGGGTACGCCGGCCGATCCCCCGAGGGGATGCGGGCCGGCTCTGGAGCGGCCACGCGCTCGGCCCGCAGAACCCCGCCGCGTGCGATGAACCTCGCCAGCACCGACTTCGAACTCTTCGCCACCGAACCACGCTTCGCGCAGGACCGCGCCGCGCTCGATGCGCGCTGGCGGGTGCTGCAGGCCGAGGTTCACCCTGATCGCTTCGCCGCTCAGGGCGCGGCGGCCCAGCGCGTCGCGATGCAGTGGGCGGTGCGCGTCAACGAGGCCTATCAACGGCTGAAGGACCCGATCCGGCGCGCGGCGTACCTGTGCGAGCTGAACGGCGCGCCGATCGAGGCCGAAAACAACACCGCGATGCCGACGGCGTTCCTGATGCAGCAGATGGAATGGCGCGAGGCGCTGGATGAGGCCGATGCCGTTGAGCAGGTCGAGGCCTTGCTCGGCGAAGTCGGCGACCATCGCCGCGCCGCGCTGACCCGACTCGAGGCGACGCTGGATCAGGCGCACGATTACGCGGCCGCGGCGCAGCAGGTCAGAGCCCTCATGTTCACCGAGCGCTTTATGCACGACCTCGATCGGCGCCTCGAAGCGCTGGGACAATAAACGCATGGCCCTTCTGCAAATCTCCGAACCCGGCGGCGCGCCGGACCCGCACCAGCGCCGCATCGCGATCGGCATCGACCTGGGCACGACGCACTCGCTCGTCGCCGCGGTGCGCAACGGTGTCGCCGAGTGCCTGCCGGACGAGGCCGGGCGCGTGATCCTGCCGTCCGCAGTGCGCTACCTGGCAGGCGACCAGCGCCAGATCGGCGCCGCGGCGCTGAGCGAGGCCGCGAGCGACCCGCGCAATACCATCGTCTCGGTCAAGCGCTTCATGGGCCGGGGCCTGGCCGATATCGCAGGGCGCGACAAGCTGCCCTACGAGTTCGTCGACGCGCCCGGCATGGTCCAGCTGAAGACGATCGCCGGCGTGAAGTCGCCGGTCGAGGTCTCGGCCGAGATCCTCGCGACCTTGCGCTACCGCGCCGAAGACACCTTCGCCGACGACGTCTTCGGCGCCGTCGTCACGGTGCCGGCGTATTTCGACGACGCCCAGCGCCAGGCCACCAAGGACGCCGCGCAGCTCGCCGGCCTGAACGTGCTGCGCCTGATCAGCGAGCCGACCGCCGCGGCGATCGCCTACGGGCTGGAACACGGCGCCGAGGGGCTGTACGCGGTCTACGACCTCGGCGGCGGCACTTTCGATATTTCGCTGCTGCGCCTGAGCGCGGGCGTGTTCGAGGTCGTCGCGACCGGCGGCGACTCGGCGCTGGGCGGCGACGACTTCGACGCTCTGCTGGCCGACTGGGCGCTGGAGCAGGCCCATTTGAAAGCGAGCACGCCGCAAGACAAGCGCGCGGTGCTCGTCGCGGCGCGCGCCGCGAAGGAAAAGCTCTCGAGCGCCGACCACGCGACGCTGGCCTGCCCGCTCGACGCCGGCGAACTTTCCATCGCGGTGACGCGCGAGCAGTTCACGCTGCTGACGCAGCGCCTCGTGCAAAGCACGGTTTCGGCAGTGCGCAAGGTCTTGCGCGACGCGAAGACCGACAAGACCGAGGTGCAGGGCGTCGTGATGGTCGGCGGCTCGACCCGCATGCCGATGGTGCAGGCGGCGGTCGGCGAGTTCTTCGGCCGCACGCCATTGACGAACCTGAACCCGGACGAGGTCGTCGCGCTCGGCGCGGCGATCCAGGCCAACGCGCTGGCCGGCAATGCCGGCGCCGGCGAGCTGCTGCTGCTCGACGTGATCGCGCTGTCGCTGGGCCTGGAGACGATGGGCGGGCTGGTCGAGCGCATCATCCCGCGCAACAGCACGATCCCGACCGCGCGGGCCCAGGATTTCACCACCTTCAAGGACGGCCAGACCGCGATTGCCATCCACGTCGTGCAGGGCGAGCGCGAGGTCGTCAGCGACTGCCGCTCGCTCGCGCGTTTCGAGCTGCGCGGCATCCCGCCGATGGTCGCCGGCGCGGCGCGCGTGCGCGTGAGCTTCCAGGTCGATGCCGACGGGCTGCTGAACGTGACCGCGCGCGAGGAGACCTCGGGCGTCGAGGCGGCGATCACCGTGAAACCGAGCTACGGCCTGGCCGACGACGAGATCGCGCGCATGCTGACCGAGAGCTTCAGCACCGCCGAGGCCGACATGGCCGAGCGCAGCCTGCGCGAATCGCGCGTCGAGGCCGAGCGCATGGTGCTCGCCACGCAATCGGCGCTGGCCGCCGACGGCGACCTGCTGAGCGCGGCCGAGCGCGCCGGGATCGATGCCCTGGTCGGCGCGCTGCAGGCTCGGCGCGAAGCCACCGATCACCACCTCATCGACGCCGCCGTCGAAGCCCTCGCGCAGGGCACCGAAGCGTTCGCGGCCGAGCGCATGAACCGCGGCATCCGCGTCGCGCTGGCCGGCAAGCGCGTCGACCAGGTCTAGGTTTTCCAGCTCACCGATCCCATGCCCATCATCAAGATCCTGCCCCACGCCGAGTACTGCCCGACCGGCACGCAGATCGAAGCGCCGAGCGGCACCTCGATCTGCGAGGCCTTGCTCGACCACCACATCGAGATCGAGCACGCCTGCGAGCTCAGCTGCGCCTGCACGACCTGCCACGTGATCGTGCGCGAGGGGTTTGCGTCGCTGGGCGAGATCGACGAGAGCGAAGAGGACCTGCTCGACCGCGCCTGGGGCCTGGAGCCGAATTCACGCCTGTCGTGCCAGGCGATCCTGTCGAATCAGGACGTCGTGATCGAGATTCCGAAGTACACGATCAATCACGCGAAGGAAGCGGCGCACTGATCGCGCGCTTGATCCAGCCGCCGAGCGGGCGCAGCGAATCGAACAGCGAGTCGGGCTCGCTCACCTCGCGCTCGGCGACCAGCCCGCGTTCGCCGAGCATCTCGACGAACTGGCGCACCTGGTGGCGCCGAATCCCGCTGCATTCGGCCAGCTGGGCCAGGGACATGTGGCGGTGCGACATGTTGCTGAGCATGCGCCGGTACGCGGTCTTGTCGAAGGGATGCCGCAATTGGGGCCATGCCGCGAGTCGGTATTCTTTCATGGCGCCTGTGGACCTCTGGTCGGGTGCCACGGCAGGGTGCCGTGGCTTGCTGAGGCCCTCAGGGTAGTCGTTTGTCGCCGGCCGTGGGAAAGTACCGATGGCTGTTTGACAACTCTTACTGTGTAAGCAAATGAAGATGCGGCTCGCCCGGCGGCTTGTGCAGCGCGCGCGCCACCTCGTCCTGCCACGGCAGCGCGTGCACCAGCTGGTGCAGCTGCAGCGCGACCTGGGTCTGGCTCAGGGCCTCGCCGCGGTCGTCCAGCAGCCTCAGGTTGGTGACCATGCCGAACGGGTCGGACATCGCGACCACGCCCTCGCGCAACTCGACCCAGTCCCAGGCGACGCCGGCGGCACGGGCTTCGGTCTGTTCGCCCCACAAGGTCTGGCCGGAGCAGGGATTGTCCGCGTCGCCCGACGTCAACACCCGCGTGCCGAGGTGCACGAGATGAAGGCGCGGGGCCGAACTCGCCTGCCACAATACAGGGGCCCATGCGTAGACTATCCAGGCGGGCGTCATGACGCCTGCCATCGCCGATACGTCGATGATCGAGCTCCTGTAACTGTTTGATCGAAGTTCCGAGTCTGACGAGGCGATCCCGCCTTGCCATCTGTAAACCCTGTCAGGTTGAGTCGCCTTTGGCGTTGTCCGGTGAATTTGTTTGCAATTGCGATTGAAGGGTCGGGATGCTTCAGGGTGGTTTCTCCGAAGTTCTGAAGAGTCGGAATCGCGACGAGTTCCAGAGTGAACTGATCGCGTTCACCCGGCGGCTCGGCTTCGAGACCGTGGCGGTCACCCTGGTCATCGACCACATGCTCGGCGAAGCCGAGTTCATCACCGTCGACAACACCCCGAGCGCCTTCAAGGACGTGTTCCAGGACGTGAGCCTCGGGCGGCTGGACCCGGTGATGCAGCATTGCAAGCGCCGCAGCGTGCCCATCATCTGGGACCAGGCCACCTACGTCCGCGAGGGCCTGGGCGAGATGTGGGAGGAGCAGGCCCGCTTCGGCTACAACTCGGGCATCGCGCTGGCGCTGCACATGCCCGAGGGCCGGCACTTCATCATGGGCGTCGACCGCGACCGCCCGGTGCCGCAGGACTCGACCGAGTTGACCCGCATCGTCGCCGACCTGCAGCTGTTCGCGGTGCACGCGCAGGACGCCGCGCAACGCATCCTCGTGCCCGGCCCGATCGACCCGTCGACGCCCTCGCTGACGCCGCGCGAACTCGAGGCGCTGCGCTGGACGATGGCCGGCAAGACCGCGTGGGAAGTCGGCGAGGTGCTGGGCATCGCCGAACGCACCGCCGTCATGCACGTCAACAACGCGACCCACAAGCTCGGCTGCGTGAACAAGCACCAGGCGGTGCTCAAAGCGCTTCGGCTCGGCCTGTTGCGCTGAGGCCGCGCGCTGCGGTCTGAAAACATCGGAAATGCGCACATTTCCCGCGATGTAACAGTTGTCTCGCCAGGCCCCACCCTGTAAGACTTGACAGTTACGCGAATGATCTGCTGCTGCTGCAATGGCTGCAGTGCATGCGTGGCGTGCACCCACCAACCCCAGGAGTGCAGCATGCAACAGCTCAACCAACCCCTCGTCGCCGCCCAGACCCAAGTTCCGAGCACCCCCGTCGAATTGCCGCTGGACAAGCTCGGCCAGGTCGCCGGCGGGACGCCGAAGGGCACCTGGTAAGCGCGCCTCAGCCCGCCTGGCCGCGATCGGCCGCGCCGATCGAGGCTTGAACCCGTGGCCGGCCTGTTCCGCCCGGAGGCCCTGAGCCACCATCAACGCGAATGGCTGGGCAGCATTGCGCTGATCCGGCCGGTTTCGCTCACGG
The DNA here is from genome assembly GCA_036500445.1 of Burkholderiaceae bacterium. GTDB lineage: Bacteria > Pseudomonadota > Gammaproteobacteria > Burkholderiales > Burkholderiaceae_C > LMDS01. Next base: position 856 of record DASYCA010000057.1, on the reverse strand, counting down.
TCCTGACGCTGTTCGTGGTGCTCACCGCGATCGCCGTCGGAAGCTTTCTCGCGCTCGGCGAGTACACGCGCAAGGCCCGCGTCTCCGGTTATCTGGCGCCCGACCATGGCGTGATCCGCCTGGTCGCGCCGCAATCGGCGTCGGTGCTCGAAAGCCACGTCAGCGAGGGCCGCGCCGTGCACCGGGGCGACGTGCTGTTCGTGCTCGCGGTCGGCTCGGCGACGCCGAGCGGCGACACGCAAAGCGCCGTTCAATCCAGCATCGCGTCGCGCGAGCGCAGCCTGCAGGACGCCTCGACGCAGCGCCTGCAGCTCGAGAAGACCCAGACCGTGGCGATCGACGCCCAGATCGCCGACATGCGCCACGAGATCGACGCGATGTCGGCCGAGGCCGAGTTGCAGCGCCAGCGCCTGGCGCTCGCGCAGGACGCGCTGACGCAGTACCAGTCGCTGCAGAACGACAACTTCGTCTCGAGCGCCCAGGTGCGCGCGAAGGCCGGGGACGTGCTCGGCGTCAAGGCCCAGTTGCAGGCGCTGCAGCGCCAGCGTGCCGCGCGCGAGCGCGAGATCGCCGCGCTGCTCGCGCAGCGCAACGAGCTGCCGCTGCACACGCAGGCGGCGCAGGGCGAGATCGACCGCGACCTCGCGGTGCTCGCGCAGCAGGGCGCCGAGAACGAGGCGCGCCGGCGCATCGTCGTGCGCGCGCCGCAGGACGGCGTCGTCAGCGCGGTGCTCGCGGCCCCGGGCCAGGCCGTGACACCGGCGGCCGCACTCGCCAGCCTGCTGCCGGCCGATGCGAAGTTGCAGGCGGTGCTGTTCGCGCCGTCCAGCGCGATCGGCTTCGTGCGCGCGCACCA
>DASYCA010000056.1:0-1517 GCA_036500445.1 Burkholderiaceae bacterium | reverse complement strand
GGTCTGGGTGTTGCCGACGTCGACGACGAGGAGCATCTGGTCGCGCATCATGCCAACAGTTAGGGTCGGCGCCATGCCCGCACGCCTCTATGTCGTCCACGGCTCGCACCCCTGCGCCACCGTGGAGCAGGCCCTCGCGCTGAAGGGCGTCGAGTTCAAGATCCTGGAGATCCTGCCCGCCATGCAGCCGGTGGTGATGAAGGCGCGGTTCGGTGAGCGCACCGTTCCCGGCATCCGCTTCGAGGACGGCCAGAAGGTGCAGGGCTCGCGCGCGATCCTGCGCGAGCTGGACCGGCGCGTGCCCGACCCGCCGCTCTACGACGGCCCGGCCGGCGCGGCGGCGATCGAGGAGGCCGAGCGCTGGGGCGACGAGGTCCTGCAGCCGATCCCCCGCACGTTGCTGTGGATCGGGTTCGGCGCGCACCCGCGCGCGATGCACGCGTTCCAGGCGGGCCAGCGCAACCCGAAGCTGCCGATGCCCGCGGTCCTGGCGGCCTCGAAGCTGATCCTGCCGATCGAGCGGCGCATCAACGGCGTCTCCGACGCCACCGTCCGCCAGGCGATCGCGGAGCTGCCCGGCCTGCTCGACCACGTGGACGCGTTGATCGCCGAGGGTGTCCTCAACGGTGCCGAGCCCAACGCGGCTGACCTGCAGATCGCGCCGACGCTGCGCCTGCTGTGGGCGCTGCGCGACCTGCGCCCGCTGATCGCCGGCCGGCCGGCGGAGGCGCTGATGGTGCGCTGGTTCGACCCGCTGCCGGGCGAGGTGCCCGAGGGCGCGCTGCCGATGGCCGCGGCGGGCACCGGCAGCGCGGGCGCTCAGGCCACGCCGATCGGCTGAGCGGCGAACGCCCCGATCAGCTCGGCCAGCCGGCCGGGCTGATCCCAGCTGACGAAGGTGTAGGCGTCGGCGATCTCCTCGACGCGGGCGTCGGGGAAGATCGCCGCGAGCCGGTGTGCGTGCGCGACCGGGAAGAACTTGTCCTCGCTCCCCCACGCCAGCAGCACGGGCTTGCCGAACTGCGCCAGCTTCGGCGCGTTGTCCAGCAGCACCGCCGGATCGATGCCGATCAGGACCTTGCGCAGGTCGCGCAGCACGCCGCCGTCCTTGAGCGCGCGCAGCGTCCAGCCGTCCGTCACGTCGCGCGGGACCGGGCGCTTGGTCAGCCCGCCGTAGGCGATCGGCAGGCGCCGGGCGGCCGGGATCCGCATCGGCTCGAGCATCGCCCGCAGCATGCCGGGCGCCTTGGCCGCGGTGACCATCGAGCGAAACGCCTTGGGCGGGAAGTTCTCGAAGGCGTCGCAGTCGGTGAGCACGAGCCGGCCGACGCGCTGCGGATGCTCGACGACCACGAGCTGGCAGAGCGCGCCGCCGGTGTCGTTGCCGACGAGCGTGACGTCGTCGAGGTCGAGCGCGTCGAGCACGCCCGCGACGATCGCCGCGAGGCCCTTCGGCGACAGGTCGGCGTCCGCGCGCAGCGGCACCTCGTGCGAGCCGAGGGGAAGCTCGGGCACGA
>DASYCA010000055.1:0-17785 GCA_036500445.1 Burkholderiaceae bacterium | reverse complement strand
ACGAATCGGTCTTCCGCGAATTCATCGCGCGCTTCCCCGCGACGATCGAGCTCTCGCTCTGCGCGATGCTGCTCGCGCTCGTGATCGGGCTGCCGGCGGGCATCGTCGCGGCCGTCAAGCGCAACACGGTGTGGGACTACTCGGTGATGGGCGCATCCCTCACCGGCTTTTCGATGCCGATCTTCTGGTGGGGCCTGCTGCTGATCCTGACCTTCTCGGTCACGCTCGGCTGGACGCCGGTCTCGGGGCGCATCGCGATCGAGTTCGACATCCCGCCGGTGACCGGCTTCATGCTGATCGACTCATTGCTGGCCCCCGACAAGGGTGCGTTCAGGAGCGCGCTGTCGCACCTGGTGCTGCCGTCGATCGCGCTCGGCACGATCCCGCTCGCGGTGATCGCGCGGATGACGCGCTCGAGCATGCTGGAGGTGCTGCGCGAGGACTACGTGCGGACCGCGCGCGCGAAGGGCGCCTCCAGCGTGCGCGTCGTCGGCGTGCATGCGCTGCGCAACGCGCTGATCCCGGTCGTCACGACGGTGGGATTGCAGGTCGGCACCCTGCTCGCCGGGGCGATCCTGACCGAGACGATTTTTTCTTGGCCGGGCATCGGCAAGTGGATCGTCGAGGCGATCGGACGGCGCGACTACCCGGCCGTGCAGGGCGGGCTCCTGATGAGCGCGAGCGTGATCATCGGGGTGAACCTGGTGGTCGACGTGCTGTATGGCGTGATCAACCCGCGGATTCGGCACCAGTGAACATGGAGGCGCGCGAAGGCCCCCACCCCAGCCCTCTCCCGCGAGCGGGAGAGGAGGCAGTCCTTCTTCCGGCAACGCCGTTCGCGGCGCTGTGGCGCGATTTCAGGCGCAACCGCGGCGCGATGATCGGCCTCGCGGTGATCGCGCTGCTCGTCTTCTGCGCGGTGTTCGCCGACGTGATCGCGCCGTACTCGCCGAAGGAGCAGTACACCGACGCGGTGCTGAAGCCGCCGTCCACTCGAGCGATCGGCGGCCACGTCTTCCTGCTCGGCACCGACCCGGTCGGGCGCGATCTGCTGTCGCGGCTGATCCATGGCACGCGGCTGTCGCTGCTGATCGGGCTCGTCTCGGTCGTGCTGTCGCTGACCGGCGGCGTGCTGCTCGGCTTGGTCGCCGGCTTCTTTCGCGGCGGGATCGAATTCACGATCATGCGGCTGATGGACATCATGCTCGCGCTGCCCAGCCTGCTGCTGGCCGTCGCGGTCGTCGCGATCCTCGGGCCGGGGCTGATGAACGCGATGGATGCGATCGCGATCGTGATGCTGCCGCACTTCGTCCGCCTGACGCGCGCCGCGGTGATCGGCGAGATGGGCAAGGACTACGTCGCCGCCTCCCGCATCGCCGGCGCCGGCACCTTGCGGCTGATGTTCGACACCGTGCTGCCGAACTGCGCCGCGCCGCTGATCGTGCAGGCCACGCTCGGTTTTTCAACGGCGATCCTCGATGCCGCCGCGCTCGGCTTCCTCGGGCTGGGCGCGCAGCCGCCGACACCCGAATGGGGCTCGATGCTCGCGAGCGCGCTCGAGTTCATCCAGAGCGCGTGGTGGGTCGTCACGCTGCCGGGACTCGCGATCCTGGTCTCGGTGCTGGCGTTCAACCTGATGGGCGACGGATTGCGCGATGCGCTCGATCCGCGCCTGAAGCGCTGAGGTCCCGATCGACATGGCCCTGCTCGAAGTCCAGAACCTTGGCGTCGAATTCGGCCCGCACCGCGCGGTCGACCAGGTCAGCCTGCATGTGGACGCGGGCGAGGTGCTGGGCATCGTCGGCGAATCCGGCTCGGGCAAGAGCGTCACCGCGCTCGCGCTGATGGGGCTGATCGACGAGCCCGGCCGCGTCCAAGCGCAGCGCCTGAGCTTCGACGGCCGCGACCTGTTGGCCATGCCGCTCAAGGAACGCCGCGGCCTGCTGGGCAAGGACATCGCGATGATCTTCCAGGATCCGATGGCGAGCCTGAACCCGTGCTTCACGGTCGAATTCCAGCTCGTCGAGACGCTTCGACTGCACGAGGGCGGCTCGCGCAAGGCGCTGCGCGCGCGGGCGCTGGAGCTGTTGCAGCAGGTCGAGATTCCGGACGCCGAGCGGCGCCTGTCGGCCTACCCGCATCAGCTCTCCGGCGGCATGAGCCAGCGCGTGATGGTCGCGATGGCGATCGCCTGCCACCCGCGCCTGCTGATCGCCGACGAGCCGACGACCGCGCTGGACGTGACGATCCAGGCCCAGATGCTCGCGCTATTGATCAAGCTGCAGCGCGCGACCGGGATGGCGCTGGTGCTGATCACGCACGACCTGGGCGTCGTCGCCGAGGTCGCGCAGCGCGTGCTCGTGATGTACGCCGGCCAGGTCGTCGAGACCGCGCGGGTGCCCGAAATCTTCGAGGCGCCGCGCCACCCGTACACCGAGGCGCTGCTCGCGGCGCTGCCCGAGCACAACATCGGCCAGCGCCGGCTGCGCTCGATGGCCGGGATGGTGCCCGGCGCGTACGACCGGCCGAGCGGCTGCCTGCTCTCGCCGCGCTGCCCGTACGTGCAGCCGCGCTGCCACGCCGAGCAGCCGGCGCTGGACGGCGACGTCGGCGCGCAGGCGCGCTGCTTCTTTCCGCTGACGAAGGCGGTGCGTGTATGACCACGCCGCCGCGCCCGGTGCTCGAGGCACAGGCCCTCGCGAAGCACTACCCGGTCTCGACCGGCTTCCTGAAACCGAAGGCGCTCGCGCGCGCGCTCGACGGCGTGTCGTTCGAGCTCGCCGCCGGCCGCACGCTCGCGGTCGTCGGCGAATCGGGCTGCGGCAAGAGCACGCTGGCGCGCCAGCTGACGATGATCGAGACGCCGACCTCGGGCGCGCTGCAGCTGGACGGCGCGGACGTGACGAACGCCGACGCGGCGTTGAAAGCCCAGCTGCGCCGCCAGGTGCAGATGGTGTTCCAGAACCCGTTCGCGAGCCTGAACCCGCGCAAGAAGATCGGCCACGCGCTGGACGAGCCGCTCGTGATCAACACCGATCTCGCGAAGGCCGCCCGCGCCGAGCAGGCGCGCGCGATGCTGGCGCGCGTCGGGCTGCGGCCGGAACACGCCGAGCGCTACCCGCACATGTTCTCGGGCGGCCAGCGCCAGCGCATCGCGATCGCGCGCGCGCTGATGCTGCGGCCGGCGATCGTCGTGCTCGACGAGCCGGTCTCGGCGCTCGACGTCTCGATCCAGGCCCAGGTGCTGAACCTGCTGATGGACCTGCAGGAGGAGACGCGCGTCGCCTACGTTTTCATCTCCCACAACCTCGCGGTCGTCGAGCTGATCGCCGACGAGGTGCTGGTGATGTACCTCGGCAAGGTCGTCGAGCAGGCGCCCAAGCGCGCGCTGTTCGATGCGCCGCGCCACCCGTACACGCGCGCGCTGCTGGCGAGCACGCCGCGCATCGACAAGAGCGCGCGCCAGGCGCGCCAGGTGCTGAGCGGGGAGCTGCCGTCGCCGCTGAACCCGCCCAGCGGCTGCACGTTCCACAAGCGCTGCCCGTTCGCGGTCGAGCGCTGCCGGGTCGAGGTGCCGCTGCTGGAGCCGGCGGGCGAAGCGCAACTCGTCGCCTGCCACCGCTGGCGCGAGATCGGCTGAGGGAGAAAACCCCGTCAGCGGTGCTTGCCGCCGAGCAGCCCGAACCACGGCTTGGGCTCCGCCCGCGCGGCCGGGCCGCCGCGCGTCAGGCGCAGCGCGGACAGCAGGTACAGCCCGTTCAGCAGCCGGCGCGCGCGCTCCACGCTCATGCCGGGCCAGGACGCGATCGTGCGAATCGACACCGTCTCGCGCGTCAGCGCGTCGGCGGCCGAGCTCAGCGCGCCGCCCGGGGTCACGCCGTCGTCGCCCAGGCGCCGGGTCGCGCGGTACGCGGCGGCACCGGCGATCTCGGTCAGCAGGCTGGAGCGGGCCACGTGCTGCGCCATCGCCCACAGCAGCGGCGGCAGCGGGCGGTAATGCGCCGGGCTGCCGACACGCTCGGACTGCGAATGCCCGAGCGGGCGCAACCCCGGCGGCTCGGTGCTGAGCACCGTCGCACGCGCCAGCGCCGCGCCGCGGTCGGCGAGCAGGTCACGCGGAGAGTGATAGAGCTGCTGGCTCGGAAACAGCGTCACCGGGACGACGAAACCGTCCAGTTGCAGGCACAGCAGCGCCGATTCGTGGTGCCGCATGCAGGCCGCCACGACCTCCAGCACGTCGCCGCCGGTGCCGTCCAGCTCGAGCCGGCCGAGGTCCGACAGCAGCGTCGTCGGCAGCAAGGTGCGGTCCGCCAGCTTGCCGAACGCGCTCGTGCCGTTGTTCATCCGATAGCGTTCGAAACTACTCAGACGCCAAAGAGTCGTTTGGTCGAAATCGCTCATTTGTCAATTTTCGTGCGTACTGCACGTTCCCCGATGACTTGTTTGAACAAAATGTGTCCAATCGTGTCTTGATCGCGTTCCTGCGGCCGGGACGCGACGCTATTGACCGGTTGCGGCGACAATTCACGCGATGACTTCCCACGATCTGCAAGCCACCATCGCCCACATGGGCGCGGCCGCCCGGGCGGCGTCGGCGCGCATGGCGGCGGCGTCGACGGCGGCCAAGAATGCGGCGCTGATCGCGCTGGCGCGGCGCCTGCGCGAGGGCGGTGCGCCGCTCGCGGCCGCCAACGCCCAAGACATCGCCGCGGCCGAGGCCGCCGGCCTGGCCGCGCCGCTGGTCGACCGGCTCCGGCTGAGCGAGAAGATCATCGCGACCGTCGCCGAAGGCTGCGAGCAGATCGCCGCGATGCCGGACCCGATCGGCGAGATCACGAACCTGCGCAGCCGCCCGAGCGGGATCCAGGTCGGCCAGATGCGGGTGCCGCTGGGCGTGTTCGGGATGATCTACGAGAGCCGGCCGAACGTGACGATCGAGGCCGCGTCGCTGGCGATCAAGAGCGGCAACGCCTGCATCCTGCGTGGCGGCTCGGAGGCGATCCATTCCAATCTCGCGCTCTGGCAGCTGGTGCAGGCGGCGCTCGCCGAGGCCGGCCTGCCGCCGGACGCGGTTCAGCTGGTGCAGACGACCGACCGCGCCGCGGTCGGCGTGCTGATCGCCTCGCCCGAGGCGATCGACGTGATCATCCCGCGCGGCGGCAAGAGCCTGATCGAGCGCATCAGCCGCGAGGCCAAGGTGCCGGTGATCAAGCACCTGGACGGCAACTGCCACGTCTATGTCGACGCGAGCGCCGAGCTCGCGCTCGCGCTGCGCGTGACCGACAACGCGAAGACGAACAAGTACAGCCCGTGCAACGCGGCCGAATCGCTGCTGGTGCACGCGGCGATCGCGCCCGCGTTCCTGCCGAAGATCGGCGCGCTGTTCGCCGCGAAGGGCGTCGAGATGCGCGGCGACGCCGCCGCGCTCGCGCTGCTGCAGACGGTGCCGGGCGCCAGGCTGGCGCCCGCGACCGAACAAGACTGGGCCGAGGAATACCTCGCGCCGGTCATCAGCGTGAAGCTCGTCGACGGCCTGGACGCCGCGATCGCGCACATCAACCGCTACGGCTCGCACCACACCGACGCGATCCTGACCGAGACGCACTCGAACGCGATGCGCTTCCTGCGCGAGGTCGATTCGGCCAGCGTGATGGTCAACGCGTCGACGCGCTTCGCCGACGGCTTCGAGTACGGCCTCGGCGCGGAGATCGGCATCAGCACCGACAAATTCCACGCCCGCGGCCCGGTCGGGATCGAGGGGCTGACGTCGATGAAATGGATCGTGCTCGGGCACGGCGAGATCCGCGCATGATCGCCGCGGCCACCGACCCGCGCCGTGCGCTGGTGCTGTTCTCGGGCGGGCAGGATTCGACCGCCTGCCTCGCGTGGGCGCTGTCGCGCTTCGAGCACGTCGAGACGATCGGCTTCGACTACGGCCAGCGCCACATGGTCGAGCTCGAATGCCGGCTGCACGTGCGCTCGGCGCTGCACGCGAAGTTCCCGAAATGGTCGCGGCGCCTCGGCGAGGACCACCTGCTCGACATGGCATTGCTCGGTCAGCTCTCCGAGACCGCGCTGACCAGCGAGCGCGCGATCGAGATGAACGCGCAAGGCCTGCCCAACACCTTCGTGCCGGGGCGCAACCTGCTGTTCTTCACCTTCGCCGCGGCCGTCGCCTACCGGCGCGGCCTGAACGTGCTGGTCGGCGGCATGTGCGAGACCGATTTCTCCGGCTACCCCGATTGCCGCGACAACACGCTGAAGGCGCTGCAGGTCGCGATCAGCCTCGGGGTCGACTCGCCGATGACGATCGAGACGCCGCTGATGTGGATGGACAAGGCCCAGACCTGGGCCCTGACCGAGCAGCTCGGCGGCGACGCGCTGAACGACATCGTCGTCGAGCACACCCACACCTGCTACCTCGGCGACCGCAGCAAGCGCCACGTCTGGGGCTACGGCTGCGGCATGTGCCCGGCCTGCGACCTGCGGCGCAAGGGATATCAAAGCTGGGTCGCCAGCTGAGCTTTTCGCCCCGCCGGCACCGGTCGGGAACGCCGCATGCCCTGTCGCCGGATCGAGTTGCTCGATCCCACCCCCCTTCAATGGAGCGACCCATGGCCATCAACGAACCCCGCACCCCCTCTTCGGGCCGATGACGCGGCCGCGGGAGGCCGGGTGGAGCACGTCGACTTCTCCGAGGTCTTCACGCTGGCGGCGCGCCAGGTCGCGCCCGCGGTGCTGTCGAAGTCGCGGTCGTTCTCGTTCGACTACCGCGGCCCCAGCATCAGCCTGGCGATCGACGTCCACCGGCTGCAGCGCACGCTGCATCGGCTGCTGTGCGGCGCGATCGACTGCCTCAAAAGCGGCTTCGTGATGTTCCTCGCCGAAGCCGAGGTCGACGGCGACGAATGCCGGCTCACCGTCACCGCGGCGGGCGCCGGGCAAGTGGCCGGCGGCGAGGTCGTGGGCGCGGTGCTCGAGCGCCTGGAGATGCACGCGCTGCCCGTGACGGAGCCCGTGGCCGGCGCACGCGTCGCGGGCGGCCGCTGCCCGATCACCGGGGCGGAACTGGAGTTCGCGTGCCTGCCGAGCGACGGCATGCTGCTGCGCGCGACCTTCCGCTCGGCCGATTTCGAGGTCGTCACCGACGGCCGCGGCACGGCGGGATCGTCGGGGCCGTCGCGCGCCTGGCTGGTCAGCAGCGAAGACGCCGCGGCCGATTCGCTGACGCGGCGCCTGCAGCGCCTGGGCTGGATCGTCACCCGCTTCGACTCCTGCGCCCATGCGCAGCAGCACGCCGCGACGACCGGCGGCCGCACGCGCGCGCCGGACCTGGTGATCGTGTTCGAGTTCGACGGCGCCACTCCGCCGTCCGCGCTGCAGCTGCGCCGCGCGCTGCCCGCGGCGACCCGGGTCGCGTACTCGGCGGCGACGGGCTCGGTGAGCCTGAGCCACCCCGAATCGCTGCCGGGCTGCGAGGTGCACATCCATCCGTTCAGCCCGGCCGAGCTGGCGGCCTACACGGACGCGAAGCGGCAGGACGGCACCCGACGTTCGCTGGACACCGCGATTTCGCCGCTGCTGTTCGTCGAGCGGCCGCTGGTGCTGGTGGTCGACGACAACGAGCTCAATCGCGTCGTGGCCAGCGCGCTGCTCGAGTCGCTGGGCTACGACGTCGCCGTCGCACGGCACGGGCTCGAGGCGATCGATCGCTGCCGCCGCATCGCACCGCACGCGGTGCTGATGGACGTCGAGATGCCGGTGCTCGACGGCCTGGGCGCGACGCGCGCGTTGCGGCGCCTGCAGCGCGCCGGCGAGATCTCGCCCTGCGCGATCGTCGCGGCGACCTCGGGCGACCGGGCGACGCAGCAGGACCGCTGCATGGCCAGCGGCATGGACGGCTTCCTGAGCAAGCCGCTGCAACTGCCGCTGCTGCGCGCCGAGCTGCGCCGGGTCACGCTGCTTTGATCCGCTTTGGAAGCAATTGCCGCAAATCGCACCGCGCCGCCCGGTGCGCCGCCCGCCGGGCACGGGCGGGCTCGGGCATGGCGGTTGCCCGTCCGGTATCGCCGGCGGGCGCCGCCCCCGGCGCGTTTCGGCACCCTCAACCGATCCTGAACGGAGGTCCCATGGGCAGCGGCATCCGCACCGAGCAGCGACCGCTGGCGATCGTCACCGCGGGGTCGTCGGGCGTCGGCTACGAGCTGGCGCGCTGCTGCGCGCGCCACGGCTTCGACCTGCTGCTCGCCAGCGACGAGCCGCGCATCGAGGACGCCGCGAACCGGCTGCGCGCGCTCGGCGCGCAGGTCGAGGCCCTGCAACTCGACCTGAGCAGCGCGGACGGCGTCGCCCACCTGGCCGCGGCGGCCGGCGGACGCGACGTCGACGCGCTGCTCGCCAACGCCGGCCAGCCGCTCGGGCGTTCCTTCCTGACGCAGGACTTCGCCCGGGTCCGCCACGCGATCGACTCCGACCTGGTCGGCACCGCCGACCTGATCCACCGCATCGGCGGGCGCATGCAGCTGCGCCGCCATGGTCGCATCCTGGTCACGGCCCTGACCGGCGGCACGAGGCCGGACGACGCCTCGCAGCCGATCCACAGCGGCACCCAGGCCTTCATCGACGCGTTCTCGTCCGCGTTGCGCAGCGAGCTGCGCGACAGCGGGATCACGGTCACGTGCCTGACGTTCGGCGCGCAGGCGCAGGACGACCCGGCCCACGTCGCGCGGGTCGGCTTCCAGGCCATGATGAACGGCGACGGCGACGCCGGCGCGGCCTTGCAACGCGCGCCGCCGGCGCTTGCGCCCGCCCCCGCGGCGGCGGCGGCGGCGGTGCTGGCCGTGCGACAGCATCGCCCGGATCGATCCGGAATCGGTGAGCGCTGACGCCGCCGGTGATGGCGCAGCGCCGTCGCCGGCGCGCGTCGCGATCCATAATCGACTCAGCACCGGGTGCCCCCGGCCGGACCCGCACGGCCAACCGGTGGAGGAAGCCGCCCCGTGGACGCACTGACTCCGGACGAAGACGAAGAAGCCGCTGCCGAGCGGCTCGACGACGTCGTGCCCACGCGCGGCTACGAACTGCTCAACGTCGTCGGCCTGGGCGGCTCGGCCGGCGGGATCGCGGCGCTGCGCCAGTTCTTCGAGATCATGCCGGCGGATTCGGGCATGGCCTTCGTCGTCATCGTGCACCTGTCGTCCGAGCACGAGAGCCTGCTCGCCGACGTGCTGCAGCGCTGCACCGCGATGCGCGTCGTCCAGGTGCAGGAGAACGCGCGCCTCGAGCCCGACACCGTCTACGTGATCCCGCCGCGCAAGGCGCTGACCACGCGCGACGGCTCGCTGCAGCTGGCCGAGCTGCAGGTCGAGCGTGGCAAGCACGTGGCGGTCGACCTGTTCTTCCGCGCGCTGGCCGACTCGCACGGGCCGCACGCCTCGGCCATCGTGCTGTCGGGCGGCGACGGCGACGGCGCGATCGGCATCAAGCGGATCAAGGAGCGCGGCGGCCTGACGATCGTGCAGGACCCGAAGGAGGCCGAGCAGGAAGGCATGCCGCGCTCGGCCTTCGCGACCGGCATGGTCGACTGGGTGCTGCCGGTGGCCGAGATGCCGGCGCGCCTGCTCGCGTACCACCGGCTCGAGCCCCGGCTTCGGCTGCCGCCCGAGGACGGCCCGCAGCCGGCGCAGCCGGTGCCGGTGGCGCCGGCCGCCGATGAAGGCCTGCTGCGCGACATTTTGTCCTTCCTGCGCGTGCGCACCGGGCGCGATTTCTCGTACTACAAGCGCGCGACCATCGTGCGGCGCATCGGCCGGCGCATGCAGGTCAATGGCGTCGAGGACATGGCCGCCTACCTCGACTGCCTGCGCACGCGCTCCGGCGAGGCCGGCGCGCTGCTGCAGGACCTGCTGATCAGCGTCACCAATTTCTTCCGCGACGCCGATTGCTTCGAGGCGCTCGAAAGCCACATCCCCGACCTGTTCCGCAACAAGAGCCCCAGCGACTCGGTCCGCGTCTGGGTCACCGCCTGCGCGACCGGCGAAGAGGCCTATTCGGTCGCGATGCTGCTGCACGAGCACGCGCGCACGCTCGAGGCGCCGCCGCTGATCCAGGTCTTCGCGACCGACCTCGACGAGGACGCGGTGCAGTCGGCGCGCGAAGGCGTGTACCCGGCGACGATCGAGGCCGACGTCTCCGACGACCGCCTGCGCCACTTCTTCACGCGCGACCAGCGCGGCTACCGGGTGCGGCGCGAATTGCGCGAGACGGTGCTGTTCGCGGTCCACGACCTGCTGAAGGATTCGCCGTTCTCCCGGCTCGACCTCGTCACCTGCCGCAACCTCTTGATCTACCTGACGCGCGACGCCCAGGCGCGCGCGATCGACATTTTTCATTTCGCGCTGCGGACGGGCGGGCGGCTGTTCCTCGGCTCGTCCGAATCGGTCGACGACGAGAGCCCGCTGTTCAGCGTGCTCGACAAGAAGCACCGGCTGTACGCGCACCGTCCGGCGCTGCGCACGGTGCTGCCGATCGGCGCCGGCCCCGGCACGCTGGCCCTGGCCTACGAGGCGCAGCAGCAGGCGGCCGAAGGCGCGAGCCTGGCGAGCCGCCTGGTCGAGCGCAGCGCCGCCAGCCCCGCGCTGGCCCCGGGCGGCGGCGCCGAGCCGCGCAACCGCTCGTGGGGCGACGTGCACCTGCGCCTGCTGGAGCACTTCGCGCCGCCCTCGGTGCTGATCAACAGCGACCACGCGATCCTGCACCTGTCGGCCAATGCCGGGCGCTTCCTGCGCTTTCGGGGCGGCGAGCCGAGCACCAACCTGCTCGACGCGGTGCACCCGAGCCTGCGCATCGAGCTGCGCGCGCTGCTGTCGCAGACCATGAGCTCGGGCCACCCGGCCGAAGCCGCGCGCCTGCCGCTGGACCTGCACGGCGCGCGCACGATCGTGACGCTGCGGGTCTCGCCCGCACCGGACATCGGCATCGGCCTGTACCTCGTGGTGCTGCAGCCCGAGACCGTCGACGACAAGATCGACGGCGCCGAGTTGCCGATCCGCGCCGAGCCCGACCTCGTCGCCCAGCAGCTTGACCGCGAACTCGAGCGCCTGAAGGCGCACCTGCAGGACACCGTCGAGCAGTACGAGGCCTCGACCGAGGAATTGAAAGCCAGCAACGAAGAGCTGCAGGCGATGAACGAGGAACTGCGCTCGGCGACCGAGGAGCTCGAGACCAGCCGCGAGGAGCTGCAGTCGATCAACGAGGAGCTGACGACGGTCAACCACGAGCTCAAGATCAAGGTCGACGAGCTCGGCCATTCGAACAGCGACATGCACAACCTGATGGACGCGACCGCGATCGCGACCATCTTCCTCGACCGCGAGCTGTGCATCACGCGCTACACGCCGTCGGCGGTGACGCTGTTCAACCTGATCCCGACCGACGTCGGGCGGCCGCTGACGCACCTGTCGACCCAGCTGAACTACCCGACCCTGGTGGCCGACGCCGGGCGCGTGCTGGAGCACCTCGTGCCGATCGAGCGCGAGGTCGACGGCCGCGGCGGCTGGTACCTCGCGCGGCTGCGCCCGTACCGCACGATCGAGGACCGCATCGCCGGCGTGGTGCTGTCCTTCGTCGACATCACCGAGCGCAAGCAGACCGACGCGGCGCTGCAGCACAGCGGCGAACTGATGCGGCTGGTGATCGACAACGCGCGCGACTACGCGATCTTCTCGACCGACCTCGCGGGCGGCATCACCGGCTGGAACACCGGCGCCCAGCGGCTGCTCGGCTACGACGAGAAGGAGGTGCTGGGCCGGCCGGCGCACGTCGTGTTCACCGACGAAGACCGCGCCGCCGGCGTGCCGGAGCGCGAGCTCGCGACGGCGCGCGAGACGGGGCGCGCCTCCGACGACCGCTTCCACCAGCGCAAGGACGGCAGCCGCTTCTGGGCCAGCGGCGTGCTGATGGCGATGCACGAGGACGTCGACGGCGGCCCGGTGATCGGCTACGTGAAGATCCTGCGCGACCAGACCGAGGCGCGCCAGGCGCAACAGGCGCTCGAGCTGAGCCAGCAGCAGCTGACCGCGGCGCTGGCCCAGAACGAGGGCGCGCGCGAGGCGCTGGAGAACGCCAGCGCCGCGAAGGACCAGTTCCTCGCGGTGCTCTCGCACGAACTGCGCACGCCGCTGACGCCGGTGGTGCTGGCGGTGCACATGCTGTCGCGCCGCGGCGACCTGCCGCCCGGCGTGCGCGAGACGCTGGACGTGATCCACCGCAACATCCGCGTCGAGGCGCACCTGATCGACGACCTGCTCGACCTGACGCGCATCGCGCGCGGCTCGCTCGACATCCTGCACGAGCCGGTCGACATGCACGAGATCATCCGCAACGCGGTCGAGATCTCGATGCCCGACATCTCCGGCAAGCAGCAGGAACTGACGCTGGCGCTGGACGCGCCGGTGCACCGCCTCACCGGCGACGCGCACCGGCTGCAGCAGCTGTTCTGGAACCTGCTGAAGAATTCGTCGAAGTTCAGCCCGATGCAAGGGCACATCGAAATCGCGACCCGGATCGAGGGCGAGGACTTCATCGCGACCGTGACCGACGACGGCGTCGGCATCGACACCGACGCGCTGCCGCGCATCTTCGACGCCTTCACGCAGGGCGGAACCTGGGTGACGCAGCAGTTCGGCGGCCTGGGCCTGGGCCTGTCGATCTCCAAGGCCACCGCCGCCGCCCACGGCGGGCAGCTGCGCGCCGCCAGCGACGGCCGCGACCAGGGCGCGCAGTTCACGGTGCAGCTGCCGCTGAAGCCGCCGCCCCGCCCGGACGAGCCGCAGCCGTTCCCGCCCTTGCCCCAGCTGCCGACATGAGCGCGCCGGCCCCGCCCCGACCGCTGCGCTTCTTCCTGGTCGAGAACGACCCGGACAGCCGCGCGATGCTGATGATGCTGCTGGACAGCTGGGGCCACACCGGCGAGGCCGCGGCCACGATGAGCGACGCGCTGGCGCACCTGTCGCAGCACCGCTGCGACGTGCTGCTCTCCGACATCGGCCTGCCGGACGGCGACGGCTGGCAGCTGATGGAGCGGCTGCGGGCGCTCGAGCTCCAGCACCACGCCGGCTTCGCGATCGCGATGAGCGGCTACGGCATGGGCAGCGACCTGGAGCGCAGCCGCGCCGCCGGCTACCGCCGCCATTTGATCAAGCCGATGGCGATCGACGAGCTGGAGCGCGCGCTGCTCGAGGCCGCGCACGAGCTCCAGGCCAGCGGCCCTTGACGGCGTGACGCGGCGGCCGGCGGCGCCCGCCACGCGTCAGCGCAGCTCCGCCGGGTCGGCGGCGTACTCCTTGAGCCGGTTGTAGAGCGTTTTCAAACTCACGCCGAGCGCCGCGGCGGTCAGCTCCTTGTGCTGCTTGAAGTGGCGCAGCGTGCTCAGGATCAGGTGGCGTTCGGCCTCGGCCAGCGAGGCCCCGAGCTTGATGCGGATCTCGCCGGCGTCGTCCTCGCTCGCGGCAGCCGGCGACGGCGGGTTGATCGGCAGCCATTCGTCGCTGATCTCGGTGCCGTCCGTCATCACATAGCTGCGCTGCACGACGTTGCGCAGCTCGCGCACGTTGCCGGGCCAGCGGTAGACCGACAGCTTCACCAACGCGGCGTCCGAGAAGCGTTTCAGGTGGCCCTCCTTGCGGCTCAGCTCGGCGACGAAGTGCTCGGCCAGCAGCGCGATGTCGTCGCGGCGGTCACGCAGCGCCGGCAGCTCCATCGGGAAGACGTTGAGCCGGTAGTACAGGTCCTCGCGCAAGCGGCGCGCGCTCACCGCCGCCTCGGGCGAGCGGTTCGTCGCCGCGACGATGCGCACGTCGGCGTCCTGCGTCTCGGTCGACCCCACGCGCAGGAAGGTGCCGGTCTCCAGCACGCGAAGCAGCTTGACCTGCAGCTCCAGCGGCATCTCGGTGATCTCGTCCAGGAACAGCGTGCCGCCGTTGGCGCGCTCGAAGAAACCCAGGTGCTGGCGGTCCGCGCCGGTGAAGCTGCCCTTTTCGTGGCCGAAGATCTCGCTCTCGATCAGGTGCGGCGAGATCGCGCCGCAGTTGATGGCCAGGAACGGCGCATGGCGGCGCCGGCTCAGCTCGTGCAGCGTGCGCGCGACGAGCTCCTTGCCGGTGCCGCTCTCGCCGGTGATCAACACGCTGACGGAGGTGCCGGTGACGCGCGCGATCTGGTGGTAGATACGCTGCATCGGCTCGGTGCGGCCCCACAGGTGGCCGAAGCGGCCGCTGCGCGTCCACTCCTCGCCGACGCTGCTCAGCTCGGCGCGCAGCGCCGAGGGCCGCATGATGCGCGCCAGCATGCCCTCGAGCTGCTTCGGGCTGACGGGCTTCACCAGGTAGTCCCCGACCCCCAGCCGCAGCGCCTGGATCGAGGTGTTCAGCGTCGCGTGGCCGGTGATCAGCACGACATGGACATTCGCCAGCGCGGTGGCCGACTCGAACAGCTCCAACCCCTGCCCGTCCGGAAGCTGCAGGTCGAGCAACAGGAGTTCGGGCTGGTCCAGCGCGAGCTGCCGTCTCGCGTCGCGCAATGAATGCGCGACCGCCACCGTGAGACCCGCAGCCTCCACCAGGGCGGCCATCATGCGAGCCGAGTCGACATCATCTTCGACGATCAGGACACGACTCACCGGTTCCCCTTCCGAGTTGAAGCCAGGCAGACGACTCTAGACAAACCGCGGCGCGGCTTCAATGCGGTTTCATGTAGTCGGGAGTAGGACAACACGCCGGTTTTTCGGCCCCTCCGCGCGGCCGCTTACCGCAAAGGCTACCGAAAACTGAAAGCCCGGCGCCGCCCGCCGGCGGTTCTCCGGGCGGGCGGGCCGGGTATGGGTATTGCGTTGCGCAGCGTCCGTTCATGCCACCGGCCCTGGAGATCTCACGTCAATGTCCTCGATGAAGATGCACGCCGAGCCGCGGCAACAGCAAACCCTCTCCCCTCGCCTGCAGCATGCGGTCCGCCTGCTTCAACTCTCGTCCACCGAATTCGCGCAGACGGTCGAAGGGGCGCTGGGCAGCAATCCGTTCCTCGACGCCGTCGACGACGAGGGCGCGCCGCTCGAGGCCGGCAGCGCGCCGCCGCAGGGCGCGCTGCCGGCCGAAGCGGCCGACGCCCAGGGCGCGGCGCCGGCCGACTCCCCGGACGGCGATGGAGACGCCCGCATCGACGGCGCCGCGGACCGCGACGACGACGGCGAACGCGACCCCTGGATGGCCGACGGCGCGTCGCGCGGCGCGCGTGCCGACGACGGCGACGATTCGCCGATCAACCGCGTGCCGTTCGCGGTGTCGCTGGCCGACACCTTGCACGGCCAGCTGAACGTGCTGCCGCTGATGCCGCGCGACCTGTCGCTCGCCCGGGCCGTGATCGACTCGCTCGACGACGACGGCTACCTGCGCCTGGAGCTCGACGAGCTGATCGCCGTCACCCACCTCGACCCGCCGGCCGAGCCGGACGAACTGCGGATCGCGCTGCGCCGCGTGCAGTCGCTCGAACCGGCGGGCGTGGCCGCCCGCAACGTCGTCGAATGCCTGCAGTTGCAGCTGGCGACCATCGCCTGCCCGCAACAGCGCGAGCTGGCCCGCGTGATCATCGCCGAGCGCCTGGAGAACCTCGCCGCGAAGGACATCTCCTCGCTGGCCCGGGTGCTGGGCCGCCCGGTCGACCAGGTCGCCGCGGCCTGCGAGCGCATCCGCCGCCTCGACCCCCGCCCGGGCTGGCGCTTCGGCGACGTCGGCATCCGCTACGTGACGCCGGACGTCACGGTGAAGCGGGTGCGCAAGCTCTGGACCGCCGCGCTGAACCCGGCGATCGTGCCGAAGGTGCGGCTGCACAAGGTCTACGCGGAGATGTTCGAGCGCCAGCGCGCCGTCCACCCGGAGCTCACCGAGCAGCTGCGCGAGGCGCGCTGGACGCTGCGCAACGTCGAGCAGCGCTTCGCCACCATCCTCGGCGTCTCGCAGGCGATCGTCAAGCGCCAGCAGCACTTCTTCGACTACGGGCCGCCGGCGATCCGGCCGATGGGCCTGAAGGAGATCGCCGAGGAGGTCGGCGTGCACGAGTCGACCGTCTCGCGCTCGATCAACAACAAGTACATGGCGACGCCGCTCGGCCTGTTCGAGCTGCGCTTCTTCTTCTCGCGCGCGATGACGAGCAGCGACGGCGACGCGTTCTCCGGCACCGCGATCCGCGGGCTGGTCAAGGAGATGCTCGAGCGGGAGCGGCCCGAGCAGCCGCTCTCGGATGCCGAGATCGCACGCCAGCTCGCCCAGCAGGGGTTCACGCTGGCGCGCCGCACCGTCACCAAGTACCGGCACCAGTTGCAGGTGCAGCGGGTCGGGCAACGCCGCGTGGGTAGCGCGTCCGGCGTCTGAGCGAGGTCCTCCGATGAACGACACGCCCGCCCCGAACCCCGGGTCGCCCCGGTCCTTCGCGATGGACATCGCCGTCATCGGTACGGGCTACGTCGGACTCGTCACCGCCGCCTGCCTGGCCGAGCTGGGCCATCGCGTGACCGCGGTCGACAGCGACGCGACGAAGATCGAAGCGCTCAGCCATGGCGGTGTTCCCTTCTTCGAACCGGGCCTGCAGGCCATGGTCCAGGCCCGGCGTGCGAGCGGGAACCTGCGCTTCACCTGCGATCTCGAGGAGGCGTTGCGCGGCGCCGAGCTCGTGTTCGTCGCGGTGGGCACGCCGTCGGACGCCAACGGCTCGGCCGACCTGCGGGCGATCGCGTCGTCGGTGCTGCAGGTGGCGGCCGCGTTGCAGTCGTCGGCGACGCTGGTGTTGAAGTCGACGGTGCCGATCGGCATTCACGAACAGCTGAGCGAGGCGGTGCGAGGCGCGCTGCGGCGGCGGCGCCTGCCGCTGCGGCTGCCCTTCGTCAGCAACCCCGAGTTCCTGCGCGAGGG
This sequence comes from Burkholderiaceae bacterium, assembly GCA_036500445.1. Lineage (GTDB taxonomy): Bacteria > Pseudomonadota > Gammaproteobacteria > Burkholderiales > Burkholderiaceae_C > LMDS01. Next base: position 827 of record DASYCA010000055.1, on the reverse strand, counting down.
TGCGGCGATCCGCGATTTCCTGAAGCCCGAACGCATCATCGTCGGCGCGCCGCGCGACGTCGACATCGCGCCGCTGCTGCGCGCCTATGCGCCGCTCCTCGACGCCGGCGTGCGGCTGCTGCGCATGAGTCCGCGCAGCGCGGAACTGGCGAAATATGCGGCCAACGGGATGCTCGCGGCACGCATCAGCTTCATGAACGAGATGGCGCAGATCGCCGACGCGACCGGCGCCGACATCGAGGACGTGTGCCTCGGCGTCGGCACCGACTCGCGCATCGGGCCGCAGTTCCTGCGCGTCGGCGTGGGCTACGGCGGCTCGTGCTTCCCGAAGGACGTGCGCTCGCTCATTCACACGGCCCGCAGCAACGGCCTGCCCGCGCACATGCTGCGCGCCGTCGAGCAGACCAACGCGCAGCACAAGCGCCTGCTGTTCGACAAGATGTGCGCGTTCTACGGCGGCCCGCAGGGTCTGCGCGGCAAACGCGTCGCGCTGTGGGGCCTGGCCTTCAAGCCCGGCACCGACGATCTGCGCGAAGCACCCAGTCTCGAGCTGATCCGCCAGCTGCTCGGCGCCGGTGCCGACGTCGCGGCCCATGACCCCGCAGCGGTCCCGAACGCCGCGCGGCTGCTGAAGGGCCAGCCGGGTTTGCGCTGGTGCCACGGCGCGCGGGCCGCGCTCCAAGGGGCACACGCGCTGGTGCTCGTCACCGAGTGGAGCGAGTTCGTCTCCTTCGATGCGCGGCAGGTCGCAATGGAGCTGGCCGACGGCGTGGTGTTCGACGGCCGCAACGCCCTGCCCGACACCTGGCGTGACGCCGGCTTGCAGC
>DASYCA010000054.1:0-22702 GCA_036500445.1 Burkholderiaceae bacterium | reverse complement strand
ATGCCGGCGCGACGTGGTGGCACTGGCCCAAGCCGCTGCGCGAGCGCAAGCCGGCCGCGCTCGCGAAGGCGCGGCGCGAGCTCGCCGGCGAGATCCGCTTCTGGCAGTTCGTGCAGTGGTGCTTCGACACGCAGTGGGCGGCCTTGAAAACGTATGCGAACGAGCGCGGCGTCTCCATCATGGGCGATTTACCTATTTTTATCGCCCACCACAGCGCCGACTGCTGGGCCCGGCCCGACCTGTACGAGCTCGACGCCGATTTCCAGCCGACCGCGGTCGCCGGCGTGCCGCCCGACGCGTTCACCGACGAGGGTCAACGCTGGGGCAACCCGCTGTACCGCTGGGACCGGATGGCGGCCGAAGACTACGCGTGGTGGGTGGCCCGGGTGCGGCGCGCGCTGAGCCAGGCCGACGCGTTCCGCATCGACCATTTCCGTGGCTTCGCGGCCTACTGGGAAGTGCCGGCGACCAGCCCGACCGCGAAGGAAGGCCGCTGGGTGCCGGGCCCCGGCAAGGCGGTGTTCGATGCGCTCGCGCACGCGCTCGGGCCGCTGCCGATCGTCGCCGAGGACCTGGGCGTGATCACGCCCGATGTCGAGGCGCTGCGCGACGGCTGCGGTTTTCCCGGCATGCGCATCCTGCAGTTCGCGTTCGGCGACGACGCGCGCAACGTCTACCTGCCGCACCACCACGTGCCGGCCTCGGTCGTCTACAGCGGCACGCACGACAACGACACCTCGCGCGGCTGGTGGGGCAACCTCTCGGAGCGCGAGCGCACCTTCGCCGGCAGCTACCTCGCGACGAACGCGCACGACGTGCACTGGGCGATGATCCGCGCCGCCTGCAACTCGGTCGCGAACACGTCCATCGTGCCGATGCAGGACGTGCTCGGCCTGGACGGCCGGCACCGTATGAACCTGCCCGGCACGCCGACCGGCAACTGGAGCTGGCGCTTCGATTGGGGCATGGTCGGCAGCGAGCCGGCGCGCGTCCTGGGCCTGCTCACCGCGGCGAGCGGCCGCGGGCCGTTCGAGTTGCTCGACCGCTGATCCGCCCGCGGGCGGTTCAGTCCGAACCGAGACTCGCGATCGCCCGCTCGACGCCGCCCGCCCCGAACGGAATCCGCTGCACCGTCATCGCCGCCTCGACGCCGGCGAGGGCGCCCAGCACCATCGCCGCGTTGATGTCGCCAAGATGCCCGATGCGGAACACCCGGCCCGCGAGCGGCCCGAGCCCGCCGGCGATCGCAACCTGAAAACGCTCGCGCGCGATCGTGCGCATCGCCTCCGGGTCGACGCCGGGGCCGACCGCGATCGTCGTCACCGAGACCGAGCGCGACGCCGGCACCGCGCCGAAGAAGCGCACCGCGCCGCCCTCGCTCCAGCGCTCGACGGCGGCGTGGACCGCGTCGGCGAGGCGGCGGTGGCGCGCGAGCACTTCGGCTTCGCCTTCGTGAAAGATCAGGCCCAGTGCGGCCTCCAGACCGGCCAATAAGCTTTGCGGCGGGGTGCCGCAGAACTTGCGGTAGGCGAGCGGGCTCTGGCGCAGCCGCCAGTCCCAATAGAAACGTGGCGCGGGGTTGCGCGCGGCGAACTCGAAGGCCTGCGCATCGACCGCGACGAAGCCCAGCCCCGGCGGCACCATCAGGCCCTTCTGGCAGGCGCCGAGCACGACGTTCGCGCGCAGCGCGGTCATGTCGAACGGCGCCGCGCCGAGCGAGGCGACGACGTCGACGACGAACAGCGCCGGGTGTTTCGCCGCATCGATCGCGGCGCGCAGCGCCGACAGATCGCTGGTGATGCCGCTGGCGGTGTCGGTGTGGACGACGAAGACGGCCTTGATCTCATGCGCGTGGTCGTCGCGCAGCGCGGCGTCGATGTCGGCCGGGGCAATGGGCAGGCCCTCGACCCAGGGCGTGCGGACGACGACGCCGCCCATCGCCTCGGTCTGCAGCGCCCACGATTCGGAGAAGTGGCCGGTGCCGGCGATCAGCACCTTGGTGCCGGGGCCGACGAGGTTCGCGATCACCGCCTCCCACGCGCCGTGGCCGTTCGCGGCGTAGAGGAAGACGTCGTGCTCGGTGTGCAGCAGCCGCTTCAGGCCGGCCTCGCAGGCGGCGATCGTCGCGTCGACGCGCGGGTCGCCGAGGTCCATCGGCTGGCGGCTCATCGCGTGCAGGACTTCGTCGGGCACGCGGCTCGGGCCGGGGGAGTGGAGGAAGCGGTGACCGGGGATGCGGGTGGAAGCGTTCATGGGGTGAATCCTAGTGGGTTCACTGTGCTTGCGCGCTCTGGGACGCACAAAAATCGTGCATGACGTTGGGCTTGGGTGGCTGTCATTCGTTTGTACTGCGACGGTGGCGCGGCGTCGCGGCAGGCGGTACCCGCCGGGGGCTCCAGTCGGGCGGTCTCCGCTGCGCGGAGACTGCACTGCGTGCCGTTGCGCCTGCAGGCGCAACGGCGTTCGCCAGGCACGAGACAGGCCGCAGGGCCTGTCTCATGTCCGGGCTCACTGCGTCGCGTCAGGGTCGTGCCGCTCAACTCGCTACGTTCGCTGCGCTCAAACAGAACGCGGCAAGTCAGGCAACGAAGCGCGCTGCGCGCGCCGACCCTGACGCTGCGCTCCTCCCTCCAAGTCGCCCCCAGCGGGTACCGCCTGCCGCGACGAATCGACGGGGAGGTCTTTCGCGCAATGGCCTCTACGTTGGCAGAAACCGCGCCGCGCGTGACTGGAGCGACTGACCAACTGCCCGTGTGCGTGTGCAAAACGGCTCAGCGAACGACGCTTCTGCAGCGGTTGCTGTCCGACGAGACGATCTGACGTCCGACGGCATTCGGCCAAGAGCGACCCTTGGCGAGCGGCAGCTTTGCCGCGCTAAGCGCCCGAGGCCGGCTTGACGAGAGCTTTCGGCAAGAGAATATACACAAGCTCAGCGGCACTATTGCGTCGCCGATTCGGCACTTTTCAACATAGCAAAGGCCTGGGTGAAGAAGTCATCGGTGCCGAAGTTGCCTGACTTCAACACAAGATGCAAACCCTTGGTCGATGCGTTCGTGCGCGTTGCGCACCAGGGCACCCCCGGATCAATCTGCGGCCCGATCGCGAGTTCGGATATCCCGAGGTCCTGCACACATGCGCCGGAGGCCTCGCCGCCGGCCACGATCAGTTTTCCGACGCCCAGCTCGACAAGGCCGCGCGCGATGCTTGCGATGGCCGTCTCGACGATGCTGCCCGCCTTTGACGCGCCAAGCTGGCCTTGAACCGCCTTCACGCTGCCGCTGTCTGCGGTTGAGTATATGAGCAAGGGTCCGTTGCCAAGGCGCGCTTCAGCCCAATCTAGCGCATCCGCCACGACCTTCTTCGCCTCCGCTGCCAACGCCATCGGGTCGATCGCCAATGCGCGACCGCCCCGCCGGACAAAATCAGCCACCTGCCGGTTGGTGGCCAGCGAACAACTTCCCGAGACGATCGCCTCGAAGCCCGAAGCCAACGGCAGTTCGGTCGCTCGTGGACTCGGCGATAGGTCCCAATTCGCGGGAAGACCGATAGCGATCCCCGAGCCGCCGGTAACGAGCGGCATGCCCCGCAGCGCCGCGCCGAGGCGCAGCAAGTCCTCGTTGGTCACCGCGTCGACGATGGCCAGACCGACGCCTCCGGCCACGAGCTCGTCGATGCGCGCGTGGATCGCCTCCGGCTCCTTCGCGACCGTTCTGTGATCGATGAGCCCGACTCGGCCACGGCATTGGGCTTGCAGCACACGAACGAGGTTCGGATCCTTCATCGGCGTCAACGGATGATCCTCCATTCCGGACTCGTTCAACAGCGACTCGCCAACGAACAGATGCCCCTTGAAGACAGTCCGACCATTGTCCGGAAATGCAGGGGTGGCAATGGTGAAGCGCGTGCCGATCATTTGCATGAGCGCTTCCGCGACCGGCCCGATATTCCCCTCGGCAGTGCTGTCGAAGGTCGAGCAATACTTGAAGTAGATCTGCTCTGCGCCGTTTTTGCTCAGCCACGCAAACGCCTCGAGCGACTGCGCGACGGCTTCGCGCGCGGGCAGGGTTCGCGATTTCAGCGCGACGACCACGGCATCCAGCTCTGCTGCCGGCGCGGTCTTCGGCACACCGATGGTCTGAACGACTCGCATCCCCGCGCGGGCGAGGTTGTTGGCGAGATCGGTCGCACCGGTGAAATCGTCCGCGATGCAGCCGAGCTTCATGCGTTCAGTCGGCGCGCAAGCTCGCGCATCAGCAACGGCGGACTGGCGAGCACCGGACACTGAACCTGGGCTGCCAGGCTTTCCTGCAAGTGGGCGAGCGACGCCTGGGCGAGCACCAGCACGTCGACATCCATAGCGAGCTTCGCGGCGGCTTCGCCGACCAGCTTGTCATGCAGGGCTCGGTCACCCGCCATGAGCGCGGTGTAGGCGTCCGCATCGATATGAGGATGAATGGAGATGGTGCGGCCCTGCTCGGCTGCGTGCGCGCGCAGCAGCGCAGAGCTCGGAGCGACGGTGCTGGTCGCGGTGCACATCAGACCGATGCGCGTTCCCGTACGCACAGCCTCGGCGGCCATCGGATCGTCGATCTTGAGCACCGGAACATCGGTCAATCGGCGGGCGATGTCGACCGCGGGCGACGTGGACGAACACGTCATGACGATCAGCGACGCTCCAGCATCGACGGCGAGCATCACTTGGTCGACGACTCGTCGGTAGACCTGGGCAGGCGCGGCGCCTCGCAGAAGATCCTGCAGCAAGCTCTCGTTGAGGGTGTGGAAGCAATCGACGGAAGGCATCTCCGCTTTCATCGATTCGCGAAACTTCTCGGCAAGGAAACCGACGGTATGGACAAACGCGACTCTCGTGGTCATGCAGGTTCTTTCGAATTTCAGATTTCGAGATTCAGATCGACATGGGCCAACCCGCGCCGCGCGTGTTGACATAGAGCGAATAGAGCGATTGGCTGCCAGCCATGAAGAGCCGGTTTCTACTGACGCCGCCGAAGCAGAGGTTCGCGCAGCGCTCGGGCAGTCGGATGTGGCCGATCCGCTCGCCTTCGGGCGAATAGACCATCACGCCGTCGAGATCGGGGCTTGCCATTCCCCAGCCGCACCAGAGGTTGCCGTGCTCGTCGCAGCGAATGCCGTCGGGTATGCCGGCGCCGCAGTCGATGAACACGCGCTGATCAGCGATCGCCCTGCCCTCGTCCACGACGTCGAAGACGACGATGTTGCGGTGCGGAACAGCACGGCTTTGCACGACATACAGCCTGGACTCGTCCGGTGAAAACGCGAGCCCGTTCGGAGACGCGATGTCCGCCGCGGCGATCGTCACCTCGCCCGTCGTGCCGTCGATTCGATAGAGATGCGTCGGCAGTTCCGCTTCGGCGCGAAAGCCTTCGTAGTCGTTCAGCCCGAAGGCCGGATCGGTGAACCAGACACTACCGTCCGACTTCACCACCACGTCGTTTGGCGAATTCAGGCGCTTGCCGCTGAACGAATCGGCGAGCACCGTGATGCGACCGTCGTGCTCTGTGCGGGTGACACGGCGAGTACCGTGCTCGCAACTCACGAGCCTGCCGCTCGTGTCGCGCGTATTGCCGTTGGTGAAGTTGGAGGGCTTGCGGAACTCGCTCATTTCGCCGGTCGACTCTTCCCACTTCATGACGCGGTTGTTCGGGATGTCGCTGAACAGCAGATAGCGACCGTCGCCGAACCACACCGGGCCTTCAGTCCAGCGAAGCCCCGTCGCGAGGCGCTCGACGCCCGCAAGCAGGATTCGATACCGCTCGAAACTGGGGTGCAGCACCCTGACCGCGGGATCCGGATAGCTGGCGCAGGGTTGCCACATGGCCGGCGCGCTCAGCGCTTGGCCAGGCGCTGAATCAAAGACGTCGCACCACGCGTGATGATCGAAGTGTCCGTCGCCACCCCGACGAACTCGACGCCCTGCGCGATCCGGCGCTCCGCTTCCGCCTCGTTCAGCGTCAGGTAGCCGGCCGGCTTGCCGATGGCGCGCAGGCGGCGGAACGCATCATCGACTGCGGCCTGCACTTCGGGATGCTGGCCGTTGCCCAGGTGACCCATCGCCGCGGCCAGGTCGGCCGGGCCGACGAACAGTGCATCGACGCCTTCGACGGCGGCGATGCTCTCCAGGTTCTTCAGGCCTTCGAGCGACTCTATCTGCAGGATCACGCACAACTCGTCCTGGGCATTCGGGAGATAGCTGGTGTTGAGACCATACGCCGCGGCCCTGCTGCTGCCCGACACTCCTCGCACGCCGTGGGGCGGGTATCGGGTGAAGCTGACCGCCTGGCTCGCGGCTTCGGCCGTGTCGATGCACGGAAACAGCAGCGTCTGCGCTCCGGCGTCCAGCAGTCGCTTGACGAGGATCATGTCGTTCCACGCCGGACGCACGATGGCGCTGACGTCGAACGCCGCCATCGCCTGGAGCTGAGAGATGATCTCCGGCATGTCGTTGGGCGAGTGCTCGGTGTCGAGCAGGATCCAGTCGAAGCCGCACCCCGCGAACAATTCGGCCAGCGTGTTGCCGCCAAGTGTCGAGAACATGCCCAGTTGCTGGCGCTCACGAAGTGCGCGCTTGAATGCATTGGGTTTGATGGCGATGGGCATGAATTCTCCTGGTGGTTTTCAGGCTGCGCGGGCACCGGATGTGCTGCGGAGTGCTCGACCGAGTTCGGCCGCGATTTGAAGTGCTCTGGGGGTGGCGGAGGCGACGAGGTCATCGATCGACATACGCTGCGCGTCGACGGTCAAGCTCACGCCGGCGATCGGTTCACCGTGAGGGTCGAGTACCGGGACAGCGACCGTTCGCAGCCCATACGCGTTCTCGCCGTCCGAGACCGCATAACCCTGGAGTCGTACCGTCTCCAGGCGCTTCATCAACGTGTCCAGATCCGTCAGGGTTCGCTCCGACAGCTTGATGCGCTCGGCGCTTTGCAGGACCTCAAGTTGCTTCGCCTCTGGAAGGAATGCGAGGATCGCGTGACCGAGCGCCGCACCGTAGGCGCGGATGCGCCGACCTGGGCGCCGGTCGACGTTGTGACGCTCGAGACCCTTCTCCACGCGCGCCAGATAGACGACATCCGCTCCTTCGAGCGAACCCAGCGACGCGGCGTCGCAGATCGATGGCACGCATTCCTCGAGAAGCGGGTTGGCCTGGGCCCAGAGATCCTGCGACGACAGCGCGAGAAAGCCGAGTTCGAGGCACTTGAGCGTCAGGCGAAACTTGCGCACCGGCACCGACCGCAGATAGCCGAGAGACACGAGTGTGTGGCACAGGCGGAACGCGGTACCGCGGTCCATGCCGCTCGCCGCGGCGATCTGGCTGACGGTCATCAAGGGTTCGCTGGCCTTGAATGCGTGCAGCACGCTGAACGCCTTCACCACCGAGTTGACGACATTCTTCGGGTTGTCGGTCGGGCTGGAATTTTCCACCATGGCGAGGATGCTCACGAGTTGAAAAGCCTCAAGGATGCCAAACCGCCGTCGACGGTCAGGACCGTGCCGACGGTCGACACATTGCGCGGATCGGACAGGTACAAGACTGCGCGCGCGACTTCGTCGGCCGAGAGCATGAAGCCGGTGGGCTGGCGGTCGTCGTAGACCTGACGTTGCGCCGCAGGATCGGGTGCCGCGTCGATGAGCTTCTGGATGAGCGGCGTGTCGACCGTTCCGGGGCTGACGCAATTGACGCGGATGCCTTCGTGCACGAGATCGGCGGCCATCGCGCGCGACATCGCCTCGATCGCGCCTTTCGCAGCGGAATACATGACGCGCCGACGCAGGCCCGTCGACGCGGTGCATGACGACATGTTGACGATGCTTGCATGCTTCGCGCGACGCAGATACGGAAGACTCGCGCGTATCGCACGCACGTAACCGAGGACGTTGATATCGAAGACGCGGTGCCATTCGTCCAGTTCCCCGTCCTCCACGGTTGCCGGAAAGCTCACGCCGGCGTTGTTGACGAGCAGGTCGATGCGTCCATGCGCCTCACCGAAACGATGGATGGCCGCGTCGACCGCGACGTTGTCGGCCACGTCCGCCTCGAAGATCGAAGCACCCTCGGGTGCGCCGCGCGGATCGCGGTCGAGCACTGCCACACGAGCGCCCTGCGCGATGAACGATCGGCTCACTGCGGCACCGATTCCCGCGGCACCGCCCGTGACCACGACGATGCTTCCTTCGAATGCGCTTGTTGTCATCACTGGCCTTCAGTCAATGCAAGATCGCGATGATCGCCTCACTCCTTGACTTTGTTCACCTCGGTCGCGAGAGCCTCGAACACCGGCCGCTGACGAGCGGCGAAGTCGGTGAAGTCCTTGGTGTTCATGTAGTGGATAGTCAAACCACGCGTCTTCATGAATTCGACAAACGCCTTGTCCTGCATGGCCTGCGCAAAGCCATCGTGCAGGATCTTGACGCTCGCATCGGGCGTCGCCGCCGGGACGGCTATGCCCCGCCAGGTACCCATCGACAGGTCGATACCTCGCTCCTTCAGCGTCGGAACATTGGGGAAGGACTCGTTGCGCTTGTCGGACATCACCGCCAAGATCTTCAACTTGCCCGATTCGACCTGACCCTGGACTTCCGGCGGGCTGGCGACGAAGGCATCGATCTGCTTGCCAAGAACAGCCTGCATCGTGGGAGCCGAGCCGCTGTAGGGGATCTGCAGCACCTGCACCCCGGCCTTCTTTGCGAAAGCAGCGGCGGACAAGTGCCAGATGTTCCCGTATCCGGAGTTGCCGACAGTCAGCTTGCCCGGCTTGGCTTTGGCTTCTGCGATGAATGCCTCGAGGGTGTTCAGTTTCGAGTCGGCCGCCACCACGAGACACGCAGGGTCCTCGTTGACCAAGATCACCGGCTTGAAGTCCTTCGCGGAGAAGGTCAGTTGATTGAAGATCGGCAGCGTGAAAACCTCCGACGTGTAGGACGTCAGGTTCATGCCGTCCCCCGGCTTCTTCGCTGCCTGCGCGAGTCCGATCGCATTTCCAGCGCCGGGCACGTTCAGCACCACGATGTTCCTGTCGAGATGAGCTTTGGCGGACTCCACCAAGGCGCGGAAAGTGAGATCGGTACCGCCGCCCACGGCAACGGGAACGATGAAATTGACCACACCTTCAGGCAATTGCGCCGATTTCTGGGCGAAGGACTCCTGCGTGCCAGCGATGGCGACGAACGCAACCGTCAAGGGCAAGGCGAAGTTTCGGAGCAGGAACTGGCGGGTGTCGCGAAGCTTTGTTCCCAGGACGTTCATGTTGTCTCCTCAAATAGATCATTGATCGGAATGCGAACCTTTGTTGTCCACATGAATATTTTGCCGCTGTTTGGAGCGGTGACTTTCAGGGTAATCCCTCAACCGCGAGGCGGCGAAAACTAGAAATCGGCTACTGCACGAGTGACGTGCGGGCCGGGAAGTAGAGTTCCAGACATGTTCAATGCAGCGATCCCATCCTCTTCACGTCGCGCTTGGATGCGCCTGCCCTCCGGGCGCCGCCTCGATCTGATAAGTCCTTCTCCGGATGCATGGACCGACGAAGATTTGGCCGTACGCCTAGCGCGAACGTTCCGATGGGGCGGTGAGTCGCGCTGGCCGCGCCCTCTCTCGGTAGCCCAACACTCACTCACTGTCTTGCATATCGTTAGGGCCGATCATCCACACATGTCTGCCCAGGACTCGCTTCGCGAGTTGCTGCACGATGCAGAAGAAGGCTTCCTGGGATTCGATTGCATCAGTCCGCTAAAGCGTGCACTTGGGCAGCCATTCGCCGACGTGAGTGCGCGACTCATGAGGGCCGTTGAGACTCGCTACTCCTTGGGCGCGTGGTCGCCCGCAGAGCGGAGTCGGCACAAGGATGCAGATCTGATCGCGGCGGCCACCGAGGCTTCGCATGTCGTTGGCTGGAGCGATGAAGAAATCCGAAAAGTGCTACAGCTCGACCATGCCCCGCTCGAGAACGATCCACTCTTGGACGTTTACGGTGGGGCGGCGTGGGAACCATGGGCTGCGGACGTCGCAGCGGAACGATTCCTCGCTGAGTTGTGCCTGCACACTTAAGGCCGTCGGCAGTCCATCGAGCAAGTCGCCTGCGACTTTAGATGAGCGCGCAGCAATTGCTGACGCTATCGCGAAAGCTTATGAGCACGCCCCGGACTTCGCGCAAGTCTCCAGCTCACAATTCCTGTCGAGCGCTTCGAGACGCCTGCGAGCTCTGCACGAAGGTACGAACTTCCGCTTTCCGGGCAGCAATTTCGCGTGCTTGAATGTCGCTAGTGGGTCGGAAGCTGCGGGCAGATCGCGAAGGGCGACCGACCGAGATCAGTCTAAATACGACGTCCAATCGATGCCCGTGGTCGGTAAGTGATAGTTAGTTTCTGCACGCGGTCACTCGCAGCGCCGTTGCGCGAAAGACCTCCCCCGGCGGGTACCGCCTGCCGCGACGCCGCTCAACCGTCGCCGTACAGACGAAGGGACAGCGCCGCGCAGTCCCGCACCCTGGAGGTAGGAAGTTCACTTCGGCAACGTGGCCTTGAAGTCGCCTTCTGCAGTAGCCCCGACCGCTAAGTTCTAGACTGTGGCCTGCGCTCGACAACCCGGGAGCCCCGCGATGAACACCTCGACCCAGACCGAATCCACCCGCCTGGCCGCCGCCGGCCCCCGCAGCAACGCCGCGATCGACGCCCGCCGGGTCGCCGCGACGCCGCGCGGCGTGGGCATCGGCTTCAACCTGTATGCCGAGCGGGCGCTGAACGCCGAGATCTGGGACGTCGAGGGCAAGCGCTACATCGATTTCGGCTCCGGCATCGCAGTGCTCAACACCGGCCACCGGCACCCGCGCATCGTCGCGGCGATCCGCGAGCAGCTCGAGCACTTCACCCACACCGCCTACCAGGTCGTGCCTTATGAAAGCGGCGTTTCACTGGCCGAGCGGTTGAACGCGCTGACGCCGGGCGCGCACGCGAAGAAGACGGCGTTCTTCACGACCGGCGTCGAGGCGGTCGAGAACGCGATCAAGATCGCGCGCGCCCACACCCGGCGGCCGGGCGTGATCTCGCTGGCCGGCGCGTTCCACGGCCGCACCTACATGGGCCTGGCGCTGACCGGCAAGGTCGCGCCGTACAAGATCGGCTTCGGGCCCTTCCCCGGCAGCATCTACCACGTGCCGGCGCCGGTCGCGCTGCACGGCGTCTCGGTCGAAGACGCCTTGCGCGCGATCCAGCAGCTGTTCAAGGCCGACATCGAGCCGACGCAGGTCGCCGCGATCATCGTCGAGCCGATCCAGGGCGAGGGCGGGTTCTACGTGATGCCGCCCGAGTTCATGCGCGCGCTGCGCCAGCTTTGCGACCAGCACGGCATCGTGCTGATCGTCGATGAGATCCAGACCGGTTTCGCACGCACCGGCAAACTCTTCGCGATGGAGCATCACGACGTGCTGCCCGACATCATGACGATGGCCAAGAGCTTGGCCGGCGGCGCGGCCGCTGTCGGCCGTCTGCGGCCGCGCCGAGATCATGGACGCGCCGGCGGCCGGCGGCCTGGGCGGCACCTATGCGGGCAACGCGCTGGCGATCGCGTCGGCCCACGCGGTGCTCGACGTGATCGAGGACGAGCAACTCTGCGCCCGCGCCGCCGTGCTGGGCGAGAAGCTGAAAAGCCGGCTGAACGCGCTGCGCGCGTCGCTGCCGGGCATCTCCGACGTGCGCGGCCTGGGCGCGATGGTCGCGGTCGAGTTCGCGCAGCCGGACGGCGCGCCCGACCCCGAGTTCGTCAAGATCGCGATCAAGCGCGCCCAGGAGGCCGGGCTGCTGCTGCTGAGCTGCGGCGTCCACGCCAACGTGATCCGCTTCCTGTTCCCGCTGACGATCGAGGACGCCGTGTTCGACGAGGGCATGGCGATTCTCGCGAAGGTCTTGCTCCAACCCTGATCGACCCCTGAATGGAAATTGCCATGCTCAAACTCAAGGACCCGACGCTGTTCCGTCAACAAGTCTATGTGGCCGGCGCATGGACGGACGCCGACGACGGCAAGACCGTCGCCGTCACGAACCCGGCGACCGGCGAACCGCTCGGCACCGTGCCGATGTGCGGCACCAAGGAGACCGAGCGCGCGATCAAGGCGGCCGATGTCGCGCAGCGCGCCTGGGCGCAGGTCGCGGCGAAGGAGCGCTCGGCGATCCTGCGCAGGCTCAACGACCTGATGCTCGCGAACACCGACGACCTCGCGCTGATCATGACGAGTGAACAAGGCAAACCGCTCGCCGAGGCGAAGGGTGAGATCGCGTACGCCGCGTCCTTCATCGAGTGGTTCGCCGAGGAGGCGCGGCGCGTCTACGGCGACACCATTCCCGCAACCTCGGGCGACAAACGCATCATCGCGCTGAAGCAGCCGGTCGGCACGACCGCGGCGATCACGCCGTGGAACTTCCCGACCGCGATGCTCGCGCGCAAGGCCGGCCCGGCGCTGGCGGCCGGCTGCTCGATGGTCGTGAAGCCGGCGACGCAGACGCCTTACTCCGCGCTCGCGTTCGCCGCGCTCGCCGAGCGCGCCGGCGTGCCCAAGGGCCTGCTGTCGGTGCTGACCGGCTCGGCCACGCAGATCGGCGGCGAGATGACGCGCAGCCCGATCGTGCGCAAGCTGACCTTCACCGGCTCGACCGAGGTCGGCCGCATGCTGATGCGCCAGAGCGCCGACACGATCAAGAAGCTGTCGCTCGAGCTCGGCGGCAACGCGCCGTTCATCGTCTTCGACGACGCCGACATCGACGCCGCGGTCGAGGGCGCGATGGTCTCCAAGTACCGCAACACCGGCCAGACCTGCGTCTGCGCGAACCGCATCTATGTGCAGCGGCCGGTGCTGAAGGCCTTCACCGACAAGCTGGTCGCGAAGGTCAAGGCCCTGAAGGTCGGCAACGGGCTGGAGGCCGGCGTCACGCAGGGCCCGCTGATCGACGCGAACGCGGTCGCGAAGATCGAGGAGCACATCGCCGACGCGCGCGCGAAGGGCGGCGAGGTGCTGGCCGGCGGCAAGCGCTCTGCGCTCGGCGGCCTCTTCTTCGAGCCGACCGTGATCGGCGGGGCGACCGCCGAGATGTTGTTCGCGAAGGAAGAGACCTTCGGCCCGCTCGCGCCGATCTTCGCGTTCGACACCGAGGACGAGGCGATCGCGCAGGCCAACGACAGCGAGTTCGGCCTGGCCGCGTACTTCTACAGCCGCGACATCGGCCGCGTGATGCGGGTCGCGGAAAAGATCGAATCGGGCATCGTCGGCGTCAACACCGGGCTGATCTCGACGGCCGAGGCGCCGTTCGGCGGCGTCAAGCAGTCGGGCCTCGGGCGCGAAGGCTCGAAGTACGGGCTCGACGATTTCCTCGAGATCAAGTACGTCTGCCTGGGCGGCCTGGACAAGTAGCGTTCAACCCGCTGGGCGGGGTCAGTGCGTGATGATGCTGACCTCGACCGCCGGATCGCTGGCGGCGACCGCGTCGCCCAGCATCTCCCGCGACGCTTTTTCATTCGCCGCGTGCAATGCCTGGCCGAGCGGCGAGCGGGTGGCCGCAAGGCCGCCGCGCTCGAGCATCTCGGCGCCGAGCGCGGTCAGGCTTTCGGTCAGCTGCCACGGCATCACCAGCAGCGCGAAGAAGCGCTCGCGCCGCGATTCGAATTCGTGGATGAAGGCGCGGCTGAAGTGGCTCGGCGCGCCGCCATTGCTGCGGTCGATCGCGCGCAGCGCGGCGGACCAGCCGATGTTGTGCATCAGCCCGGTCAGGTAGCCCTCGAACGGCGCCAGGCCGCGGGCCACCGCTTCGTGCTGGCAGGCCGTGGCTTGCGCTTCGGAGTGCTGCCAGACGCGGTCCGCGCAGCGCGCGGAGAGCGAATCGGCGGCGCCGACGAACATCGGCTTCAGCACCACGCGCGCGATCGCGCGGCGCAGCCCTTCGATGCCGAGCCGGCCGATCGCTTCCGCGAGATCGACGACCGCCGCGCCGCCGCGCGTCTGCGCGCCGTTGGCCATGCGGATCACCTCGGCGACGAGGTGCGGGTCCTTCGCGATCCGTTGCGCGAGCGCGCCGCTCGATTGGGCTTCATCGCGCAGGCTGTTCATCAGCTGCGGGATCACGGCCGGCGCGCGCGGCAGCAGCGCATTGCGCGAGACGTCGGACGCCAGCACCGCATCGAGCTGCGCGAGCAGCACCTTCTCGCTGTCGTGCAGCGAGGTGTCCAGTGCCGGGCCACTGCCGATCAGCCATTCGAAAAGAGGCTGCTGCAGATCGATCTCGGGGGCGGCGTGCGGCATCGACGTCAACGCCGACGCGAGCGGGTTTGGCACCGGCTTCGCGACGCTGCGCGGCGGCGGGGCCGATGGCCGTCCGGTCGTTCGCACTGCGGGCGGCGGGATCTTTGCGGCGCTTTTCGCGCCCCACAAGGCGCCGACGCGCTCCAGCCAGTTGCTCATGGATCTCCTCCATTCACCCCAATGGGGGGTTATCGGCGGCCTCTCGGCGATCTCAAGTCCGGCCCAGCGCGCCCACAAAGCCGCGTGCCGCGCGTGATATGCCACGATTGGTGGGCATCTGCCGGCTTTTTCGTGCCATCGCCCGGCATGGTTCGTGCCAGACTGACGCGCCATGTCGTTCTTCCCCCACAAGCGTCTGAGTTGCGGCATCGTGATCCTGAATCCGGACCGCGAGCTGCTGCTGTGCCACGTCACGGGCCAGAACCACTGGGATTTGCCCAAGGGCGGCATCGACACCGGCGAGACGCCGATCGAAGCGGCGCTGCGCGAGACGCGCGAGGAATGCGGCTGGCGGCTGTCGGCCGAGGCGCTCGTCGACCTCGGGCGCTTTCGCTACACGAACAAGAAGGACCTGCACCTGTTCGCGACCGTGCAGCCGCGCATCGAGCTGCGGCAGCTGCGCTGCGAGAGCCACTACCTCGATCGCTTCTCGGGCCGCAACCTGCCCGAGATGGACGGCTTCGGCTGGTTCTCGTTCGAGCGCGCGCAGACGCTGTGCACGCCGAAGATGGCGACCGTGCTCGGTTCGCGCGTCGTGCTCGACGAACTGCTCGGCCGCCTGACCGACGCGACGGCTCGATCGGCGGCTTAGTCGAACAGGCCCGGCGTGCCGCCGAGCGGCGCGCACTCGATCTCCAGCAGCCGCAGTTTCGTGCGCGTGCCGCCCGGCGCCGAGAAGCCGCCGGCCTTCGCGCCCGCGGCGAGCACGCGGTGGCACGGGACGATGATCGGGAACGGATTCGCGCCCAGCGCCTGGCCGACCTCGCGTGCGGCCTGCGGCGCCTCGCCGAGCGCGCTCGCGATCTCGCCGTAGCTGCGCGTCTGGCCGGGCTGGATCGTGCGTGCGACCGCGTAGACGCGGCGGTGGAACGGCGGCACCGCGCTCAGGTCCAGCGCGATGTCCGCGAGGGCGTCGCGCCCGCCGTTCAGCAGGTCGCGGATGCGCTCGATCACCCGCTGCACCTCGGCCGGCGCGGCCGCCTCGACCGCGCCGGGACAGCGCCGCCGCGCCCGCGCCCGTGTCGCGGCGTCGTTCGCCTCGGGCAGCAGCACGCCGACCAGCCCCTGCTCGGCCCAGGCGATCGCGCAGCCGCCGACGGCGGTGTCGAAGAGCGTGAAGCGGGGCGGCGACGTCATGTCTCGATTGTCGGAGTTCCGAGCGGTTTCAGGCCTGCCAGACGCCATAACCCTGCTCCTGAAGGCCGATCGCGAGCTCGACCTCCATGTCGCGGGCGCCGTCGTACGGCATCGGGTTGAAGACCTCGTAGAGCTTGGGCAGCAGCCGCAGCCCGAACTCGCGCACGAACCGGTTCGACTGGATGCCGGCCATGTGGCGATCGAAGCGCAGGTCCGGGTCCAGGCCGGTCATGCCGACGTAGACGAAGGGCTTGCCGAGTTGATAGCCGGGGTTCGCTTCGCGGAACTTCGCGACGTTCCAGACCGCGTCCGACAGCTCGATGACATAGACGTTGTAGTGGTGGTGGCGCGGGCGGCGGGTGACCATGGGTGCCTACACTAGCACCCCATGCAAGCCGACGCCCTCGTCACCTTCCTCGCGCTCGTCGAGGAACCCTTCGCCAAGCTCGTGCTGAGCAAGCCGCGGGCCGCGATGGGCGACCTCGCGCGCGTCACGGTGCGCCCGGTCATGTTGAAAGGCATGCCGCAGCTGTCCTTCGTCTACAGCCACGCAACGCGCGACATCACGAAGAATCTCGCACCGGCCGACGCGCTCGCCACGCTGAGCGAGCTGCTGGCAAACGGCTTCGGCGACGCGCACCTGTGGGCCGCCGACGAGGAGGTCCAACTGCTGACGAGCAAGAAGGGGCGGCACACGCTGCTGCGCCAGAAGACGGCGGTGCCGGCGCCCGAACGCGCGAGCCACGATCGGGAGAAGCACCGCTACGTCGACGTGAACCGTCCGTTCCTGACCGCGCTCGGCGTCACCGACGAGCAGCATCGGCTCGTGCCGGCGATGGCGCGCAAGTGGAAGCAGATCAACAAGTTCGTCGAGGTGCTGGACCACGCGCTGGCCGGCACCGCCTTGAAGCAGGCCGCGCGGCTGGACGTCGTCGACTTCGGCAGCGGCAAGGGCTACCTGACCTTCGCGACCCACGAGCACCTGCGCCACGCGCTCGGGCTGCCGGCCTTCGTGGCCGGCGTCGAACTGCGCGAGGACATGGTGGCGCTGTGCAACGGCGCCGCGCAGCGCCTCGGGCTCGAGGGCCTGCGCTTCGAGCAGGGCGACGTGCGCAGCATCGCCCCGCCGCAGATCGACATCATGATCGCGCTGCACGCCTGCGACACCGCGACCGATCACGCGATCCACACCGGGCTGCGCGCCGGCGCATCGATCATCATGTGCTCGCCCTGCTGCCACAAGGAGCTGCGCCCTCAGCTGCTGAGCCCGCACCCGCTGCGCCCGCTGCTCAAGCACGGCGTGCACCTCGGCCAGCAGGCCGAGATGCTGACCGACGGCCTGCGCGCGCTGCTGCTGGAAGCCTGCGGCTACGAGACGCAGGTGTTCGAGTTCGTCGCGCTGGAGCACACGAACAAGAACAAGATGATCCTGGCCGTCAGGCGCGCGGCCGCATCACCGGCCGAGGCCGAGGCGGCGTGGCGCCAGATCGACGACCTGAAGGCCTTCTACGGCGTGCGGGATCAGTGCCTGGAAACGCTGCTGCGCGGCGCGCACGCGACAATTCCGGCCGACCTCGCTTCAAGGATGCCCCGATGACCGATCTCTCGACCTTCGCGATCACGAAGAAATGGCCGGCCCAGCACCCGGACCGGCTCCAGCTCTACTCGCTGCCGACGCCCAACGGCGTGAAGGTCTCGATTGCGCTCGAGGAATTGGGCCTGCCCTACGAGCCGCACCTGGTGCGCTTCGACACGAACGACAACCTGTCGCCCGAGTTCCTGTCGCTGAGCCTGAACAACAAGATCCCGGCGATCCTGGACCCGAACGGCCCGGGCGGTGCGCCGCTGGCGCTGTTCGAGTCGGGCGCGATCCTGATCTACCTGGCCGAGAAATCGGGGCGGCTGATGTCGCTCGACGCGGCGAAGCGCTACGAGACGATCCAGTGGGTGATGTTCCAGATGGGCGGCATCGGCCCGATGTTCGGCCAGCTCGGTTTCTTCCACAAGTTCGCCGGCAAGGCCTTCGAGGACAAGCGCCCGCGCGACCGCTACGTCGCCGAATCGCGCCGCCTGCTCGGCGTGCTGGACCAGCATCTGAAAGGCCGCGCCTGGATCATGGGCGACGACTACACGATCGCCGACATCGCCAGCTTCCCGTGGATCAACAACCTGATCGGCTTCTACGAGGCCCGCGAACTGGTCGGCTTCGACGATTTCGCCGAGGTCAAGCGGGTGCTTGCCGCGTTCGTCGCGCGCCCCGCCGTCGTGCGCGGGCTCAACATCCCCGCACGCCCGAAATGACCGGCTGAGACGCCGCGGTCAGGAGCAGGGCACGACCTTGAATTCGACCCGCCGGTCGAGCGCGTCGACCGCGTCGTCGCTGCCGGTGCCGATGATGTTGTCGCGGTAGCCGCGGCCCAGCACCGTCGAGCGCCGGGCGACCGCGCCGACCTCGGTGATCAGGCGCTGGCGGATCATGTCGGCGCGCTGCAGCGAGAGCATGTCGTTGACGGTGTCCGAGCCGGTGTGGCTGGTGTGGCCGATCACGGTCATGCAGGCTTTGGCGGCGTTGCTCTCCTTGGCGATCTGGCGCAGCCACATCGGGTAGGCGCCGCTCACCTTCGGGTCGGTCCAGAAGCTCGTGCTGCCCGGGTTGAACAGGAATTTCACGCGCAGCTGGTTGTTCGCGATGCCGTAGGCGGCGAGCCGCCCGAAGGCCTCCTCGGCCTCGGCGCTGGAGCCGGTCTTCGCCACCGACAGGTACAGCCCGGTCAGCACGCGCACCTGCTCGCCGCCGTCGGCCGCGTGGGCGGCCTTGAACTGCGCCAGCGATTCCGGGTAGCGCTCGGCGTTGTACAGGCCGGTGGCGGCGGTGATCATCGGGGCGACCGCGAGGCGCGCCAGGTAGTACGGATCGCCCGGCTGGCCGACCGACGTCGCGGTCGTCGCGATGTAGCCTTCGATGACGCGGTCGCGTACCAGCACCGGGCTGTCGCCGTAGTAGCGCAGCGGCGTGTCGTCCAGGCCGTCGTTGCGAACCAGCGACCAGGCCTGTGCGACGACGGCGCCGCTTTTGAGGTCGGTCAGCGCGAGGTTCAGCAGCCGCGCGTCCCGGGGCAGGCCGTCGCTGTGGCGCGTCAGCGTGCCGGTCAGCAGGTAGTCGGACTTGGGCAGGCTGGCGGTCTCGAACGGCAGGAACTCGGCCGCCGACAGCCCGGCCTGCAGGCGCTGGGTCGCGCGTTGCTGCATCCGCTCGGTCGTCACGGTCTGCTGGCCGCTGCCGGCATCGAGCATCGGATCGACGACGATCCGGCGCTTGCCGATCAGGCCGTTGAACCGGAACCCGGGCAGGCTGCGCGCCTGCTCGACCACGCCATCGCTGGCCTGGGCGATGGCCTGCTCGAACGGCAGCTCCACGTGCGACGCGCTGAAGGGCTTGGGCGTGCTGGCGCAGGCGGCCAGCAGCGCAACGGCACACACGGCGATCCACGCGCGCAGCGTGCGCGCCACCCCGCTCAGGGTCTTCATCTGCATTCTTTCTTCAGGATCGCGGCGTCGGCGCGGGTCAGGGGTTCGAGGGAGGCGCGTTGCAGCAGGTCGCTGCAGCGGGCGCGGGTGGCCGTCGAAGGGGCGGGCGGGGTCGCCGCGGTGGCGCGGGCGCGTCTGGCGGGAGGCGCTTGGGGAGGGGAAGGCGCTTGCGCGGAGGCCAGCGCCTGATCGGGGGCGGGCGCCGTCGCGGTCGTCGGCGGCGGGACAGGTGCCAGTGCTGGTGCTGATGCCGGTGCCGGTGCCGGTGCCGCAGCCGTCGGTGGTGCCGGCGACGCTTCGGGTGCGGGCTCGACCGCCACGGCGCTCGCCAGCGGCGGGCCGGCGCTGGTGGGCGGCAGATCGAGCGGCGCGGTGCTCTTGGGGTTCGACGGCGGCAGCGCCAAGCCGTCCGACGGCCGCATCGCGAAATAGCCCAGCACGCCGAAGGCGATCGTGCAGACCGCGGTCGCCAGGACGAGCATCGCGATCGCCCGATTCGAGACCGGCGCGGCCGGCGACGGCGCTGGCGACGCCGATCGGGCGAGGACTGCGGCGGCCGGGGCGCCCGCCGCGGCTGCTGCGGCGGCTGAGCCGACCGCTGCAGGCACCGCTGGCGCTGTCGCGGCACGCGGCCGCGGTGCCGGTGGCGCCTCGACCGGCACCTGGCGCTCGCGGTCCAGCAGTGCGCGGAAGGCGGCGACGTCCTGCGGCCGCTCGCCCGGCCAGAGCGCCAGCGCGGCATCGACGGCCTCGATCAGCGGCGCGCTGAAACGCCCATCGACCAGCTCGCGCAGCGGCACCAGCGGGTCGCTCATGCGCCGCTCGGGCGCGGCCATCGGCGCCCGCCCGGTCAACGTCGCATAGACGACGCTGGCGAGCGCGTACAGGTCGGTCCACGGGCCCTGTGCCGCGGCCGGGTCGTTGCCGTACTGCTCGACCGCGGCGTAGCCGGGTTCGAGCGCGTCGTTCGGCTCGCGCAGCGCCTTGGCGATCGCGTGGCGGCCGCCGCCGAAGCCGAGCAGCACCGGGCCGTCGGGCCCGATCATGAGGTTGTCGGGCGTGATGTTGCCGTGCACGCAGCGCGAGGCGTGCAGCGTCGCGAGCGTGTCCAGCAGCGGATTCAACCAGCCGCGCAGCTCGGTTTCGTCGGGCGCGCCGCCGCGATCGGCGATGACGTGGCGCAGGCTCTGGCCTTCGATCCGCTCCAGCACCATGTAGGCGGTGCCGTTCTGTTTCCAGAGCCGGAGCACCGAGACTAGGCCCGGCGTGTCGAACGCGACCAGCAGCCGCGCCTCGTGGATGAAGGCCTTCAGCCCTTCCTTGAAGGCCGCCGCGTGCGGGCTCGCCTGCAGCACGACCTCGGGCGAATAGTTGGGGGCGCGCGCGGCCAGCATCGCCGGCAGGTATTCCTTGATCACGACGTGGCGGCGCTGCACCGTGTCGGCGGCGAGGTAGCTCAGGCCGTAGCGGCCGTCGTGGACCACGCCGATGATGTCGAACTCGCCGCGCAGCCGCGTGCCGATCGGCAGCGCGCGTGCCGGCACCGGCGCGGCGGCCGGCCGCTCCGGGGGGTTCAGGGGCCGAATGTTCATGATGTCGCGTCGCCCGTGCCGCCGGCCGCCGGCGCGCGGCGGCCGAACATGCCCCAGCCCTGCATCGACATCACGACCTCGCGATGCTGGTTCAGCGTTTCCCACTTCGACAGCACCAGGCCGACGCTCGCGCGGCTCGCCATCGGCCGTGACTCCAGCGTGCTCAGGCGCACGCTCAGCACGTCGCCGGGGAAGACCGGCTTGTGCCAGCGGATGTTCTCCAGGCCGGGCGAGCCGAGGCTGCTGGACTGCAGCAGCAGCGCGTCGCAGGTCATGCGCATCGTCATCGCGCAGGTGTGCCAGCCGCTCGCGGAAAGTTGGCCGAACAGGGATTTGTTGGCGGCTTCGTCGTCGATGTGGAACGGTTGCGGGTCGAACTGGCGCGCGAACTCGAGCACGGCGTCGCGCGTGACCGGCATCGCGCCGAACTCGCGCACGTCGCCTGCGGTGAGATCTTCCCAGTACCAGCGGATGGTGTTGGGCGGGGTCGTGGTCACGGATCGAAGGGCAACAACAATGGAGATGTCCGCAGGATACCTACTCTTGACCCCGGTCCGGCCCGCTCTCCCCTGGGTTAGGGGCCTCGACGGCCTCGGGTTCGGGGGCGCGTGTGAGCGCCCACTGCGTGCAGCGGCCATTGACGAACGTGATCGTGACGCTGGCGCCGCCGGCGTCGGTCCAGGTGTAGGTTTCGCTGCCGTCGTCATGGCGCCGCCCCAGGCTCTTGGTCAGCGCGACGACCTTGGCCATCGGCAGGCCGGCGTGCAGCTGTGCGTGCAGCATCACCGCGTTGTCGACCTGCCCGAGCGGCGACTCCGCGGCACGCCGCATCACGCGCACCAGCCGGTTGAACTGCAGCAGCAGCCCGAACGCCATCAGCGTGACGGCGAGCGCGACGCCGTGCCAGCCGTAGCCGAACCAGGCGCCGACGAGCACGGCCACCGCGAGGGCCCACGCGATCAGGGGATTCATAGGCTGCGCACCAGGTCGATGGCCTGCTCGATGCGCTCGACCGGGTGGATCGTCAGGCCCTCGATCGCCTTGCCCTTGGGCGCGTTCGCCTTCGGCACGATCGCGATCGAGAAGCCGAGCTTCGCGGCCTCGCGCAGCCGCTCCTGGCCGCGCGGCGCGGGCCGCACTTCTCCTGCCAGCCCGACCTCGCCGAACGCGATGAAGCCGCGCGGCAGCGGCTTGCCGCGCAGGCTGCCCTGGATCGCCAGCATCACCGCGAGGTCGGCCGCCGGCTCGCTGATGCGCACGCCGCCGACCGCGTTGACGAACACGTCCTGATCGGTCGCCGCGATGCCGGCATGGCGGTGCAAGACCGCCAGCATCATCGCGAGCCGGTCGCGCTCGATGCCGACCGACAGCCGCCGCGGGCTCGGGCCGCCCGAATCGACCAGCGCCTGGATCTCGACCAGCAGCGGCCGGGTGCCTTCGAGCGTGACGAGCACGCAGGAGCCGGCGACCGGGTCGCCGTGGGTCGATAAAAAGATCGCGCTCGGGTTCGCGACGCCCTTCAGGCCTTTTTCGGTCATCGCGAACACGCCGATCTCGTTGACCGCGCCGAAGCGGTTCTTGATCGCGCGCACGAGGCGGAAGCTGGAGTGGGTGTCGCCCTCGAAGTACAGCACCGTGTCGACGATGTGCTCGAGCACGCGCGGGCCGGCCAGCGCCCCTTCCTTCGTGACGTGGCCGACCAGGATGATGGTCGTGCCGCTGCTCTTGGCGATCCGGGTCAGCTGCGCCGCGCACTCGCGCACCTGCGCGACCGAGCCGGGCGCGGACGAGAGCTGCTCGCTGTACAAGGTCTGGATCGAATCGATCACCGCGACCTGCGGCTTTTCCGCGGCCAGCAGCGACAGAATCTTTTCGAGATTGATCTCGGCGAGCACCTTGGTCGCA
>DASYCA010000053.1:0-3947 GCA_036500445.1 Burkholderiaceae bacterium | reverse complement strand
CGGCGTGACCGGCCGGCGCGCGGCTCAGCGGGCTGCTGCTGGCACGGGGGCGGCTTGGCGCTCGATCACGGCCATCACCGCCTCGAGATCGGCGGCGGCGATCTCGAGGCCGAAGTCCTCGGCGAACACCGCCGCGAACTCGGCGCGGGTCGTGAGCAGGCGTTGCTCGAGCGGCTGCGCGACGCCGCGGCGCAGCGTCAAGGTGCGGTTGAACAGCGCCAGCCGCCCGCCCGGCACCGCGCGCCCCATCAGCAGGTTGTGCCGCAGCATCGCGCTCGGGTAAGTCGCGACGAACCAGTTGCCGACCTCGTAGTCGATGGGCGCCGGCTCGGTCGGACCGATGCGGTAGCAATCCGACCAGCCGTCCGGCGTTTGGATCTGCAGCATTCGATCGACGCCGGCCTCGGTGAAGCGGTAAGCGTCGACGCCATCGCGCTGCGCGCCGCGTTCGGCCGCCCGCAAGGGCGCGGTCGGCGCCAGTGCGCCGAAGCCGACATCGGCGTGGTGCGCGACGCCCTCCAGCGTCACGCTGAGTGCCATGTGGGTGCGGGCCGTGACGACCTCGGCCGGCACGCCGGAGCGCACCCGCGCTTCGAGACCGCGCACGACGAATCCGATCTGCCGCAGCACCGCCAGGAACAACCCGTTCTGCTCGAAGCAGTAGCCGCCGCGGCGTTGCTGCACGAGCTTGGCCTGCAACGACGCCGGATCGAGGCGCGGCACGCGGCCGGCCAGCACGTCGATGTTCTCGAACGGGATCGTCTCGGCGTGGCGCTTGACGAACCGCGCGAGCGTGGCCAAGGTCGGGGTCAGCGGGCCCTCATCCGCAATGCGGCGGCGGTAGGCGTCGAGGTCGATGAGCGTGCCCAGGCTCATTCCCGCACGTCCACCACCCAGTTCACGCTCAACGCCGCCAGCGTCGCGACCGCCCCCGACAACAGGTAGACGCTGACATACGCCAGGCCGAAGTGCGCCGACAACCCGAGCGCCACCAGCGGCGCGAACGCCGCGCCGATCAGCCACGCGAGATCGGAACGCAGCGCGGCGCCGGTGTAGCGGTATTTCAATTCGAAGTTCGAGCTGATCGCGCCGGCCGCCTGCCCGTACGACAGGCCGAGCAGCGCGAAGCCGACCAGCACGAAGATGTCCTGCCCGAGCGTGCCGCCGTCCAGCAAGGTCGGCGCGAAGCCGCTGAAGATCGCGATCACGATCGCGAACAGGCCCAGCGTGCGGCGCCGGCCGATGCGGTCGGCGATCACGCCCGAAACCACGATGCCGATCGCCGCGAGCACCGCACCGCAGACCTGCACGACCAGGAACTCGCTGATCGACTGCTGCGTGTACAGCCGGATCCACGACAGCGGGAACACCGTGACGAGGTGGAACAGCGCGTAGCTCGCCAGCGCCGAGAACGCACCGAGAACGAGCGTGAGCCACTGCGAACGCACCAGTTCGACGACCGGGCTCGGCTCGAGTTCGTTGGCATCGAGCTGCTGCTCGTATTCGCGCCCGGCGATCAGGCGCAGCCGCGCGAACAACGCGACGACGTTGATCGCGAACGCGACATAGAACGCGTAACGCCAGCCCCAGTCGAAGAAATCGTCTTGTGCCAGGCTGGAATACAGGAACGCGAACAGGCCGCCGGCGATCGCGAAGCCGATCGGTGCGCCGAGCTGGCCGAGCGCGGCATACCAGCCGCGCCGATTGCGCGGCGTGTTCAGCGCCAGCAGCGAGGGCAGCCCGTCCCACGAACCGCCGATCGCGATGCCCTGGCCGAGCCGCAGGATCGACAGCACCACGATGGACGCGAACCCCAGGCTGTTGTAGCCTGGCAGAAAGGCGATGCCCGCGGTCGAGGTGCCGAGCAGGAGCAGCGCGATCGTCAGCTTGGCCTCGCGCCCCCAGCGCCGCTGCAGCCGCATGAACATCACGGTGCCGATCGGGCGCGAGAGGAACGCGAACGAGAACACGACGAACGACAGCAGCGTTCCTTCGAGCCCCTGCTCGAACGGGAAGAAGACGGACGGGAACACCAGCGCCGACGCAATCCCGTAGACGAAGTAGTCGAAGTATTCGGAGGTCCGGCCGATCACGACACCGATCGCGATCTCGCCCGGCGCGAGCTTCGAATGATCGGCATCACCCGCCGGCCGCGCGGGCGGGGTGTCGGAAAGCGGATGATCGAGGCTGGAGGTAGTCATGGCAAAGCGCGAAGTCGACCGTCGTTCGGACAAGGCGAAGCGTCTCACCCCACGCGAAATGTTGCCATAGGACAAAACGCCCAATACACGATACGCCGATCCAAGCGTAAATTGCGCCCATGTCGTCGCTTCCTCAACTTTTCCGCGGGCCGCGCCTGTCACGGCTCGCGCTGCCGCTGGTGGCCGGCGCGGCCACGCTGCTGCTGGCGGGCTGCGACACGGTGGTGATGAAGCCCGCCGGCGACGTCGCCGCGCAGCAAGGCCACCTGATCGTCGTCTCGACGGTGCTGATGCTGCTGATCATCGTGCCGGTGATCGCGCTGACCCTGCTGTTCGCATGGCGCTACCGCCAGTCGAACAAGGAGGCGACCTACACCCCCGACTGGGACCACTCCACCGCGCTGGAGCTGGTGATCTGGTCCGCGCCGCTCTTGATCATCATCGCGCTCGGCGCGGTGACCTGGATCAGCACCCACACGCTGGACCCGTACCGCGCGCTGCGCCGCATCGACGCCGACCGCACGGTCACGCCCGGTACCGCACCGCTCGTCGTGGAGGTCGTCGCGCTCGACTGGAAGTGGCTCTTCATCTACCCCGAGCTCGGCATCGCCAGCGTCAACGAGCTCGCCGCGCCGGTCGACGTGCCGATCCAGTTCAAGATCACCGCGTCCTCGGTGATGAACTCGTTCTACATCCCCGCGCTGGCCGGCCAGATCTACGCGATGCCCAGCATGGAGACGCAGTTGCACGCGGTCATCAACCAGCCCGGCGAGTTCGAGGGCTTCTCGGCCAACTACAGCGGCGCCGGCTTCTCCGACATGCGTTTCAAATTCCACGGGCTGAGCGAGGCCGATTTCCAGAAGTGGGTGCAGGCGGTCAAGGCGAACGGCACGATGCTGAACCGCGACGCTTATCTGCAACTCGAGAAGCCGAGCCAGCGCGACCCGGTCAGGCACTACGCCGGATTCGACGCCGATCTCTATGACCGCATCGTGAATCGCTGCGTCGCGCCGGGCGCGACCTGCACGACGCACATGATGGCGATGGACAAATGATGAGCACCCACGACCTGCAGACGCTGATCTTCGGCCGTCTCACCTGGGACGCGATCCCGTACCAGGAGCCGATCCTGCTCTGGACCTTCGTCGCCGTCGCCGCCGGCGGCCTCGCGATCCTCGCGGCCATCACCTGGTTCAGGCTCTGGGGCCCGCTCTGGCGCGACTGGGTCACCAGCATCGACCACAAGAAGATCGGCATCATGTACATCGTGCTCGGGCTGGTGATGCTGCTGCGCGGCTTCTCCGACGCAATCATGATGCGGGCCCAGCAGGCGATCGCATTCGGCGACCACACCGGCTTCCTGCCGCCGCACCACTACGACCAGATCTTCACGGCGCACGGCGTGATCATGATCTTCTTCGTCGCGATGCCGCTCGTCACCGGCCTGATGAACTTCGTCGTGCCGCTGCAGATCGGCGCGCGCGACGTCGCCTTCCCGTTCCTGAACAATTTCTCGTTCTGGATGACGACCTTCGGCGCGATGCTTACGATGACCTCGCTGTTCGTCGGCGAGTTCGCGCGCACCGGCTGGCTCGCCTACCCGCCGTTGTCGGGCATCCTGTACAGCCCCGACGTCGGCGTCGACTACTACATATGGTCCTTGCAGGTGGCCGGCATCGGCACCCTGCTGTCGGGCATCAACCTGATCGCGACCATCGTCAAGATGCGCGCGCCCGGCATGGGCCT
>DASYCA010000052.1:0-6018 GCA_036500445.1 Burkholderiaceae bacterium | reverse complement strand
AGCTTCTGGATGATGTTCTCGACGTCCTCGCCGACGTAGCCGGCTTCGGTCAGGGTCGTCGCGTCGGCGATCACGAACGGCACGTTCAGCAGCCGCGCGAGCGTCTGCGCGAGCAGCGTCTTGCCGGAGCCGGTCGGGCCGATCAGCAGGATGTTGCTCTTCGCGAGCTCGATCTCGTCCTTCGTGCGGCTCATGTGCTTGAGCCGCTTGTAGTGGTTGTAGACCGCGACCGACAACGTGCGCTTCGCAACGTCCTGGCCGATCACGTAGTTGTCGAGGCTCGCCTTGATCTCGCTGGGCATCGGCAGGTCCGAGCGCGCAGCCTTCGGGTCGGCGCCTTCGGCCGGCACTTCATCGCGAATGATGTCGTTGCAGAGCTCGATGCACTCGTCGCAAATGAACACGCTCGGTCCAGCGATGAGTTTCTTGACCTCATGCTGACTCTTGCCGCAGAAGGAGCAGTACAGGACCTTCTCGCTGGAGGCGCCTTTTTTGTCGGCCATAGGGGTGGTGTTCCGGGCGTGGAGAAAGGGTTGACCAATGATAGAGCAAAAGAATTCGGGGCCTTCTCGGCAAAAAAGGCCCCGATTCGGGTGTTGTTGACGGACCGGCCGGCGGCCTTTCCGGTCAGTCCGCGGCCGGCGGGGCGTTGCGGTGGGTCAGGACCTGGTCGATCAGCCCGTAGGCTTTGGCCTCTTCCGGGTCCATGAAAAAGTCACGTTCCATGTCGGAACGGATCTTCTCGATCGTCTGGCCGGTGCGCTCGGCGTAGATCTTGTTCAGCTGCTCGCGCGTCTTGATGATTTCCTTGGCGTGGATTTCGATGTCCGTCGCCTGGCCCTGCGCGCCGCCCGAGGGCTGGTGGATCATCACGCGAGAATTCGGCAGCGAGAAGCGCTTGCCCTTCGCGCCGGCCATCAGCAGGAACGAGCCCATGCTGGCGGCCATGCCGGTGCACATCGTGGAAACGTCGGGCTTGATGAACTGCATCGTGTCGAAGATCGACAGCCCGGCGCTGACCGAGCCGCCCGGCGAGTTGATGTAGAAGTGGATGTCCTTGTCGGGGTTCTCGCTCTCGAGAAACAGCAGCTGGGCGACGACGACGCTGGCCGACTGGTCGTTGACCGGGCCGACCAGGAAGATGATGCGCTCGCGCAGCAGCCGGCTGTAGATGTCGTACGCCCGTTCGCCGCGGCCCGAGGTTTCGATGACCATCGGGACCAGGCCCAGGCCTTGGGTGTCAAGCGCGCTCATGGGATTCCTTGGATAAGTCTTTGGAGGAGATTCATGCGATGTTGGGGCGGATTATGTCGTCACAAGACGCCCGGGCCCGCCCACGAAAAAGGCGCCGGCCTCACGGCGGGCGCCTTCGCGTGAGATTGCACCCGATCAACCGGTCATCAGCTCGTCGAACGGCAGCGTCTTGTCGCTGACCTTGGCCTTGCCGAGGACAAACTCGGCCACATTGTTCTCGACCACGACGGCCTCGACCTCGGCCAGGCGCTGGCGGTCGCCCAGGTACCAGCGCACGACCTCGGCCGGCTTCTCGTAGCTCTGCGCCAGATCCTCGATGTGGGCCTGCAGCTGGGCCGGCTGGGCCTGCAGGTTGTTGCTGCGCACCAGTTCGCCGACGACCAGGCCCAGGCGCACGCGCTTCTCGGCCTGCGCGGTGAACAGCTCGGCCGGGATCGGCGCGTTCTCGGCGTCCTTGACGCCGCGCTTCTTCAGGTCGGCGCGGGCGGCCTCGACCATGCGCTCGGTCTCGCTCGCGACCAGCGCCTTCGGCACGTCGAGCTCGGCGGTCTTCACGAGCGCGTCCATCACGTTGGCCTTGTTGCGCGCCAGCACGCGGAACTTCACCTCGCGCTCGAGGTTCTTCTTGACGTCGGCGCGCAGGCCCTCGACCGTCGCGTCGGCGATGCCGAGCGATTTCGCGAACGCCTCGTTGACCTCGGGCAGGTGCTGGGCCTCGATCTTCTTCACGGTGACGAGGAAGTCGGCTTCCTTGCCGGCGACGTCCTTGCCCTGGTAGTCGGCGGGGAATTGCAGCGGGAAGGTCTTGGATTCGCCGGCCTTCATGCCGCGCACCGCGAGGTCGAACTGCTCGAGCATCTGGCCTTCGCCGATCAGGAACTGGAAGGCCTCGGCCTTGCCGCCGTCGAACGGCACGCCGTCGATCTTGCCTTCGAAGTCGATCGTCACGCGGTCGCCTTCGAGGGCGCCTTCGGCGGCCGGGCGCTGTGCGAAGGTGCGGCGCTGCTTGCGCAGGATGTCGACGGTCTTGTCGATCGCGGCTTCCGAGACCTCGGTCGAGACGCGCTCGACCTCGGCCGTGCCCAGGTCGCCGAGTTTCACCTCCGGATAGACCTCGAAGGTCGCGTCGAACGTCATCTCGCCTTCGGGCGCGCCTTCCTTCTCGGCGATCTTGGGGGCGCCGGCCACGCGCAGCTTGGCCTCGTTGACGGCGTCGCTGAAGACCTGGCCGACCTTGTCGTTCATCACCTCGTAGTGCACCGAGTAGCCGTAGCGCTGCGCGACCACGCTCATCGGCACCTTGCCCGGGCGGAAGCCGTCGGCCTTGACGGTGCGCGAGAGCTTCTTCAGGCGCGACTCGACTTCGGAGGTGATCGTGGAAGCGGCCAGCGTCAGCGTGATGCGGCGCTCGAGCTTGTCGAGGGTTTCAACTTGAACGGACATGATGTGTGCTCTTAAGTTTGCAGGGCTGGTGCGCGGGGCGGGACTCGAACCCGCACACCATTGCTGGCGTCAGGACCTAAACCTGGTGCGTCTACCAATTTCGCCACCCGCGCGGGTGCCAACAGGTGAACCCGGGAGTTTAACCGTTCACCGGAGCGCTCCGGCAGGGGGTTTCCTGACCCGGAACCAGGCCGCGTACATGGCCGGCAGCGACAGCAGGGTCAGCACCGTCGCGACGACCAGCCCGCCCATGATGGCGACGGCCATCGGGCCCCAGAAGACGCTGCGCGACAGCGGGATCATCGCCAGCACCGCGGCGGCCGCGGTCAGGATGATCGGCCGCAGCCGCCGCACCGCGGCCTCGACGATCGCGTCCCAGGCCGGCACGCCCTTCGCGCGGTCCTGCTCGATCTGGTCGATCAGGATCACCGAGTTGCGCATGATCATGCCCATCAGCGCGATGACGCCGAGCAACGCGACGAAGCCGAACGGGCGGTCCAGCAGCAACAGCGCGGCGGCGATCCCGGCGATCCCGAGCGGCGCGGTCAGGAACACCAGCACCGAACGGCTGAAGCTGTGCAGCTGCAGCATCAACAGCGTGAACATGATGAACAGCATCAGCGGCGCGCCGGCCGCGATCGAGCCTTGCCCCTTGCTGCTCTCCTCGACCGCGCCGGCGACCTCGATCCGGTAGCCCGGCAGCATCTTCGCGCGGATCGGCGCGAACAGCGGGTCCAATTGCGCCGTCACGGTGGCGCCCTGCAGCCCATCGATGATGTCGCCCTGGACCGTCGCCGCGTAGTCGCGCCCCTCGCGCCACAACACGCCCGGCTCCCAGACGAAATTTCCCTTCGCGATCTGGCCAAGCGGGATGCTGCGGCCGGTGCTGGTCGGCACGTAGGCGTTCGCGAGATCGGTGACGGCGCTGCGCTCGGCGAGCGGCTGGCGCAGCACGATGTCGACGAGCTTGTCGCCGTCGCGGTACTGGCCGACCGTGGTCCCGGAGTTGATCGTGCGCGAGGCCTGCGCGATCGACTGGCTGGAGACGCCGAGCGCGCGCGCCTTGTCCTGGTCGACGTCCAGGCGCAGCACCTTGACCGACTCGTTCCAGTTGTCGTTGACGCCGCGCATGTTCGGGTTCTGGCGCATGATCGCCTTGACCTCGTCGGCATAGGCGCGCACCTTGGCCGGGTCTTCGCCGACGACGCGGAATTGCACCGGGTACGGCACCGGCGGCCCGTTCGGCAGCAGCTTGGCGCGCGCACGGACCTCGGGGAACTCGGTCGCGAGCAGTTCGGGCAGCAGCTTCAGCACGCGGTCGCGCGCCGCCGGGTTCTTCGGCAGCACGACCACCTGGCTGACGTTGCTCTGCGGGAAGATCTGGTCCAGCACCAGCACGAAGCGCTCGACGCCGCTGCCGATCCAGGTCGTCACGCTGTCGACGCCGTCGAGCACCATCACGCGCTGCTCGAGCCGCTTCGTGACGGCCTCGTTCGCCGCGTACGAGGTGCCCTCGGGGAACCACAGGTCGATCAGGATTTCGGGCCGGCTCGAGTCGGGGAAGAACTGGTTCTGCACCTTGCCCATGCCGGCCAGGCCGAGCACCAGCGTGCCGATCGTCAGGCCGATCGTGATCCAGCGGTGCTGCACGCACCAGTTCACGGTCGCGCGAAAGCGGGTGTAGAACGGCGTGTCGAACAGCTCGTGCGGCTGCTCGCCCGCGTGTCCTTCGACCGAGGCATGAGGTTTCGTCTTCAGCAGCAGCACGCCCAGGTACGGCACGAAGTAGACCGAAACGAGCCACGAGATCAGCAGCGCGGCGGCCGTCACCGCGAAGATCGCGAAGGTGTATTCGCCGACCGTCGATTGCGCCAGGCCGATCGGCAGGAAGCCGACCGCGGTGATCAAGGTGCCGGTCAGCATCGGCATCGCGGTCGCCTCGTACGCGAAGGTCGCGGCGCGCGCCTTGTCATAACCCTCTTCGAGCTTGCGCACCATCATCTCGACCGAAATGATCGCGTCGTCGACGAGCAGCCCGAGCGCGATGATCAGCGAGCCGAGCGAGATCTTGTGCAGCCCCACGCCCCAGTAATACATCGTCACGAAGGTGATCGCGAGCACCAGCGGGATCGTGATGCCGACGACCAGCCCCGGCCGCCAGTCGAGCGTGAACTTCCACGACCCGGGCTTGAAGTGCAGCCCGAGGCTGACGAAGCTGACGCCGAGCACGATCACGATCGCCTCGATCAGCGTGCCGACGAACTCGTTGACGGACTCCGAGACGACCTGAGCCTGGTTCTGGAACTGGTGCAGCTCGATCCCGGCCGGCAGCTCGGCGCGGATCTGCTCGACCGTCGCATTCAGCGCCTTGCCCATCCGGATGATGTCGCCGCCCTTGGTCATCGAGATGCCGAGCGCCAGCACCTCGCGGCCTTGGTAGTGGACCTTGACCTGCGGCGGGTCGACGTACGCGCGCTTGATGTCGGCGATGTCGCCGAGCTTGAAACTCGCGCCGCCGACGCGGATCGGCAGCGCGCGCAGTTCGTCGACCGAATTGAACTGCCCGCCGACGCGCACCTGCACGTAGTCGGTCGGCGCGGTGATCGCGCCGGCCGATTCGACCGCGTTCTGCTGGCCGAGCTGGGCCAGCACCTGGTTGAAATCCAGCCCCATCTGCGCGAGGCGCTTCTGCGAGATCTCGATGAAGAGCTTTTCGTCCTGCGCGCCGAAGATCGCGACCTTGTTGACGTGCTGCACCTTCAGCAGACGCTGGCGCACGCGGTCGGCCTCGTCCTTCAGCTCCTGGTAGCTGAAGCCATCGGCCGAGAGCGCGTAGATCGAGCCGTACACGTCGCCGAATTCGTCGTTGAAGTACGGCCCGAGAACGCCGCTCGGCAAGGTGGCGCGCATGTCGCCGATCTTCTTGCGCACCGTGTACCAGACCTGCTGCATCTCCTTCGGCGGCGACGAGTCCTTCACCTGAAAGATGATCAGCGCCTCGCCCGGCTTGGAGTAGCTGCGGATCTTGTCGGCGTACGGCACCTCCTGCAGCGTCTTCTCGAGCTTGTCGGTCACTTGCTCGGCAACCTGCTGCGCAGTGGCTCCCGGCCAGAACACGCGCAGCGCCATCGCGCGGAACGTGAACGGCGGGTCTTCGTCCTGCCCGAGCTGGAAGTACGCGGCGGCGCCGAGCAGCATCAGCACGATCAGCAGGTAACGCGTCAGCGCTGCGTGCTCCAGCGCCCACTTCGAGATGTTCAGGCGCGAGGGTTGGTCAACAGGGTGTGCCGCGTCCGCGGGCATGCTCACAAGCTCGCTCAC
>DASYCA010000051.1:0-10912 GCA_036500445.1 Burkholderiaceae bacterium | reverse complement strand
GCCGCGAGCGCACCGACGAAACCGACGACCGAGCCGACCGACAGATCGATGTGCCCGCAGACGATCACCAGCAGCATGCCCAGCGCCATGATGACGATGTAGCTGTTCTGCAGCACCAGGTTGGTCAGGTTCAGCGGCTCCAGCAGCGTGCCGCCGGTCATGTACTGGAAGAAGCCCATGATCGCGACGAGGGAGATCAGCATCCCGTACTCGCGCAGGTTGTTCTTCAGGAAGTTGGCGGACGACGTCACCGGCGCCGCTTCGGGCGCCACCGGCGGCAGCGCCGGCTTCACGGCAGGCGTCACTTCGGTGGCGGCGCTGGCATCGGATTGGGCCATCACGCGGCCCCCGCGGTCACGATCGAACGCATGATCTTCTCCTGCGACGCCTCCGCGCCGGCGAACTCGCCGACGAAGCGCCCTTCGTTCATCACATAGATCCGGTCGCACATGCCGAGGAGCTCGGGCATCTCCGACGAGATCATCACGACACACTTGCCCGCCGCCGCCAATTCGGCCATCAGGCTGTAGATCTCGAATTTTGCGCCGACGTCGATGCCGCGCGTCGGCTCATCCAGGATCAGCACCTCGGGATTGGCGAACAGCCATTTCGCCAGCACCACCTTCTGCTGGTTGCCGCCCGACAGATTGACGACCTGCTGGTACACGCTCGAGCAGCGGATGCGCAGCTTCTTGCGGTAGTCGATCGCGACGGCGTACTCGCGGCCGCCGTCGATCACCGTCCCGCTCGAGACGCCGCCCAGGTTCGCGAGCGTGATGTTGCGCTGGATGTCGTCGTTCAGCACCAGGCCGTAGCCCTTGCGGTCCTCGGTCACGTAGGCGATGCCGTTCTTCACGGCCTTCTCGATCGTGCTGACGTCGATCTCGCGGCCTTGCATCAGCACCTGGCCGCTGATCTTGCGCCCGTACGAGCGGCCGAACACGCTCATCGCGAGCTCGGTGCGGCCGGCACCCATCAGCCCGGCGATGCCGACGATCTCGCCGCGTTTCGCATGCAGGTTCACGCCCTTGATCATCAGCCGGTCGGCGTGCTCGGGATGAAAAACGCGCCAGTCCTTGATCTCGAACACGGTCTCGCCGATCTGCGGCGTGCGCTTCGGGTAGCGGTCCTCCATCTGGCGCCCGACCATCGCCTGGATCACCTGGTCCTCGCTGACTTTTTCACTCCGGCAATCGAAGCTGCGCACCGTCGCGCCGTCGCGGATCACGGTGATCGTGTCGGCGACCTTCGAGATCTCGTTGAGCTTGTGCGAGATCAGGATGCAGGCGATGCCCTGTGCCTTCAGGTCCATCAGCAACGCGAGCAGCGCGTCGCTGTCGGTCTCGTTCAGGCTCGCGGTCGGCTCGTCGAGGATCAGGAGCTTGACCTCTTTGGACAGCGCCTTCGCGATCTCCACCAGCTGCTGCTTGCCGACGCCGATGTCGGTGATCAAGGTGCCCGGGCGTTCGTTCAGCCCGACCTTGCGCAGCAGCGCCTGCGTCTTCGCGTGCGCGGCGAACCAGTCGATCACGCCGCCTTTGGCCGGCTCGTTGCCGAGAAAGATGTTCTCGGCGATCGACAGCAGCGGCACGAGGGCCAGCTCCTGGTGGATGATGATGATGCCGGCGTGCTCGCTGTCGGCGATGCCGCGGAACTGGCGCTCGCTGCCTTCGAAATGGATCGCGCCGTCGTACTCGCCGTGCGCGTAGACGCCGCTCAAGACCTTCATCAAGGTCGATTTGCCGGCGCCGTTCTCGCCGACCACGGCGTGAATCTCGCCGGCCTTCACCGCGAGATTCACGTTGTCGAGCGCGGTCACGCCATGAAACTTCTTCGTGATGCCCCGCATCTCCAGAATGGTCATGTTCGCGCTCGACGTCCGTGCCAGATCGCTTACTTGATCTGCGCCTCTTTGTAGTAGCCGCTGTCGATCAGGATCGCGTGCCAGTTCGACAGGTCGACGCTGACCGGCTTCAGCAGGTAGGACGGGACGATCTTGACGCCGTTGTTGTAGGTCTTGGTGTCGTTGATCTCGGGCGTCTTGCCGCTGGCCATCGCGTCGATCATGTTGACGGTGACCTTGGCGAGTTCGCGCGTGTCCTTGAAGACGGTAGAGGCCTGCTCGTTGCGCAGCATCGACTTGACCGACGCGATTTCCGCGTCCTGGCCCGAGACGATCGGGCACGGCTGCTTCGGCGTGCAGTAGCCGACGCCCTTGACCGACGACAGGATGCCGATCGACAGGCCGTCGTACGGCGACAGGACCGCGTCGACGCGGGCGTTGCCGTAGAACGCGCTCAGCAGGTTGTCCATGCGGGCCTGCGCGACGGCGCCGTCCCAGCGCAGCGTGCCGACCTTGTCCATGCCCAGCTGCTTGCTGCGCACGACCAGCTTGCCGCTGTCGATGTAGGGCTTCAAGACCGACATCGCGCCGTCGTAGAAGAAGAACGCGTTGTTGTCGTCCGGCGAGCCGCCGAACAGCTCGATGTTGAACGGGCCCTTGCCGCCCTTCAGGCCGAGCTTGTCGACGATCGAGCCGGCCTGGATCACGCCGACCTGGAAGTTGTCGAAGGTGGCGTAGTAGTCGACGTTCTTCGAACCCTTGATCAGGCGGTCGTACGCGATGACCTTGACGCCGGCGTCGGCCGCCTTCTGCAGCGCGTTGGACAGCGTGGTGCCGTCGATCGCGGCGATCACGAGCACCTTGACCTTCTTGGTGATCATGTTCTCGACCTGCGCGAGCTGGTTCGGGATGTCGTCGTCCGCGTACTGCAGGTCGGCCTTGTAACCCTTGGCCGCGAGCGACTTGACCATGTTGTCGCCGTCGGCGATCCAGCGCGCCGAGGACTTGGTCGGCATCGACACGCCGATCGTGCCCTTGTCCTGCGCCGAGGCCGGGCCCGCGGTCATGAAGGCGGCGGCGATCAGGGCCGCGCCCAGGGAAGCGGTGAATTTCATCGATGTCTCCGATCTGGTTGTGTGAGGTGCAGCGTCACCAGGAACGTGCCGGACATGATGTTAAGGCTACGTTCATATTTCCGGCGCAAGTGTTTCCCCCGAGAGGTTTCCACCGAGTGGTGTTTCCTCCGGGACGACGTGTTTAGGCGACGTTCAGGGTTTACAGCAGTTGCAGGATCTCCTTGCGCTTTTGCTGGTACTCGTCCTCGGTGATCAGGTTCTTGTCGCGCAGGCGCTTCAGGGTTTCCAGGCGGCGCTCGATGTCGTCGGCGCCGGCCTTGTCCAGCGGGGCGCGCGCCGGCGGCGCGGCGGCCGGTGCCGGCATCGGCGCCGGTGCGACCACCGCGGCGGGCGCAGCCGGTACGGCGGCCGGCATCGGCGCGGCCGCGGGCGCCGCCGCGACCGGCGGCGTCAGCGGGATCGAGAGCCAGTCGGCGCGCGTCGCGGTCGCCTGCGAGCTTTGCAGGCTCACCTTGCTCGCCGCGGCGCGCGTGCCGAAGGTGAAGGTCGGCGGGATGTTGGTGCCGCGCCAGGCGTCGTAGAACTCGAAATGGGCGTCGTGGACGATCAGCTGCAGCCGGCCGTCGCGCACGAACACGCGCGCCGTCAGGGCCGTCGGCGCCAGCAGCAGGCCGGTGCGGCGCGCGCTGCTGAGCAGCAGGACGTCGTCGCCGGGGCCGGCGCGCTCCAGCGCCTGCGCCAGCGGCCCGACCAGGATGGCGAGCTCGCCACCGTCGAACAGGGCTCGGCGCGAGGCGCCCTGCGTCGTCTCCTGCACCAGCGAAAGCTGCTGGAACAGCAGCTCGCCCGAGACGGTCACCGGCTGCTGGTTCTCCGGCGCGCCGGCCTCGCGCGGCACGATCTCGATCTTCGAGAAGTCGCCCAGGCGCCACAGGCGCTGCTTCGCGTCGGCGGCCGTGACCGCGGGCGCGCTCGCGCTCGGCGTGGCGCTGGGCCCGAACAGGTTGTCGAACCAGCCGGCCTGCGCGGGCGCCGCAGCCCCCAGCAACAGCGCGCCGCACAGCGCGAGCGGAACGGCCGGCAAGATCGGCAACGAACGACGGGGTTGGGGCTTGAACTGCGTCTCGGTGGTCACGGTGGGCTCTTTCTTCTCGGAAATCGAGCCCGGACTCTACTCAACGCGCAAGGCCCGCACCATCGGGCCGGACGCGGAGTCGAGAATCAACCGAGGCGATAAAAGCGCTGCGCGTTAACCCCGAAGATCGCCTCGACCCCCGCCGCATCGGCGCGCTGCCGGCACAGCCGGCTCGAGATCGCCAGCCACGCGTCGTAGTCGGCCGCGAGTTCGAGCACCGGCCAGTCGCTGCCCCACATCAGGCGGCCCGCGCCGAAGCTCGCGAAGAGGTGCTCGACGTACGGCGCGAGCACGGCCGCGTCGGCGTTCGGGCCGGCCTCGGTCAACAGGCCCGAGAGCTTGCAATGCAGGTTCGGCAGTGCGGCGAGCCGGGCGATGTCCTCGCGCCACGGTTCCATCGCGCCGCGTGCGATCCCCGGCTTGGCCGCGTGGTCGATCACGATCGGCAGCTGCGGGTGGCGCTGCGCGAACGCAAGCAGGCCGGGCAGTTGCGGCGGCAGCACCAGCGCATCGAACGCGAGGGCGTGCGCCTGCATCGCCTGCGCGGCGCGGTCGTGGGCCGGGTCGTTCGCCCAGGCGTCGCCGGGCTGGTCCTGCCACATCGGCCGCAAGCCCTTGAGCCACGGGTTGCGGGCCAGCCGGGCGATCTGCTGCGCGGCGTCCGCACTCGTCATGTCGACCCAGCCGACGACGCCGAGCACGAACGGCGTCGCCGCGGCGAGCTCGAGCAGGGCCTCGGTCTCGGCCAACGAGGCCATCGATTGCACCAACACCGTGCCGTCGATGCCGCAGCGCTTGAGCGTGGGGCCGAGATCGGCCGGCACGAAATCGCGGTGGATCGCGGCCAGCGCCGGCGGCGGCCAGCCGCCCGCGCGCTCGCCGATGCGCCAGAAGTGCTGATGCGAGTCGATGCGCATGAAAATCGATCGACGAGGCTTCAGCGGCCCCAGCGCAGCGCGAGCACGTCGAGCCGTTTGGCCGCCTCGATCAGCATCTTGCGCGTTTCCGGGTGCATGCCCGGCCAGGGGTGGCGCGGCGCCTCGCACTGGATGATCCCGCCCTCCTTCATCAAGGCCTTCGCGGCGAGGAAACCGCACTGCCGGTTCTCGATGTTGATCAGCGGCAGCCAGCGCGTGTAGCCCTCGATCGCCTCCTCGCGCCGGCCGGCGCGGTAGGCGTCCAGGATCGGGCGCAGCCCGTCGGGGAAGCCGCCGCCGGTCATCGAGCCGGTCGCGCCGGCATCCAGGTCGGGCAGCAGCGTGATCGCCTCTTCGCCGTCCCACGGGCCTTCGATCGCGTCGCCGCCGAGGCGGATCAGCTCGCGCAGCTTGGAGGCCGCGCCGGCCGTCTCGATCTTGAAGTACGCGACCTGCTCGATCTCGCGCGCCATGCGGGCCAGGAACGGCGCCGACAGCAGCGTGCCGCTGGCCGGCGCGTCCTGGATCATGACGGGGATGCCGATCGCGTCCGAGATGCGCGCGTAGTATTCGAAGGTCTTGTCCTCCGGCACGCGGAAGCTCGCGCCGTGGTAGGGCGGCATCACCATCACCATCGCCGCGCCCAGGTCCTGCGCGCGGCGGCTGCGCTCGGCGCAGACCTTGGAGCTGAAGTGCGTCGTCGTGACGATCACCGGCACGCGGCCGGCGACGTGCTCGAGCGCCGTCTTCGTCAACAGCTCGCGCTCGTCGTCCGACAGCAGGAACTGCTCGGAGAAGTTCGCGAGAATGCACAGCCCGTTCGAGCCGGCCTCGATCATGAAGTCCAGACAGCGCCGCTGGCTCGCCAGGTCGAGCTCGCCGGCCTCGGTGAAGGTCGTCGGGACGACCGGGAACAGGCCCTGGTAACGGGCGGAACGGGTGCTGGGCATGGGGTGTCTCCTGGTGGGCGCGATTCCGGGGGGCAACCCCTCACCTCGGTGATGGTGTCGATCCCGACGGGCTGCGACACTGTGCCACACGCCACAGAGGCGTTGCACGCGGTCCACCGAACGAAGAGAGCAGTCCATGACCCTGAACGAGCTGAAAGGCCGCTACGCCCGCTTGTGCGCTGAAATCGATTCGTTCGGCAGCGACGGCCAGCCCAACGAGGCCAAGCTCGCGCGCCTGATGTGCGAGCTCGACCGGGTCGACGACGAGCTCGCCGCCTACCGCCGCCGCGCCGTGGCCGCGCCGACGCTGAGCGACGTGATCGCGCTCGATTCGCTCGACCTCTATCTCGATCTCGACCCGCAGCACCACCAGCCGCAGGCCACCGCAGCCCACGCCTGAGGGCCCGCGCGGCGCCGCGCCGACGCGGCAACCACTATGATGTGAGCGAATCGCGCCCGCGCGCCTTCGCTCCTTCATGCCCACCCACCTGCGCCACCGCAACCTGCCTCATCTGCTGCTGCGCGCACGCGACACGCTGATGGCGCAGTTCCGCCCGCTGCTGAGCGCCCACGGCCTGACCGAGCAGCAATGGCGCATCCTGCGCGAGCTGCTCGAGCAGGGGCCCCAGGAGCCGCGCCAGCTCTGCGAGGCCTGCTCGATCTCGAGCCCGAGCATCGCCGGCGTGCTGCTGCGCATGGAGGAAACCGGGCTGGTCGTGCGCGAGCGCATGCCGCACGACCAGCGCCGCGTGCGCGTCTCGCTGACGCCCGCGAGCCGCCAGACCGCGCACCTGCTGGTGCCGCAGATCGAGGCCCGCTACGCGGCGCTCGAGAAGACGCTGGGCGTGCAGGCGATGCAGGAGGTCTACGACGCGCTGGACGCACTGCTCGCGCGCGCGCCGACCTCCGTCGGCGACTGACCGCGGGCGCAGAGCCGGGCCGCTCCCAAGCGGGCCCGCATCCCCGCGGGGGATCGGCTGACGTACCCGTCAGCCGAGGGGCGCCATCTTTCCGCGCAGGCGCAGCACCTGCCAGGTCGCGCCCATCAGGAACAGCACGACCAGCCCGGCCGTCGCGACCGCGAGCTGCGGCGCATCGGCGTTCGGCAGCAGCGGCGCGCCGAGCGGCAGGCGCGTCGAGGTTTCGGTGATCGCCGGGATCAGGTGGAACAGGAAGGTCGCCGAGTAGCTCACCGTCTCGACATAGCGCGACGCGGCCCCGAACACCGACGTGCGGCCGGCGACGGTCGCGAGCGCGAGCACCGCCAGCGTGATGACGCCCAGCGCGTGCGGCTTGCCGAAGCCGCCATGCTGGAAGATGCCGAAGCCGGTCAGGCAGGTCAGCACCGTGGTCCAGAGGTAGAGCTGGCCCAGCGTGCTGCGCGGCACGATGCGGCCGTCGCGCAGCAACGCGACCAGGCCGGCGATGACGGCCACCAGGCTGATCGCGGTGTGCACGACACCGAGAGAGGTCAATCCGAACATGTGAAGCTCCTCCATGGTTTTCTTGGCGCCTGCCCCCGGATTGGCCGGCAGAAGTGAGTATCCTCTGACCGGCTCGCGTCTGGACGAAAACAGGAGGACAGTCCGCCCCATGCGCTACCGGATCACACTGTACGGATTCAGCGAGGCCGAGTGCCGGGCGATGCGGTTTTCGCTCGAGTACCCGGCCGACGGCGAGCCGGGCTTCGAGATCGTCGAGGCGCAGGCCGACGCGGATTTCGCCATCGTCGATGCCGACTCGCCCGCGGCCGTGCGGGCCGCGGCGCTCGAAGGGCGCACCGCGCGCGCGCTGTTCGTCGGCGCGACGCCGCCGGCCGAGGCGCCGATCGTGATGCCGCGCCCGCTCGACCTGGCGCGCGTGCGGCGCTCGCTGGCCCGGCTGATGGCCCGCCACGGTGCCGAATCGTGGGGCACGGAGTCGCCTTCGAGCCTCGACGATCCGGACGAGATCATCGTGTTCGAGCCGCAGATGCTGGCCCACATGGGCCAGCTTCCGACCCGGCCGGAGGAGCTGCCGAGGATGCCGGATGAAGACGCGGCCGTGGCGCCGGTCGTTCGGCCCGCCGCGCGGCCGATCGCGCCGCCGGTCTCCTGGGCGATCACGATGCCGCCGGAGCTGGAGCTGGAGCCGGAGCCGGAGCGCGATCCGGAGCCGGTTCCGTTCGAACCGCTCGAGC
Source organism: Burkholderiaceae bacterium (assembly GCA_036500445.1). Lineage (GTDB taxonomy): Bacteria > Pseudomonadota > Gammaproteobacteria > Burkholderiales > Burkholderiaceae_C > LMDS01. Next base: position 2,812 of record DASYCA010000051.1, on the reverse strand, counting down.
TGCCCCGGCTCCCCGGCGCTCACGAAGTCTTCAGCCTGTCCGACATCCCGGTGATCGCCGACGGGCCGCCGAGCGGCGCGGGCTCGGGTGCGTCGGGCTTGCCGACGATCCCGCCGATGCCCGAGCTGCCGGTGCTCGGCCGGGCCGCGCGAACGCCCGAGGCCAGACCGGCGCCCGCCGAGCCCCCTTCCGAGTTCGTCCAGCGCGAAAAGAAGGCCGCGGCCCGCGCCGCGGCGCGGCACGCGCGCATCACGCACAACCAGACCGACCCGGGCGAGCTGGAGAACCTGCGCGACGTGATGGTGCTCGACGCCGACACCGGCGCGGCCGAAGAGCTGCGCGAGCTGCTGGACCTGTTCGGCTTTCGCGTCCACGTCGCGCACCACATCGCGCAGGCCGCCGATGTGCTGTCGCGCCACGCGCTCGTCGCCGCGTTCGTCGACGTGCCGGTGAACGGTGCCGACCAGGGCGATGGCGTCACCTTGCTGCAGACGATCCAGGACCTGCCGAAACTGGTCGGCCACGCGACGCCGCCGGTGCTGCTGGTGTCGGGCCCGCTGCGGCCCTCCGACCAGGTGCGCGCGCGCCTCGCCGGCGTCAACATGCACATCCAGAAGCCCGTGTCGCGCGGCGCCGTGGCGCGCGCGCTCGAAGGCTGCCAGGTGGTGCTGCCCGCCGACGCGCGGCGCAGCATCTAGCGTCGGCGCGTCGTTCGATCCCGGCCACCGCCGGCCGGCCGGCGGGTGCGGCCTGCCCCGCGTTGGCGGCCGCGTGAGCTGGAAACTTAAGAAATCCGGAGCGAGTGCCCTCTTTTCGGCAACGCACCCGGCTAAAAGTCATGCTTGCCGGCACGCCCTCCGGTCCACAGAATTCTTTCACCGCTGGCCTTCCGCCCTCAAGGGCCGAACCGCTCCAGCCGCGCCGCCTTCATCACTCAGGAACGGGAACTTGTCATGTCGCACCCCTTTGACTCGGAACGCAGGCTGGCACTGAAGGGCGCCTTGGCGGCCGGCAGCCTGGCGGCCACGGGAGGCCTGATCTCGATCGATGCGGTCGCGGCCGACAAGCCGACGGTGAACCTGCAGCTCGGCTGGATCGTCGGCGGCAACCAGATCGGCGAGGTCGTGGCCAAGCGCCTGGGCTACTACGAACAGGAAGGCGTGAACCTGGTCATCCAGCCGGGCGGTCCGAACATCGACGGTGTCGCGGTCGTCGCCTCCGGTCGCAACGAGGCCGGCCAGGTCTCCTCGAGCCCCTCCATCATGCTGGCGGCCTCCCAGGGCCTGCCGGTGAAGTGCTTCGCGGTCGGCGCCCAGCGCCACCCGTACTGCTTCTTCTCGCTCGAGAAGAAGGCCGTGCGCAAGCCGGCCGACATGATCGGCAAGAAGGTCGGCATCCAGTCGACCGGCATGGTGCTGCTGCGCGCGCTGCTGGCGCAGAACAAGATCGCCGAGAAGGACGTGAACATCATCCCGATCGGCGCCGACATGTCGCCGCTGCTGAGCGGGCAGGTCGACGTCGTGACCGGCTGGCTCACCAACACGACGGCGCTCAAGGTCCTCGGCAAGGAGCGCGTCGACCTGAGCCTGTGGGACGCCGGTGTCCGGCTGTACGCGCTGCCGTACTACGCGACCGACAAGACGCTGCAGACACAGCCGCAAGTCCTCGCGGGCTTCCTGCGCGGGACCTCGCGCGGCTGGCGCTACGCCGAGGCCAATCGCGATCAGGCGATCGACCTGCTGCTGAAGGAATACCCGAACCTGACCCGCGAGGACGAGCGCGTCGCCCTCGACGTGATGCTGCGCTACAGCTACGGCGAGCTGACCAAGACCCAGGGCTGGGGCGCGATGGACCCGGCCATCTGGCAGGAGCAGATCTCGATGTACTCGCAACTCGGCCAGTTCACCGCGAAGACGCCCAAGCTCGACGACGTGATGACGCTGGACGTCCTGAAGGCGACCGTCGCGGCGCGCACCAAGGCCTGAGCCCATGGACGCCACCGCCTCCGTCGAGCCGGCGATCCGTTCCCGCGGCATCGGCGTCCGGTTCTTCACCGAGCGCCGCAACGTCACCGCCATCCAGGGGCTGGACATCGACATCGCGAAGGGCGAGCTGCTGACGCTGCTCGGGCCCTCGGGCTGCGGCAAGAGCACCTTTCTGCGTGTGGTGGCGGACCTGATCTCGCCCAGCAGCGGCCGGGTCGACGTGCTCGCCACCACGCCGCAGGCCGCGCGCATGAACCGCGACATCGGCTTCGTGTTCCAGGACGCCGCGCTGCTGCCCTGGCGCACCGCGCTGCAGAACGTCGAGCTGCCGCTGCAGGTCGGCGGCGGTGCCGCGCGCAAGGGCCGGCGCGGCCCGCTGGAGCTGCTCGACATGGTGGGCCTGAAGGACCGCGCCAACGCCTACCCGCATGAGCTCTCGGGAGGTCAACGCCAGCGGGTGTCGATCGCGCGTTCGCTGGTGAGCGACCCGAAGATCCTGTTGATGGACGAGCCGTTCGGCGCGCTCGACGAGATCACCCGCGATCGGCTGAACGAAGAGCTGCGCCGGGTCTGGAAGGAAACCGGCCTGACGATCCTGTTCGTCACCCACAGCATCCACGAGGCCGCGTTCCTGGGGCAGCGCGTGCTGATGCTGGCCGCCAACCCGGGGCGCGTGCGCGAGATCGTTCCCGTCGACCTGCCCGACGACCGCACGCTGGCCGTGCGCGAGACGCCCGAATTCGTCCAGCTCACCGCCCACCTGCGGCGCGTGCTGGAAACGTGCTGAGAGACCTGCCATGACGACCCGTACGCTAGACACGGCAGCT
>DASYCA010000050.1:0-5010 GCA_036500445.1 Burkholderiaceae bacterium | reverse complement strand
AGACGACGATGTTCAACAGCGTGCTCGGGCAGATCACGCCGGACGCCGGGACGATCGCGCTGAACGGGCGCGACATCACCGGCCTGTCGCCGTTGAAGCTGAACCAGCGGGGCGTCGGCCGCACCTTCCAGACGCTGCAGGTGTTCGGCAAGATGAGCGTGCGCGACAACCTGCTCGTCGCGGCGCAGGAGCACCGGGGCTCGATGTGGAGCCGGATGTTCGCGCCGGGTGATTCGGGCCTGGGCGCGAAGGCCGATGCGCTGATCGACCAGTTCCGCATCCGCCACGTCGCCGACAAGAAGGCCGGCGAGCTGAGCTACGGCCAGCAGAAGCTGGTGGACATCGCGATGGCCTTCATGAGCGAGCCGGACCTGGTGCTGCTCGACGAGCCCTGCGCCGGCGTGAACCCGAGCCTGGTCGGCGGCATCGGCACCTTGCTGAAGGAACTGAATCGTGAAGGCGCGGCGGGCCGCAAGACCCGCAGCAGCTTCATCGTGATCGAGCACAACATGGACTTCGTGATGGACCTGTGCGACCGCATCCTCGTGATGGTCGAGGGCACCGTGATGGCGATCGGCACGCCGGCGGAGATCCGCGCCAACAAGCAGGTGCTGGACGCCTACCTGGGCAGTTGATCATGGGCAGCACCGACGACACTGCGATCGAGTTCGACGACGTCGTCGCCGGCTACGGCGAGCTGACGATCCTGAACCACCTGAGCCTCAAGGCGCGGCGCGGCAAGATCACCTTGCTGCTCGGCCCGAACGGCGCCGGCAAATCGACGGTGCTGAAAACGCTGTTCGGAATGCTGAAACTGCGCCAGGGGCGCATCCGCCTCTTTGGTGAGGACATCACCGGCGCGAGCGCGAAAGACCTGCTGGTCAAGCACGGCATCGCGTTCGTGCCGCAGGGCCGCAACCTGTTCGGGCGGCTGACGGCTTATGAAAACCTGGAGCTCGGCGGCATCACGCTCGGGATGAAAACGGCGCGCGAGCGCATCCCCGAGGTGCTGGAGCGTTTCCCACGCGTGAAGGAGCGGTTGCACAGTCTGGCGTCGTCGCTGTCGGGCGGCGAGCAAAAGCAGCTGGAGGTCGGCCGCGCGTTGCTGCTGCGGCCGAAGGTGATCCTGATCGACGAACCGTCGATCGGCCTGTCGCCGATGGTCGTGGCCGACGTGTTCAAGCTGCTGCGCCAGTTGGCCGAGCAGGGCACGACGGTGCTGATGGTCGAGCAGAACGTCAAGAGCGCACTGAAGATGGCGGACGATGCGATCGCGCTCGAATCGGGCCGGCTGGTGCTGCACAAGCCGGCCGATGAACTGCTCGCCGATCCCGACATCGAGCGGCTGTTCCTCGGCGGCATGCACGCCGCGCCGGGCGCGGCGCGGCGCGCCTGAGCGTCAGTCGTTGTTCTGGCCCGCCAGATCGGGAAGCACCGCGTTGCAGTTCGCCGGATCGTTCACCTCGAGCGCGAGCTTGGAGACGACCACGGGGTTCTTCTCGCCACTGAGGTCGATCATTCTCGCCCGTGTGCAAGCGGCCTTCAGTGCAGCTGCGAGAGCCGGTCCTGAGTCGCGAGGTCGATTGCGCGCTCGGCGTCCTGCGGCAGCAGCAGCCGCTCGACGACCAGTTCGGCGCTGGCCGCACGCACCGCGGCGACGTAGGCGGCGTTGTCCGCATAGCGTTCGGCGATCGACAGGCGCGGATCGCCGGCGGCCTCGCGCTCGGCGCGCGTCGCGGCGAACGGCACCGCCGCGCCGTTCAGCGGGTACACCGCCGCGGGCCCGAAGCCGGTCGCGCGCGGGTTCCAGCCGGTGTAGGTGGCGCGCGGCACGGCGATCGCGGGCATGTGGATGCCGGCGATGGAGATGCCGTCGCTGTCCGCCAGCGGCACGAACACCGGGTATGGCGCGACCGGCAGCGGCGGCGTCACGTCCGTGTTGCTCAGGCTTGCATGCGTGTGGATGCCGAGGTAGGGCAGGCCGGGGATGCCGTGCGGCACGGCGGCGTCCGCGCTCACGAGCGTGCCCTGCGAGCGCATCGGCACGCGGCTGGCCGGCGGCTCGATGCCATTCGCGATCCAGGCCTGCATGTCGGTCAGCAGCGCGCGCATCGGCATGCCCGAGTGCATCGGGTTGACCGGCAGCGCCATCATCGGCGAGCGGCGCAGGTGCTCGCCCGGCTCGGCGAAGTGCGGCGTGCCCGCGATCATGTACAGGCGCACGTTGGGCGGCAGGTCGACGTGGTTTCCGGCCGTGTCGGTGACGACCAGCGACGCGTGCGAGGACCACCATTCGATCTCGCTGTCGGTCTGCATGACGCGCGGGCAGGTCGCGCTCATCGTGCAGCGCTGCAGCAGCCCGTCGCGGCGGCCGCTTGCCGGGTCGTACAAGGTCTGGTAGGTGAACGGGAACAGGTCCGCCTGCCAGGCCGGGTCCTCCGGGTGGCGCGGGTTGCGACCGGGCTGGCCGAAGCGCACGTTCAGCGCCATGCGGCGGCCCCCGGAGACGTGCGGCATCAGCCCGTCGAACACCAGGCCGCCGGCCAGGTCCTCGTTGAAGCCGAGGTAGAGGAAATCGCGCAGGAAGCGGCCGGATTGCGAGACGCCGAACGCGATCGCGCGCTGCACCGAGCTGCGCCCGCCGGCGGCGAGCGGGTTCATCGCGCTCACGTTGCGGCGCAGGAACGACGCGACGTCGCGCGTCGCCGCGAAGCCCAGGCCGAGCACCAGCGGGTCGCGCGCCTGGTAGCTCACTTCGTAGAGCGCACCGGCGTCGAAGCCGCTCGCGGGGCGGGTGATTTCGACCGTCTGTGCGCCAGTGGCGCGGATCGCGAGGCCGGCGGGCTGCTGGCGCGGGTCGTCCCACTTCTGGCGCACCGTGACCTTCAGCGAGGCCGGGTCGGCGATCGGCCACTCCAGCGTCGTCGCGGCCGGCGAGCGCGGGTGGTCGAACACGAACTCTTCGCGCGACGCGCCGGTCACGCCGCTCACCACCGGGGCCTTCAGCGCCATCTGGCCGGGCTGCGAGGGGATGTCGGCCTGCCAGCCGATCCAGGCCATCGTGTAGCCCTGGCCGGGCATGAAGCCGATGCCGGCGTCGGCGGCCTTGTCGGCCGCGGACGCGGCGGGCTGGCCGACATCGTCGAACAGCTGCGGCGACAGCTTGCGGCCGCGGTTCAGGATGTCGACGAACAGCGTGCCGTTGCCGCGTTGCGGGTCGGCCGGGCGCAGCAGCACGACGTCGGCCGTCGCCTCCACGAGGCCGTCGGCGTTGCGCGGCGCCTTGTCGAGGTCTTTGATGATCGCGTTGCGCGGGTCACCGGGGTCGACCGCGATCACCGCGCGCGCGGTGATCTTCAGATACGGGCCGACGCTGCCGAAGCTGCGGCCCTCGAAGGCCGGGGCGCTCTGCAGCACCTCGAAGCGGACCACCTCGGCGTGGGCGGCGAGCGGCAGGGTGACAGACAGAAACAGAAAGAGGGCCGCACGGCGTGCGGCGACGCGAAAGATCGACATCGATGGAGGCTCCTTGACCGGGTGCAGTCTAGGTCCTCATTTGAAATATCGTATACGGAATTTCCAGGGCTTGACCGGGGCGCCGCCGCCGCGCGCGGCGCTCAGGCCCGCGGCGCGCGCCGCTTCGCGGTCTTGGGCACCGGGGCGCGGATGTCGGGCGAGCGGGCGACGACCGCGCGGATCTCGTCCATCAAGGCCTGCGCGCCGGGCGACGCAAAGGCGCCGAGCCGCTGCGTGATGCCGATCTCGCGCCGCGTCGCGTCGAGCGCGAAGTCGAGCACCACGAGGCTGCCGTCGCGGATCTCGTAGCGCAGCTGGTGGGCGGAGATCGCGGTCAGCATGTCGCTCTCCAGCAGCAGGCCGCGCAGCAGCGCGAGGTCGCCGGTCTCGACGGCCGGCACCGGCGGCGCCTGTCGCGCCTGCGAAAAAAAGCGCTCGAGCAGCTCGCGCGACGGCGAGCCGGGCCGCGAGAGCACCCAGCTCGCCTCGCGCAGCGACGCGAAGCCGATCCGCGCGCCGCGCGCGAGCGGGTGGCCGGCGCGGCCGATGACCGAGAGGCGGTCTTCGAACAGCGCATCCTGCTGCAGGTCGCGGGCCTCGTCGGCGCCGCGCAGCGCGCCGACGATGAAATCGATGTCGCCGCTGCGCAGCGAGGCCGCGAGTGCGTCGTACGGGCTCTCGACGGTGGCCACGTTCAAGCCGGGGTGGCGGGCGAGCAGCGAGGCGATCGCCAGCGGCAGGATCTGGGTGCGCGCCAGCGGCAGCGCGCCGACATGGATGCTGCCTTGCAGCGCCCCTTCGCTGCCGGCGAGGTCCGGGCCGATGTGGCGCAGCTCGGCCAGCACCCGCTTGAAGTGGAACGCGACGATCTCGCCGGCCGGCGTCGGCACCAGCCCGCGCGTGGTGCGGTCGAACAGGGCGACGCCCAGGCCGTCCTCGAGGTCCTTGACGGCCGTGCTGATGGCCGGCTGCGTGAGCCCGAACTCGCGTGCGACCGCGGGCATGTTGCGCTTTTCCACGAGGCTGGCGACGACCGCGAGGCGCCGGCCGTTCAGGATCGCGCCGAACAGCGACTGCACGTCGGCCGAGCTGACGATGCCGCCGCGCGCCAGCAGCTGCGTGCGCGCCTCCTGGAACTCGCGCTCGATCCGGCGCACGCGCGCGAGCACCAGCTCGCCGTGGGCGTTCAGGGCCATGCCGCGGGCGCGGCGGTCGAACAGCGGGCGGCCGAACGCCGCCTCGAGTTCGGCGATCGAGCGCGTGACGGCCGAGGTGACGCGGAACAGCCGCTCGGCCGCCACGGTGACGCTGCCGGCCGCCGCGACGGCCGACAGCGCGCGCAAATGCCGCAGGTTCATGCCGAGCGCCGCACCGTGCGAGGTGGCGATGACCTTGTCTCGCTCGAGGAGGATGCTCATGACATGATCTTCCCTGGATAGGAAGTCGATTGTCGATCCTGACCTGCCCCGGAGGGAATCAACAACTTAGAGGATG
>DASYCA010000049.1:0-7655 GCA_036500445.1 Burkholderiaceae bacterium | reverse complement strand
GTCGAGCGGCACGATGGCGCTCGCGGTGAACTTCGCCTATCGCCACGACCGCAGGAAAACCTTCTGGCTGATGGTGGCGACGTGCTTCTTCGGCGCGGCCTTCGTGGGCATGCAGGCCACCGAATGGACGAAGCTGATCGTGTTCGAAGGCGTGCGGCCCTGGGGCAACCCGATGGGCGCGGTCCAGTTCGGCCCGAGCTTCTTCATGATCACCGGTTTTCATGGGCTGCACGTGACGATCGGCGTGATCGTCCTGCTGACGGTCGCGACCCGCCTGCTGCAGGGGCGCTACGACGGCCCGGGCGGTGCCGGCAACTACCCGATCGTCGAGATTGCCGGGCTCTACTGGCACTTCGTCGACCTGGTCTGGGTGTTCATTTTCGCGCTGTTCTACCTGTGGTGAGGCGACCTGTGGACCAGCAGCATCCGATCGGCCTGTATCTGAAGGTCTGGGGCGGCCTGTTCGTGCTCAGCACGATGTCGTACCTCGTCGACGTGCTCCAGTTCCACGGCCTGCTGCGCTGGGGTCTGATCGTCGCGCTGATGCTGACGAAGGCCGGGCTGATCGTCGCGGTGTTCATGCACATGGCCTGGGAGCGGCTCGCGCTCGCCTTTGCCATCCTGCTGCCGCCGCTGTGCCTGCTGGTGCTGGTCGCGCTGATGGCGATCGAGGCCGATGCGCAGCTGCTGACCTGGCGCGCTTTCTTCGGCTGAGGCGCGATATGGGGTCCGCGCGACCGGCGGGCGCGGGGATTCCCCAATGTGGTGCATTGACCTGAGTGGCAGAGTGCGCCGAACGACCGCGCACGCCGAGGCGCGGCGAACCCGGAAATCCCTGCCATGACCCTGAAATCCCACGCACTCGCGATCGCCCGCCTCTTGCTCGCCCCGCTGCTGCTCGTGTCCTGCGGCGGCGGTGGCGACGACTCGACGCCCGCCACCGCCGCCGGCACCACGTGCCAGGCGATCGCGAGCGACGGCTCGGCCGTCGTCGTCGGCTCCGGGGTGCCCGGCGATCCGGCGCTGCCGGAAGCGGCCTCGGGTTATCGCACCGGGTTGAAGGCCGTGTACGCGAAGAAGTTCATGGTCAGCACGTCGAACCCGCTCGCCAGCGCGGCCGGCTGCAAGGTGCTGCAACAAGGCGGGACGGCGGCCGATGCCGCCGTCGCGGTCCAGGGCGTGCTCGGCCTCACGGTGCCGGAGGCGACCGGGCTGGGTTCGGGCGGCTTCATGCTCTATTACGACGCCACCGCGAAAACCGTGCAGGCCTACGACGGCCGCGAATCGGCCCCGGCCGCCGCGACCGAGAACTACCTGCGCTACATCGACGACACGACCGACCAGACCGTGCCGAAACCGAACGCGCGCGCGAGCGGCCGCTCGATCGGCACGATCGGCGTGCCGCGCCTGATCGAGTCGGTCCAGAAGGACCACGGCAAGCTCGCGTGGAAAGACCTGTTCGGCGACGCGATCAAGCTCGCGACGGACGGCTTCCCGATCGGCGGGCGCCTCGCGGCGGCGATCTCGTCGAATGCCGCGAGCCTGAAGCGCGACGCCGAGGCGACCGCGTACTTCTTCAACGCCGACGGCACGCCGAAGGCGCTCGGCACGGTGCTGAAGAACCCGGCCTACGCCAACGCACTCACCTTGATGGCCGCGAACGGCGCCGACGCGATCTACACCGGCGCGATCGGCGCCGACGTGATCGCGAAGATCGGCGCGACCGTGGCCGCGAGCGACGGTTCGGTGATCACGCCGGGCAAGACGACGCTCGCCGACCTCGCGGCCTACCAGATCAAGAAGCGCGAGCCGGTCTGCACGACCTACCGCACGTACTGGATCTGCGGCACGCCGCCGCCGACCTCGGGCGGCATCGCGGTCGCGTCGGCGATGGGCATCCTCGAGAACTTCAACCTCGCGCTGCAAAAGCCGACCGCGATCGACCTGGAAGGCGGCAAGCCCACGGTCGCCGGCGTCCACCTGATCACCGAGGCCGAGCGGCTCGCCTACGCCGACCGCGACAAGTACGTCGCCGACACCGACTTCGTCCCGCTGCCCGGCGGCACCTGGGACACGCTGCTGAACAAGCCGTACATGCAAAGCCGCGCCGGGCTGATCCGCTTCAACATCAGCATGGGCACCGCGCTGGCTGGAACCTTCACATCGACGCCGATGGGCATCGACACGACGGTCGAGCACGGCACGAACCAGTTCACGATCGTCGATGGCGCGGGCAACGTGCTGACCGCGACGACGACGGTCGAATCGAGCATGGGCTCGTTCCACATGACCCACGGCTTCCTGCTGAACAACCAGCTGACCGATTTCTCGGCCACGCCGACCGACACCAGCGGGCTGCCGATCGCGAACAGCGTCGCGCCGGGCAAGCGCCCGCGCAGCTCGATGGCGCCGACCCTGGTGTTCAAGATCGCCGCCGACGGCAGCAAGGGCGACTTCGTCCTCGCGACCGGCTCGCCGGGCGGCGGCACGATCCCGCAGTACGTGGTCAAGACGCTGGTCGGCGTGCTGGACTGGGGGCTGGACGCGCAGCAATCGTCCGGCCTGGTCGACTTCGGCGCCAGCAACGGTCCGACGACGACGATCGGCGGCGAACACCCGGACGTCAACATCGCGAACAACGGCGCGAGCGATCCGCTGATCACCGGGCTGCGCGCGCTCGGCCACACCGTCTCGACGGCGGCTCAGTCCAGCGGCGTCAACTCCATCATGCGGGTGCAGGTGAACGGCGCCCCGGTGCTCGCCGGCGGCACCGACCCGCGCCGCGAAGGCGTCGTGCTCGGAGACACGTTCACGCCCTGACGCGCGGCGCGGCCGGCCGAGGCCGCCTTCAATGCTCGCCGACGACGACCGGCACCTCGGTTGCCGGTGGCGTGTTGCGGCTGCGGTGGCAGCGCACCAGCCCGTCGATCATCACCATGCCGATGCCGGGGAGGTCGCCCAATTGCACGCTTTCCAGCAGCGTCTTGCCGGCGGTGTGCTGGGCCCGGTCCATGAAGACGAAATCGGCCGCGCGGCCGGCTTCGATGATCCCGCAGTTCAGGCCGCGGATGCGCGCGGTGTTGCCGGTCGCGAAGCAGAACACCAGCTCGGCCGGGAGGTTCGCGAGGCTTGAGAGCATCGCGACCATGCGCAGGATCCCGAGCGGCTGCACGCCCGAGCCGGCCGGGCCGTCGGTGCCGAGGATCACGCGGTGCGGGCATTTCAATTGCAGCGCCGCCTGCGCCGCGGCGATCGCGATTTTTTCGTTGCCGTTGTGCACGATCTCGATCGCGCGGCTGCTCTTCTCGCACAGCTCGCAGACGTGGGCTTCGGACAAGGACGTGTGGCCGCCGTTGATGTGGCCGATGATGTCGGCGTCGGCCTCCAGCACGACGTCCTTGTCGATCAGGCCCGAGCCGGGGATCGACGGGCCGCCGGTGTGGATCGTGCTCTGGATGCCGTGGGCGCGCGCCCATTTCACCATCTGCGCCGCCTCGGCGCCGGCCTTCACCGAACCGAGCCCGATCTCGCCGAGCAGGCTGACGCCGGCCTCGGCGAGCTCCTTGAAATCGCTCTCGACCATGCCCTGCTCGATGATGGGCGCGCCGGCCAGCACCTTCACGCCGCCGGGGCGGAAATTGTCGAACGCGCGCTGCGCGGTGATCGCGAGCGCCTTCAGTCCGACGATGTCCTTCGGGCGCCCGGGCAGGTGCACCTCGCCGGCCGAGACCATCGTCGTGACGCCGCCGTTCATCGTCGATTCGATCCAGCCGAGCTGGTTCTGGCGCGGCGTCCAGTCGCCGAACACCGGGTGGACGTGGCTGTCGATCAGGCCGGGGCAGACGCAGGTCCGCCGTGCGTCGATCAGCAAGGTCGGCTCGTCGGTGTCGACGTCGGCCTCCTTGCCGACCGCGCTGATCACGCCGTCATGGATCACGATCGTGTCGGCGTCGAGGATCGGCTTGTCGATGTCGCCCGAGAGCATCAAACCGATGTTGCGAATCACGACCTTGCCGGACTTGCCGGCGACTGCTGCGTCTGCCATCTGGGGGGCTCCCTTCGAGGATGGCGTGAATCTATCATCCGCCATGGCGACGCTGCGCAATTTGCAGGACAGCCTCGGCGAAATCGGCCGCGGCGGGCTGCGCTCGTCCGTGGGTTGGTCGATGGGCTGGTGGCAGCTGCTGCACGCCGGCGCGCTGGTGCTGGTGCTCGCGTTCTCGCCGTCGACCTACACGCGCAGCGGCCGCGCGGCGCTCGCCCGCCACGTCTACCTCGGCACCGCGCCGATGCTGCCGTGGTTCGGGCTGCTGACGGCGCTGCTCAGCGTCGTGATCATCCACATCGTCGTCGTCACGGCGGTCAGCTACGGCCTGACGCAGTTCGCGCTCGAGATGGTCGTGCGGGTGCTCGTGATCGAGCTGATCCCGTTGACCGCGGCGCTGTTCGTCGCGCTGCGCGCGACCGTGCCGGCCGGCGCGCAGCTCAGCGCGATGCACGCGAGCGGCGCGCTGCACGCGCAGGAGAAGGCCGGCGCCGACCCGCTGCGCCACGAACTGCTGCCGCGCGTGGTCGCCGGGATGTTCGCGGTGCTGCTGCTGGCGGCGGTCAGCTGCCTGATCGCGATGGTGCTCGCCTACGTCGCGGTCTATGGCTTCACGACCGCCGCGTTCGCCGGCTTCACGCGCGTGCTCGGGCAGATTTTTCAACCTGGCGTCGCGCTGATCCTGGCGCTGAAGACGCTGTTCTTCAGCCTCGTCGTCGCGTTGATCCCGGTCGCGGCCTTTCTCGGCGGCCCGCAGTCCGCGGTCGCGCCCGGCGCCCGCTCGAGCCGCGAGCTCGACAGCCTGCTGCGCCTGGCCGCCGCGGTGCTCGTGATCGAGGTCCTGTCGCTGATGGGCAACTATGCATGATCCCGCGATGACAGACGGCCCGACGCCCCTGCCGGCCCGCGAGCCGAGCCACCTCGAGTTCAAGGCGACGCTGCTGTTGATCGTGCTGGTGCTGCTGGTCGGCAGCGCCGCGCTCTACCTCGGCTACGCGCGCGGCGCGTTCGAGCGCACCCAGAGGCTGGTGCTGATCGCCGAGGATTCGGAGGGCGTCGGCGTCGGCATGGACATGACCTTCGCCGGTTTTCCGATCGGCCGGATTCGCCGCATCGAGCTCGCCCCCGACGGCAACGCGCGCATCCTCGTCGACGTGCCGGTGGCCGATGCGCACTGGCTGCGCGAATCGAGCGTGTTCGCGATCCAGCGTGGCGTCGTCGGCAACACCAACATCCGCGCCTACAGCGGCGTGCTCAGCGACCCGCCGCTGCCCGACGGCGCGGTGCGCACCGTGCTGCGCGGCGACGCGACGGCCGAAATCCCGCGCCTGATGGCCGAGGCGCGCCAGCTGCTGCAAAACCTCGGCAAGATGACGCAGGAGGATTCGGCGCTGAACACCAGCCTCGCGAGCGTGCAGGGCTTCACCGACAAGCTCAAGGGCCCCGGCGGGGCGCTCGGCGCGGTGCTCGGCAGCGACGCCGACGCGAAGAAGCTGATCACGACGCTCGACCGCACGAACACCTTGCTCGCCCGCCTCGACGGCCTGGCCGCGAAGGCCGACACGCAGGTCTTCGGCAACCAAGGCCTGGTGCGCGATGCGCGCACGACCGTGACCCAGCTCAACGCGATGCTGCTCGAGGCGCGCGCGAGCCTGCAGAAGGTCGACGCGGTGCTGGTCGACGCGAAGGCGGTGGCCGAGAACGCGAAGGGCGCGACGACCGACCTCGGCGCGCTGCGGGCCGATGTCGAGACGAGCCTGCGCAATGTCGACGGCCTGATCAACGAGTTGAATCGCAAATGGCCGTTCAAGCGCGAGACCGAGATCAAGCTTCCATGACGCCGCCCCCGACCGCGGCGTACCGCAGTCACCCCCCGAGGGGGTGCACAGGCCGCTTGGGAGCGGCCCGGCGCTGGCCTGCGTTCGCGCTGTCGACGCTGCTGGCCGCGTGCGCGTCGACCCCGCCGCCGCCCGACTGGCAATTGAATGCGAAGGCCGCGAGCGAGCGCTCGGTCGCGGCCTATCTGAACGGCAACGAGCGCATCGACGCGGCCGAACTCGCGCGTGCGCGGGCCGAGATCGCGCGCACCGGCCGTGCCGACCTGCTCGCACGGGTCGAGCTGACGCATTGCGCGGCGCAGGTCGCGAGCCTGGTGTTCGAGGCCTGCAGCGGCTTCGAAGCGCTGCGCGCCGACGCGCCGGCGGCCGAGCGCGCCTATGCGGACTACCTCGCCGGCCGGGCGAGCGCCGTCGATGCCAGCCTGCTGCCCGAGGCGCAGCGCGCGGCCAGCGCGGCGTCGCTGACCTCCATCGCCGACCCGTTGGCGCGCCTGGTCGCCGCCGGCGTGCTGTTCGAGACGAAGCGCGCGGACCCCGGCGTCATCCAGGCCGCGGTCGACACCGCCTCGGCCCAGGGCTGGCGGCGCCCGCTGCTCGCGTGGCTGGGCGTGCAGCTCGCGCGCGCCGAAGCGGCCGGCGCCGGCGACGACGCCGAGCGGCTGCGCCGTCGCATCGCGCGGGTCGGCACCCCCTAGACCCGACGGTCGGCGCGGCGACCAGGGAACGCAGCGCACCGCGCGCGATCCAATCCTCGCCGGCCCCCGAACGGCCGGTCGGAGGTATCGACCATGAAGCAGCAACTGAAGCATTGGCAGGACCCGATCAATGCGTTGATCGGGGTGTGGGTGATCGCCTCGCCCTGGTTCATGAAGTTCGCGGATCAGCAGCCGCCGTCCTACAACGCAACGGTCGTCGGCATCCTGCTGGTCGCCGTCGCCCTCGGCGCGACCTTCGTGCCGCGCGCCTGGGAAGAGTGGAGCGAAGCGATCCTCGGCGTCTGGATGATCGCGTCCCCGTGGGCGCTGCATTTCGCGAATCACCGCGATCCGCGGCTGACCTTCGTGATCACCGGCGTGGTCGTCACGGCGCTGGCGCTCTGGACGCTCGGCACCGACAAGGACTACACGCGCTGGATGCACCGCGGCGCACCGCAGTAGATGGGGTACCCGGCCCCGCGGGTACGCAAGGCCACCCGCCGGGCGGGTCTCGGGCCGCTTGGGAGCGGCCCGGCGCTGGCCCGAGGGGGCGCGCGTCAGTGCCCGATCCGCAGGCGGCGCTCCAGCCACTGGCTGTAGCGCGACATCGCAAAACTCGCGCCGAAATAGAGCGCGGCGAGTGCGGCGTAGCCTTCGATGAAGTAGTTGCGCCACTGCGGGTCGCCGAGCGCCAGGCGCAGCGAGCCGGTCAGGTCGTACATCGAGACGACGGTGACCAGCGAGGTGTCCATGAAGGTGGACAACAGGTTGTTGACGAACGCCGGGATCACCGCGACCAGCGCCTGCGGCAGAAGCACCGAGCCCTGCACCTGCCAGTAGTGCAGCCCGAGCGAGCGCGCGGCGTCGCCCTGCGCGCGCGCGACGCTTTGCAGGCCGCCGCGCACCGTCTCGGCCATGTACGCGGCCTGGAACAGCACGATGCCGATCGCGACGCGCCAGAACGGATCGAGCCGCCAGCCGGCCGGCAGCACCAGCGGGAACACGAAGGTCGCGACGAACAGCACCGTGATCAGCGGCACGCCGCGCACCAGCTCGATGTAGGCGACGGCCAGCGTT
>DASYCA010000048.1:0-4726 GCA_036500445.1 Burkholderiaceae bacterium | reverse complement strand
CGGCCGCGGCAAGTTGATTCCACGCGTCGCGCAGGTCATGCCGCTGGATCGGGTCGGCGAGGCGCATGCGCTGGTCGAAGGCGGCCAGGTGACCGGCCGCATCGTGCTGGTGCCGTCGCCGTGACGCCGGCGTCTTGACCTTTGCTGAACACCCTGGAAACCGTGATGAACAAAGCATCGATGAACCCCGCCGCGCCGCTCGACGTGTCGCCGAGCCAGCGCGAGCGGCTGATCCAGATCTGGAACGCCTCGCGCGATGCGCTGCAGGACGTCGTGCGCGAGCTGAAGATCGACGAAGCGGAGCTCAAGCTGGCCGGGCGATTCTTCAACCGGCTCGGGCAATCGGGCATGTTCCCGAGCCTGCTGGCGGTCGGCCTGGCGATGGTCAGCGTCGATGTCACGCGCGCCGCCGGCGGTGGCACGCGGCCCAACCTGGAGGGCCCGTTCCATCGCCCGGGTGCGCCGCTGCGCGAGGACGGCAACCTGCTCGATCAACCCGCCCGCGCGGACGCGACCCCGCTCAGGATGGCCGGCCGCGTGCTCGACAGCGCGACCGGCGAGCCGCTCGTCGGGGCCGAGCTCGATTTCTGGCAGGCCGACGACGTCGGCACCTACGACCACCACGGCGGCCACCTGCGCGGCATCGTGCGCAGCGATGCGCGGGGCGGCTACGCGATCGGCACGGTCGTGCCGAGCGATTACGCGGAGCATGACGGCGACCCGATCGGCGAGCTGTTCGGCGCGATGGGCCGGCACAACCGGCGCGCCGCGCACATCCACCTGAAGGCGTCGCACCCCGGCTACGTGGCGCTGACGACGCAGATCTTCATGCCGACCTCGCAGTACCTGGACAGCGACTACGTCGAGGGCGCGGTCAGCCCGGACCTGACGCTGCGGTTCGTTCCCGAGCCGAGCGACAACGGCGCGGTGCGGGCGCACTTCGACGTGCTGCTGAGAAGGGTCGCGGCGGCATGAGCGTTGATTCATCCGGCGCGGCAAGGCTGCGCGAGCAGCTGGCGCGCGGTGAGCTGATCGCCGCGCCCGGCGCCTACGATCCCTACAGCGCGCGACTGCTCGAGCGTTTCGGCTTTCCGGCCCTGTACCTGGGCGGCAATGCGCTGGGCCTGCAGCTCGCGGTCGGGCAGCCGTTCGTGACGATGACCGAGACGGCGGATGCGACCCGCCGCATCACCCGCGTCACGCGTGCGCCGTTGATCGTCGACGTCGGTGCCGGCTTCGGCGATGCGGCCCACGCGTCGGTCACGCTCCGCGCACTCGCGCAGGCCGGCGCCGCCGCCGTGCACCTGGACGACCAGGTCTATCCGAAGCGCGCGCACTATCACCGCGGCGTCGGTCGGCTCGCCGCGGCGTCCATCACCTGCGGCAAGCTGCGCGCGATGCGCGAGGAGGGCGCGCGCGTGGACGGCGCGTCGGCGCCGGTGCTGGTGGCGCGCACCGATGCGTTGCGCGTGACGCGCTCGCTCGACGAGACGATCGACCGATGCGGCCGCTACCTCGAGGCGGGCGCGGAGGCGCTGATGGTGCTCGACCTCGGCCCTGCCGACGCGGCGCGCTTGCGCAGCGCGTTCGCGTCGACGCCGCTGGCGTGGATCGGCGGCATTGCCGAACCGGTGCCCACGGCCGCGGAACTCGCGCGCGCCGGCTTCGCGCTGGCCCTGTACCCCTTCAATTCGATCGCGGCCGTGACGACCGCGCTGACGACGACCTGGGCCGCGTTCCAGCGCGAAGGCCGCCCGGCACGTCCGACCGAACCGGCGCCGGCCACGCTCGCCCACGCACTGGACCTGATCGACATGGCGACGCACTGGGAAACCGAGCGGCGCACCACCGAGGCCGGCGATGGCGAGCCGGCGCCCACCCCGAAAGGACGCCCATGAGTGCCGCCGCAACCCCCCAGCCGCCGCGACCCGGCTCGACCCTGGCGAGCCTGCTGGACGAGATGGCGGCGGCGCGCGGCAGCCACCCCGCGATCATCCACTTCGGCGAGCGCATCGGCTATGCCGAGCTGCGCGAACGGGCCCGCGAGGCGGCGCGCGCATTGCTGGCGCTGGGCGTCAAGCGGGGCGATCGGGTCGGCGCGCTGCTGGGCAACCAGCCCGAGTGGCTGATCATGTGTTTTGCCGCGTCGCATGTCGGCGCGACCTTCGTGCCGCTCAACACCTGGTACAAGAAGGCCGAGCTCGGCTGGACGCTGCGCCATTGCGAGGTCTCGCTGCTGGTGATGCTGCCAAGGTTTCTGAACCAGGATTTCGCCGGCATGCTGCTGGAGATGGCGCCGGAGTTGCCGGGTGCGGCGAGCGGCCGATTGCGCTCGGTGGCGCTGCCGGCCTTGCGCGCCGTCGTGATGCTCGGCGAACCGGTCCGCGGCGCGTTCGACTGGAGGAGCTTCATCGCGCTCGGCGCGTCGGTCGACGCCGCGAGCGTGGACGCCGCGGCCCGCGCGGTGAGCGCTCGCGATCATGCGTTCATCCTGTACACCTCGGGCAGCCTGGCCGAGCCCAAGGGCGTGCTGCTGGACCACGGCGGCGTGGTCCAG
The DNA here is from genome assembly GCA_036500445.1 of Burkholderiaceae bacterium. Classification (GTDB taxonomy): domain Bacteria; phylum Pseudomonadota; class Gammaproteobacteria; order Burkholderiales; family Burkholderiaceae_C; genus LMDS01. The sequence goes on along the minus strand of DASYCA010000048.1, from coordinate 2,169 downwards.
AACGGGCACGCGATGGCGATGCGCCGCGCGATCGACGGCAGCGACCGCATCTGGCTCGGCTCGCCGCTCTTCTACGGCCTGGGTGCCGCCAACGCGATGCCGGTCGCGCTCACGCAGGGCGCGACGCTGGTGCTGCAGGGCAGCTTCGATGCGGGATCGGCGATCGAGGTGATCGAGGCCACCGAGGCCACCGCGTGGTACGGCACCGGCAACATGACCCGCGCGGTGCTCGATCACCCCGAGTACCGGCAGCGACGCATCGGCAGCCTGAAGAAGGGCAACGCCGGCACGATGACCGACTACAAGCGGATGACGCTGGTCGAGATGGGCATCTCGCGCGCGTGCCCGGCCTATGGCCTGACCGAGTCCTACGGCAACGCGACGGTCGGCGAGGCCGACGATGCGCTGGAGGCCAAGCTGCACACGAACGGCCGGCCACTGCCCGGCACTGAAATGCGGATCGTCGACCCCGCGACGAACGCCCCGCTCGCTGCCGGCCAGGTCGGCCTGGTGCTGCTTCGAGGCCACACGACGCCGGGCTACTACGCCAACCCGGAAGAGACCCGCAGGGCGCTGCGCGCCGACGGCTTCTTCGACACCGGGGACCTCGGCTGCCTGGATGCCGACGGGCGTTTCGTGTTCCATTCGCGGCTCAAGGAAGTGATCAAGAGCGGCGGCATCAACGTCTCGCCGATGGAGGTCGAGCAGCTGCTCGCGCAGCACCCGCATGTCCGCGAGGCGTATGTGGTCGGTGTCTCCGACGTCGTTCGCGGCGAGCGCATCGTCGCCTTCGTCGACGCCGACCGGCCGCTGCCCGAAGACGAGCTGAAGGCCTTCGTGAAGGAGCGCGTCTCGTCGTTCAAGGTGCCGCACCACGTTTTCTTCCGGGCCGAGGCGCAGCTGCCCCGGCTGGCCAGCGGCAAGGTCGCGAAGTACCGGCTCGTCGAAGAGGCGAAGCGCGAACTTGGCCTGTGACAGCCCGCATTCTTGGGCCAGCCAAAAGCATCATTCTTGCATCTGTTTTCTGAACCGAGAGTTGCCTAGAGTCACCGCTGAACCCAGGGCACTTCGCCCTGCAGCGAAAGACACGATGGCCGCTCCCTCCGTTCCATTGCCCGATGGCTGCACCTTGCGCCACGCCGAGACCGACAGCGATCTGCGCGCCTGCTTTCGCGTGATGCATCAGCTGCGTCCGCAGCTCGCGGGCGAGGGCGACTTCCTGGCGCGCCTGCAGCGCATGCGGGCCGACCGCTACCGGCTGCTGGCGGCCTGGAATCGCGACACCGTGCTGTCGTTGGCCGGCTACCGGTTGCAGGAGAACCTGGTCTACGGCCGCTTTCTCTACGTGGACGACCTGGTGACCGACACCCAGGCCCGTGGCAGCCGCTGGGGCGCGCGGCTGCTGGAGAGCCTGACGGCGGTCGCCGTCGAGGCCGGCTGCGCGTGTCTCGTGCTCGACACGGCGCTGTCGAACGCACAGGCCCAGCGCTTCTACTTTCGAGAAGGCTTGCTGACCGGCGCCTTGCGCTTCAAGAAGCCACTGGGCGCCGGCAAATGAACGTCATCCTGCACCTCACCTGCAGCCCGCGTGGCGCCGCGGCGCACAGCACGCGCTTCTCCCGGCACATCGTGGACCGGCTGCGGGCGCGTCACCCGCAGGCGCGGGTCACGCACCGGGACTTCGCCGCCGCGCCGCTGCCGCATGTCGATGCGGGCTACGCCCAGTCGCTCGGCGGCGGGCTCGTGCAGGCCGACGGCGCGTCGCCGTCGCTCGAACTGTCGGACCGGCTGATCGCGGAGCTTCAGGGGGCCGACTGCGTCGTCATCGGCACCCCCATGCACAACTACGGTGTGCCCTCGGTCCTGAAGGCGTGGATCGACCACGTGGTGCGCATCCACCGGACGTTCGCGCCGACGCCCCAGGGCAAGCAGGGCCTGTTGCAGGATCGCCCGGTCTACATCGCCGTGGCCGCCGGCGGGGGCTATGCGGACGATCCGGCACGGCAGCCCGACTTCGTCACGCCCTACCTGCGGGCGGCGCTCGGCACCATCGGCTTGCGCGATCTGCGTTTCTTTCCGCTGCAGCGCCTGGTGCTGGGCGACACCGCCATCGAGCAGGCCTGGCAGAGCGCCGAGGCGCTGCTCGAGTCCGACTCCATGACCCCTCTT
>DASYCA010000047.1:0-6846 GCA_036500445.1 Burkholderiaceae bacterium | reverse complement strand
CTTCGATCTGGATCAGGGCCCGAGCACGGCGTAGCGTGGGGCGCGCGGCGCGCGCCGCTAGAATCGCGGTCGACGGAGCTGTGACCGAGTGGCCGAAGGTGCTCCCCTGCTAAGGGAGTATGTGGGCAAAACCTGCATCGAGGGTTCGAATCCCTCCGGCTCCGCCAGCAGGCCGCCTCAAGGGCGTCCGAGCTGATCCGAGAATCCCCGCAAGTCGCTGATTTGCGGGGATTTTTTGTTTCGACGCCCGAGGATGCGCGTCTTACCCGCGCATCAGGTGCCGAGCCAGCGCGTCGTACGCGGGAAGCGTGGTCGGATCGACCGCGGAGCCGGCGCGCTCGGGGTGCGAGGCGAAGCGCGCGATGACCATCTCCGCCGCCGGATCGACATACACGCCCTGGCCGTGCATTCCGCGCGCGTAGAGGGCGCGGTGCGCCGCGTGCGACACCCACCACATGTGGCGATAGCTCCAGCCGCGCAGCAGATCGATGCCGGCCGCCGCAAGATGGGCGGGATCGGCGCCGCGGTGGATGTCCTCGATCGCGGCGCCCGGGACGACCTGCGATCCGTTGTAGAAGCCGCCGCAACGAACCATCTCGCCGAAGCGCGCGATATCGCGCAGCGCGGCGTTGAAGCCCCCGCCCGCGTATTCCGTTCCTTCGCTGTCGACGACGAAAAAGCCGTCCTGCTCGGCGCCGAGCTTCGCCCACACGCGTTCCTGCACCAGCTGCGCCAGCGTCCTGCGGGTCAGTCGCCGCATGATCCAGGCGAGCACGTCGGTGTTGACGGTCTTGTAGGCGAACTTCTGGCCGTGGCTGCCGCTCGGCCGCACGCCGCGCATGAATTCGTCGAAGGAGGCGGGGCCCGTCGCGCCGGCGAGCGCCGCGGCGAGGCCGCCCGAGCGCAGGTGCCACCAGACCTCGGAGCGCGGATCGTCGAAGTTCTCGAAGTACTGCAGCGCGGTCGTCATGTTCGACAGGTCGCGCACGCTGGCGTCGGTCCATCCACCGCCCTTCAACTCCGGCAGCAGGCGGTCGACACGCGCGCTTTCGTCCAGGACGCCTTCGGCGACGAGGCTCGCGGCGATCACGCCGACGAGGGACTTCGTGACCGACCAGGCCAGGTGAGGCACATGCGCCTGCAGCGCGCCGAAGTACCGTTCATAGACGATGCGGCCGCGATGCAGCACCACGATGCCGTCGGTGTAGTTGGCCGCGAGCGACGCATCCCAGCGCATCGGGCGGGTGCCGCCCAGCGGCTCGAAGGCGAGCGCGTCGATGTCGTTGCGCTCCTCGCGTGCCAGCACGGCGACCGGGCCGTCGCCGCGCCACACATTGGCGGTCGGCACCAGCTGGCGCACGTTGGAAAAGGCCCAGCGGAGTTGCGGGAAGGTGAAGAGCGCGTTGTCCATCAGCCGGACCCGCTGCGCGCGATCGGGCGGCGCGCCTTGCATCAGGCCGAGGCGGGCGGGCTGGCTCTCGGTCGAATCGAGGCGCCCGGCAGGGGTTGAGGTCGAATCGGTCACGACGAGCCTTCCGAGCGATGAGACAAGACGAGCTGCGCCGCGACTTCGAACAGCACGTCGAGGCCCGCGGCGGCCTGGTCCGCCTCGATCCACTCGGATTCCGAGTGGCTGATGCCGGCGCGGCACGGCACGAAGATCATCGCGCTCGGGCAGACCTTGGCGAGATGGCGTGCGTCGTGGCCGGCGGCCGACATCAACGGCATCGCGCTTCGTCCCAGTTTCTCGGCGGCAGCAGCGATCGCGGAGCGCAGATCGGGGTCGAACGCGTTCGACGGCGAGTCCACCAGCGCGCGGACGGTCGCGGCGCAGGGCGCGGCCAGGCGTTCGCAGGTTTGTCGCACCACGGCCCCGAGCCGCTCGAGGGTCGCGTTGTCGGGATGGCGAAGATCGATGCTGAAGGTGACGCGGCCCGGCACCACCGACGGCGCGTTGGGTTCGACCCGCACGCGCCCGATCGTGAACTTGACGGCCTCGTCGTGAGCGCCGACCGCGGCATCGAGCGCGACGGCGATGCGATTGAACGCGACGAGCGCGTCCTGGCGCGCCGACATCTGCAGCGTGCCGGCGTGGCCCTCGGTGCCGCGCAGCTCGACCTCGAAGGTCTTCTTGCCCTGGATGCCGGTGACCACGCCGATGTCGATGCCCTGCGCCTCGAGCACCGGCCCCTGTTCGATGTGGAGCTCGAGATAGTGGCCGACCGCGAAGCCGGCCGGCACGCGCTCGACCTCGCCGAGCGCGTCGCGCATCCGATCGAGCGCGTCGCCGACGCGCGTGCCGGCGCCGTCGACGACCTCGCGGATCCAGGCCAGGGTCCGTTCGCCGGTGAAGACTTCGGAGCCCATCATTCCCGGCGCGAAACGGCCGCCTTCCTCGTTCATCCAGGCCGCGACGACGACGTCGCGGTCCGGCGCCGAGGGCTGCCGGGCGAGCGCCGCCGCGGCTTCCAGCGCCGCCAGCACGCCCAGCGCGCCGTCGAACTTTCCGCCGGTCGGTTGGGTGTCGAGATGGCTGCCCATCACGAGCGGCGCCGCGGCGGGCCGGGCGCTCTTCAGGGTCAGGAACAGGTTGCCGGCAGCGTCGAGCGAAGGATGCAGCCCCGCCTCATCTCCCCACGCGATCAGTTGCCGGCATGCCGCGATGTCTTCGTCGCTCAAGGCTTGCCGATTCACGCCGCCGCGCGCGGTGGCGCCGATCGCCGCCAGCGCGAGAAGCCGCGTCCACAGCCTTCCGGGAGGAGGCACAGGGGTCAGTGACATGGCGCGGCCCTCACGAGGTTCGCATGATCTGCGCGGCGTTGGCCCGCGGGTCGCGCGCCGACCAGTGGCCGGCCTCGGCCTGCGCGATGAACTCGGCCAGCAGCTGGTTGAACAGCGCCGGCTCTTCGAGATTGAGCGTGTGGCCGGTCTTGGGCAACACCGCCAGCCCGCAGGCGGGCAGCGTCTTCTTCAGGAAGATGCCGGGTTGCAGGCAGTGGTCGTCTTCATCGCCGACGATCACCAGGGTCGGCACCGTCATGCGCTTGAGTTCGTCCTCGAGATCCCAGAACGAGGGCCGGCGCGCCTGGACGCCGCGCATCGTCAATGCCGCGCCCTTGGCGTCGTGCGTGGCCAGGCGCTCGGCGAACTCCTGCCAGCCGCGCGGGTCCTTGTTCTGGAACTGCACGCGGCTCGCGCCGAGCGCGTAGGTGCGCGCGAAGAGCGCGGCCCCTTGCTGCTCGAACCGGTCGGCCACTTCCAGCGACACGCCGCGAAAGTAGTCCTCGTGTTCCTTCTCGCAGCCGTAGCCGGCGCCCGCGACCGTCAGCGAAAGCGCCTTCTCGGGGGTTTTCAGGCCGAAGTGGACGGTGGCGAACCCGCCCATCGACAGGCCGACGATGTGCGCCTTCGCGATGCCCAGTGCATCCAGCACCTCGGCCGCATCGCGAGCGGCGATGGCCTGCGAATAGGCGTCGAGCGCGTCGGGCACGTCGGAGGGCGGGTAGCCCCGTGCCGCATAGGTGATGCACCGGTGTCGGCGGCTGAAGTGCCGCATCTGCGGCTCCCAGCTCGAATGGTTGCCGCCGAATTCGTGGAGGAAGAGGATGGGCGTGCCCACGCCCGCCTGCTCCAGGTGCAGCTGCACGCCGTCGCGTGTGGTGATCTTCATGGTCTCTCCAGTCCTCGGATCTCGAAATTTCGACAACTCAGAACTGCGGCGCGGGCTCGACTTCGAGCCGGGCCCGCTCGAGCGCCTGCGGCAGCAGTTCGCAAAAGCGTTCTGCCCAGTGCGTGGGCACCGAGGTGCTGACCTTCACGAACCGGCGGCCGAAGCGCTGCGTGTGGTAGCTGCCTTGCCGGATCATGATGTTCTCGCGCCGGTAGGCGCTGACCAGCGCCTCTGGCGCGATCTGCGCCCCGACCGTCTCGATGACCAGAAAGTTGCCGTGCGAAGGAAACACCGGCAGCGACAGCCCGGGCACGTCGGCGACGGCGCTGCGGATCATGTCCTTGTTGGCCCGGTCGATCTGCCGCACGCCGGCCATCCATTCGGCCTTGATGGCCAGACCCGCCTGCGCGGCGCGCTGCGCGACCACGCTCGCGCCCAGGACGCTGGTGGAGATCGCCGCGAACTCCTCGAGCAACGCCGGCGCGGCGACCAGCGCGCCGATCCGCATCCCCGCCAGCCCGAGCCACTTCGAAAAGCTCAGCGCGACGACCGCGCCGTCGGGGATCGCGTGCAGCGCGGGATGGTGCCCGTCCGCAAAATCGCGGTACGTGCAGTCATGAATCAGCAGCGCGCCGTGCTTCTTCGCGATGGCGGCAAAGCTCTCGATCTCTGCGCGGGTGTAGCAAATGCCCAGCGGGTTGTTCGGGTCGACCAGATAGATGCAGGCCGTGCGCGCGTCGACGGCCGCCTCCAGCGCGGCGGCCGTCAGCCGGTAGTGACAGGCGTGGTCGTAGATCGGGATCTCGATCACCTCCGCGCCCATTTGCCGCGCGAACTGGCACGGCCATTTCCAGCTCGGGTCGGTCGTGACGAAGGTCGTGCCCGGGCGGCAACGCGCGCGGCACACCGCCGCCAGGCCGTTGACGCCGCCTTCGGTGACGAGCGCGTCCATGCCCGCCACGCCGAGGTCGCGGACGATGGCCGAGCGCAGGCTCTCGAAGCCCAGTGGGGGCGCGTAGGCGTTGAACTCCCCGGCGTCGATCGCCTGCTTCATCGCCTCCAGGACTTCGGGCCTGGCTGCGATGTGATTGGTGTTCTGGCCCATCCAGTACAGGTCGGGCGCGTGGAACAGATCGTCGAAATAGCGATTGCGCGTGAGCATGTCCGACATCGCGCGGCTTTCAGATGACCGAGCCGCGCGAGGCGATGCCGCCGTCGATCGTGACGATGGTTCCGGTGATGTAGCCGGCGCGAGGCGAGGCCATGAACGCGACCAGGTCGGCAACCTCTTCGGCGGTCGCCGGGCGCTTGCCGGGGTACTTGTCGAAGAGTTCTTGCCAGCGCGCTTCGTCGCCGAGCATGTCGATCGACTTGCGCTTCATGATCTTGACCATTCGATCGGTCGCGACCGGCCCCGGGTTGATGCCCACCACGCGAATGCCGTCGTTCAGGCTCGCGCCGCCCAAGGCCTTGGTGAAGGCCATCAGCGCGGCATTGCCGGTGCTGCCGGCGATGTAGCCGGCGTCCCAGTTTTCGCCGGAATTGCCAATCACGTTGACGATCACGCCGTCCTTGCCCTTGCGGCGCCGATAGAAGGCGCGCGCCAGCGTGATGTAGCCGAACACCTTCAGGTCGAAGCCCTGGCGCCACGCGACGTCGTCGACGATCTCGATCGAGCCGGCCGGGATGTCGCCGGCGTTGTTGACCAGGATGTCGAGGTCGCCCGCGCGTTCCTGCAGCGCTTCCATCGCCTCGACACTGGACAGGTCCAGCGCGTGCACCTGCACGCGGACGTCGTATTTCGCCTCCAGCAAATGCTTGGTCGCGAGCATCGCGGGCGCGTTGCGCGCCGCGAGATGCAGATGGCACCCCTCCGCGGCGAGCACATGGGCGATGGCCTCGCCGATGCCTTTGGAGGCGCCGGTCACGAGCGCCGTCTTTCCGTTCAGGTCGAGCTGCAAATGATTCTCCGGTCGGGTTGATGCATGCACGGATACGCAACTTGCATACCAGCCGCGCCGGTTCGCCCGGAAGAGGCGCGCCTAACCGGCCCAGGCGAGGAAATCGAGCAGGTCGTCGCCGAGCAGGCCGACGTGATCGCGCATCGCGGCATCGGCGCGCTCGGGGTCGCCCGCGGCGATCGCCGCCAGCACCGCGTCGTGTTCCTTCAGCGTGGTCGAGATGCGCCCCGGCATGCGCGTGACGCGGCGGCGGTACGCACCGACCTGGTTGCGCAGCGCCCGCGTCTGGCGCGCCAGAAAGCCGTTGCAGGAGGCGTCGTACAGCGCCTCGTGGAACTCCTGGTTGATGTCGTAGAACACATCGACCTCGTCGCCCTCCGAGGCCTCGATCAGCCGGGCGTGGATGGCCTGCAGCGCGGCCAGACGCTCGGGCGTGATGCGGCGCGCCGCGAGCCGCGCGCAAAGCCCCTCGAGCTCGGCCATCACGGTGAACATCTCGACCAGCGCCGCACCGCCGATGGTGCGCACGACGACGCCCTGGCCGTGCCGCCCCTCGACCAGGTGATTGGCCGCGAGCAGCCTGAAGGCCTCGCGCACCGGCGTGCGCGACACGCCGAATCGCTCCGCGATGAGCTGCTCGTCGAGGCGGCTTCCGGGGGCGATCCGGCCGGTCGAAATGTCCTGCTCCAACGCCTTGTGCAGGCTCTCGGCCAGGCTCACCCTGGGCCCTTGCGGCGCAGCGACGCGACGCCCCGACTTGGGCCGGGCGAGCGATTTCTGGGCGGTCTGTTTCATGAAATGCACCAAGTTGTCATGTTTTTGCATGCAATGACGCGCGACGCTCCCCGAGGTTGCCGATCGCCAGCAACCGGTCGGGCCGGAACAAGACCCGCGACGCCTGCGCAATGAGCGCTATTCTCTGGCATATACCTTGCTTGTCAAGGTGCATGCAAAGCGCATCGAACGAAATACACAAAAGCCTTCTGGAGATGCGCAGCATCCACAAGACCTTCGGCAGCGTCGCGGCCCTCGGCGGTCTGGACTTGTCGGTGCAGGAGGGCGAATTCGTCACGGTGGTCGGCCCGAGCGGCTGCGGCAAGAGCACCCTGTTCAACATCGTCGCCGGGCTGGAAGAGCCCGATGCCGGCGGCCTGCTCCGCTTCGAGGGCCGCAACAGCCACGCGGCCGACCTGCTCGGCAAGGTCTCGTTCATGC
>DASYCA010000046.1:0-6407 GCA_036500445.1 Burkholderiaceae bacterium | reverse complement strand
GGCCATCAATGCAATGCCGCCGACGCTGCAGAAAGACGCCACCTGGGTCTACTGGAAAGCCAAGGCCTTGCGCGCGGTCGCGAAGACTTCGGAAGACGGCGAGGCGCTGCGCGCCACCAGCCGCGAATTGCTCGCCGGCATCGCCGGACAGATGAGCTACTACGGCGAGCTCGCGGCCGAAGAGTTGGCCCAGCCGTTCGCGCTGCCGCCGCGGCCGGCTGCGCTGACAGCGGTCGAGCGCGGCAGCGCATCGGCGCAGCCCGGCCTGCAGCGGGCCCTGTTGCTCATCGCCATCGGCTTGCGCAGCGAAGGCGTGCGCGAGTGGAACTACACGCTGCACGGCATGGACGACCGCGCGCTGCTCGCCGCGGCGCAGCTCGCCTGCGACCGCCAGGTCTGGGACCGCTGCATCAACACCAGCGAACGCACGCGTGGCGAGATCGACATGGAGCAGCGCTTCCCGATGCCGTTCCGAAACGACGTCGTCGCGCGCGCCGGCGAGATCGGGATCGACCCGGCGTATGTCTACGGCCTGATCCGCCAGGAGTCGCGCTTCGTGATGGACGCGCGCTCCAACGTCGGCGCCTCCGGCCTGATGCAGATCATGCCGGCGACGGCGCGCTGGACGGCCAAGAAGATCGGCCTGAGCTACAGCGGCGAACTGATCTCGGACCGCGACACCAACCTGCGCCTGGGCATGAGCTACCTGAAGCTCGTGCTCGACGACTTCGGCAGCTCGCAGGCGCTCGCCGCCGCCGCCTACAACGCCGGCCCGGGGCGCCCGCGCAAGTGGCGCGACGGGCCGGTGCTCGAGCCGGCGATCTGGGCCGAGAACGTGCCGTTCCCCGAGACGCGCGACTACGTCAAGAAGGTGCTCAGCAACGCGACGTACTACAGCGTGCAGCTCGGCGCCTTGTCTCCGTCGCTGAAGGCGCGGCTCGGGCGCTCGATCGCGCCGGCCGGGCCGAATTCGCTCGACGCCGAGCTGCCCTGAGGGTGGCGCCGCGCCGCGCGCATCAATCCGATTCGAATTGCTCACGTCGCGCGGCGCCGGCTGCCGCTAGGATGGCGCTCCAAATCAGGAACGGGAAGTGACCGCGATGCAGCTCGTGATCGGCAACAAGAACTATTCGTCGTGGTCGATGCGGCCGTGGGTGCTGCTGAAGCAGGCCGGCATCGCGTTCGACGAGGTGATGGTCCGCTTCGACGCGTTCACGCCCGGCTCGGAGTTCAAGAGCCGGCTCGCGAGCCTGAGCCCGACCGGCCGCGTGCCGGTGCTGATCGATGGCGACCTGACGGTCTGGGACACGCTGGCGATCGCCGAGTACGTCGCCGAGAAGTACCCTGCGATGCGGCTTTGGCCGAAGGACGCGACCGCGCGGGCGCGTGCGCGCAGCGTCTGCGCCGAGATGCACTCGGGCTTCGGCGCGCTGCGCAGCCATTTCCCGATGAATGTCGAGGCCTCGCTGGCCGAGGTCGGCGCGCGCGTGCTGGCCGAGCAGGCGGGGGTGCGCGCCGATGTCGAGCGGCTGGTCCAGATGTGGACGGCGTTGCTGGCCGAGCATCGCGGGCCGATGCTGTTCGGCGAGTTCAGCGTCGCCGACGCGTTCTTCGCGCCGATCGTGATGCGGTTGAGGACGTATGGCGTGCCGGTGCCCGAGCCGGTCGAGGCGTACATGCTGCGTGTGTGCGCGCTCCCCGGCGTTGCCGCGTGGATCGCCGATGCGCTCGCCGAGCATGATTTCCTGGATTTCGAAGAACCCTACCGCGCCCAGGCATAGGCCGAAGAGCCTCGTAAACTGCCGTCGATGAAACGCTATCTCGTCGGCGGCGCCGTCCGCGACGCCTTGCTCGGCCGCCCCGGCGGCGACCGCGACTGGGTCGTCGTCGGCGCGTCCGCACAAGAGCTGCTCGACGCCGGCTACCTGCCGGTCGGCCGCGACTTCCCGGTGTTCCTGCACCCGCAAACGAAGGAAGAACACGCGCTCGCCCGCACCGAGCGCAAGACCGGCCCCGGCTACCGCGGCTTCGAGATGCACGCCGACCCCAGCGTCACGCTGGAGGACGACCTGTTGCGCCGCGACCTGACGATCAACGCGATCGCGCAGGACGAAAACGGCCAATTGATCGACCCGCACGGCGGCCGGCGCGATCTCGAGGCGCGCGTGCTGCGGCACGTGTCGCCGGCGTTCGCCGAAGACCCGGTGCGCATCCTGCGCCTCGCGCGCTTCGCGGCGCGCTTCGACGATTTCAGCGTCGCGCCCGAGACGCTCGCGCTGATGCGGGCCATGGTCGCCGCCGGCGAGGTCGATGCGCTCGTCGCCGAGCGCGTCTGGCAGGAGCTCGCGCGCGGGCTGATGGAGGCGACGCCCTCGCGCATGTTCGAAGTGCTGCGCGCCTGCGGCGCGCTCGCCCGGCTGCTGCCCGAGGTCGATCGCCTGTGGGGCGTGCCGCAGCCGCCCGCGCACCACCCCGAGGTCGACACCGGCGTGCACCTGATGATGGTGCTGGACATGTCCGCGCGTTTGAACACGACCCTCGCGGTGCGCTTCGCCTGCCTCTGCCACGACCTCGGCAAGGGCACGACGCCGGCGGAGGTCTTGCCGCGCCACCTCGGCCACGAGGGCCGCAGCGTCACGCTGCTGCGCAGTGTCTGCACGCGGCTGCGTGTGCCGGTCGAGTGCCGCGAGCTGGCCGAGATCGTCGCGCGCGAGCACGGCAACGTGCACCGCAGCGGCGAGCTGAACGCGGCCGCGCTGCTGCGCCTGCTCGAGCGCTGCGACGCGCTGCGCCGGCCGGAGCGTTTTCGCGATGCGCTGCTCGCCTGCGAATGCGACGCGCGCGGCCGGCTCGGGTTGAGCGAGCAGGCCTATCCGCAGCGGGCGCGGCTCGACGCGGCGCTGAGCCTGGCGCAACGCGTCGATGCGGCCGCGGTCGTCGCGGCGGCGCAGGCGCGCGGCGCGAGCGGCCCGGCGCTCGCCGACGCGCTGCGCGCGGCGCGCATCGAGGCGCTCGCGGCCGGGCTGCCGGGCGGTGATCACGCGACGGGTGACGCGGCGAGCGACACAACGCGCGACACGACGCGAGGGTGACAGCGCGACTGCGTGCGGCGGCACCAGAATCGGCGCACACCCACACGACGGAGACCCGCCATGACCGACCTCTTCACCCTCCAGGGCCGCACCGCGCTCGTCACCGGCGGCTCGCGCGGCATCGGCCGCATGATCGCGGCGGGTTTTCTCGCTCAAGGCGCGAAGGTCTACATCTCCTCGCGCAAGGCGGCCGATTGCGCCGCGACTGCCAAGGAACTTTCGGCGCACGGCGAGTGCCTCTCCTTGCCCGCCAATGTCGCGACGAACGACGGCATCGAGGGCCTCGTCGACGCGTTCACCGCGCGCGAGAGCAGCCTGGACATCCTCGTCAACAACGCCGGCGCCGCCTGGGGCGAGAGCTTCGACACCTTCCCCGAAAGCGGCTGGGACAAGGTCGTCGACCTGAACCTGAAGACCCCGTTCTTCCTGACCCAGGCCCTGATCGCGCCGCTGCGCGCGGCCGCGAAGAAGCAGCCTGCCAAGGTCATCAACATCGCCTCGATCGACGGCATCTCGGTCAACCCGCAGGAGACGTACTCGTACGCCGCAAGCAAGGCCGGCCTGATCCAGCTGACGCGCCGGATGGCGCTGCGCCTCGCGCAGGACAACATCGTCGTCAGCGCGATTGCGCCCGGCGCGTTCGCCTCCGAGATGAACCGCGTCGCGCGCGACCACGCCGAAGAGACCGCCAAGCGCATCCCGGCCGGGCGCATCGGCCGCGACGAGGACATGGCCGGCGCCGCGATCTACCTCGCCTCGCGCGCCGGCGACTACGTGATGGGCTCCACGCTGGTCGTCGACGGCGGCGTCACGCACGCGCGCTGAGGCTGCTGCCGAGGTCGATGGGGCAAGCGTTTTGCCAAATTTTGCCATTGGCGCTAGGATGGCCGTCATGAGCACGATGAACATCTCCTTGCCTGAGACGCTGAAGAGTTTCGTCGACGAGCAGGTCGAGCAACGTGGCTTCGGGACCAGCAGCGAGTACGTGCGCGAGTTGATTCGCAAGGAGCAGGATCGCGCGAAGCTGCGCGCCGTGTTGTTGAAGGGCGCTGCATCCCCCGTCGCGGGCGAGATGGACGCGGCCTATTTCGATCGCTTGCGTCAGCGGGCGAGCACGCGGATCGAAAAATGAAGGCCAAGCGGGCCGTCCGGCGCGCCCGGGCGGAACGCGACATCGATGCCGCCGCTGAGCACTATTTCGCCGAAGGCGGCACCCCCCTTGAGCTGCGTTTCGTGGCGGCGCTCGAGGCCGCGATCCGGCACGTGGCGACTCATCCGGCGACGGGTTCTGCGCGCTATGCGGTCGAGCTGGGCGTGCCCGGGCTGCGGTTCTGGAAGTTGAAGCGCTTCCCCTATTTGATCTTTTACGTCGAGCGCGTCGATCACATCGACGTGTGGCGCGTGCTGCACGACGCGAGAGATCTGCCCGCGTGGCTGCAGGAGTCCGACGAAGGTCCCTGATCCCTGTGTTGCCTCTCGACGGGCAGCGTGCCGCCACCACATAATCATTCGAATCATTGCGCAACCTTCGAGGAGTCAAGGCATGACGACGCTGAACGTGAACGGCAAGGCCCACGAGTTCCAGGCCGAGGAGGACACACCCCTGCTGTGGGTCCTGCGCGAGCAACTGGGCCTGACCGGCACCAAGTACGGCTGCGGCATCGCGGCCTGCGGTGCCTGCACGGTGCACATCGACGGCGTCGCGACGCGCACCTGCGTGCGCCCGGTCGGGACGCTGACGGGCACCGAAAAGATCGTCACGATCGAAGGCCTGGCGCCGAACGCGTCGCACCCGGTCCAGAAGGCCTGGGCCGCGCTGGACGTGCCGCAGTGCGGCTTCTGCCAGTCCGGCATGATCATGGCGGCGGCCGCGCTGCTGAAGGACAACCCGAAGCCGACCGATGCCGACATCGACGCCGCGATGACCAACATCTGCCGCTGTGGCACCTACAACCGCGTGCGCGCGGCGATCAAGCAGGCCGCCGGCGCGGCGGCGGCGTGAACGGGAGCCCTCCATGATGAACCACCCCGCTTCGACGCCCGTCTCCCGCCGCCGCTTCCTCGGCAGTTCGGCCGCCACGCTCGGCACCCTGGTGATCGGCTTTCACGTCCCGCTGCCGGCGCAGGCGCAGATGCTCGCGGCCGCCGGCGGCATCCCGCCGGAGGTCAACGCCTGGGTCGTCGTGAAGCCCGACGACACGGTCGTGATCCGCATCGCGCGCTCCGAGATGGGGCAGGGCACCTTGACCGGCCTCGCGCAGCTCGTCGCCGAGGAGCTCGAGTGCGATTGGGCCAAGGTCACGACCGAGTACCCGACGCCCGGGATGAACCTCGCGCGCCAGCGCGTCTGGGGTAATTTTTCAACGGGCGGCAGCCGCGGCATCCGCGAGTCGAACGACTACGTGCGCAAGGGCGGCGCGACGGCGCGCATGATGCTCGTGCAGGCCGCGGCCGAGGCGTGGAAAGTGCCCGCGGCCGAATGCGTCGCCGCCAGCAGCGTGATCACGCACACGCCCTCGGGGCGCACCACCACGTTCGGCAAGGTCGCGCCCGCCGCCGCCAGGCTCACGCCGCCGACCGAGGTCGTGCTGAAGGACCCGACCACCTGGAAGGTCGCGGGCAAGCCGGTGATGCGGCTGGACACGCGCGGCAAGCTCGACGGCTCGCAGGTCTTCGGCATGGACCTCAAATTGCCCGGCATGCTGAACGCCGCGATCCGCGACTGCCCGGTGTTCGGCGGCAAGGTGAAGAGTTTCGATGCCGCCTCGATCGCGAAGCGGCCCGGCGTCAAGAAGGTCGTCGCGGTCGGCGACAGCGCCGTCGCGGTCGTCGCCGACACCTGGTGGCACGCCAAGACCGCGCTCGAGGCGCTCACGATCGTCTGGGACGAAGGCCCGAACGCGAAGGTCTCGAGCGCGACGATCGCCGCGTTCCTGAAGGAGGGGCTGGACGCGCCGCAGGCCAACGTCGGCAACGAGAATGGCGATGCGCTCAAGGCATTTGCCGACGCACCGCGCAAGATCGAGGCGGTCTACTCGTACCCGTACCAGAACCACGCGACGATGGAGGCGATGAACGCGACCGCCGTCTGGACGCCCGAACGCTGCGAGGTCTGGTGCCCGACGCAAAACGGCGAGGCCGCGCTCGCCGCGGCGGCCGAGGCGGCGGGCCTGCCGCCGGCGAAGTGCGACGTCTACAAATTGAACCTCGGCGGCGGCTTCGGCCGGCGCGGCGCGCACGACTGGGTCACCCAAGCGGTGCTGATCGCGAAGGAATTCCCCGGCACGCCGGTCAAGCTGCTGTGGACGCGCGAGG
>DASYCA010000045.1:0-5175 GCA_036500445.1 Burkholderiaceae bacterium | reverse complement strand
TGAAGGTGTAGCTCAGGCCGTCCGGCGCGGCGACCCAGCTCTCGGCCAGGCCGGGCACGATGTTGGTCGTGCCGGTGTCGAACTCGACCAGGCGGTTGAACATCGGCACCGAGACGGCGTCGAAGGTGGTGCCGGTCGTGTAGTACTGCGGGTTGAAGCCCTCCGGGCTGCCCTCGGAGCAGTACACCAGCGTCTTCGCGGCGAACGCGCCGACGCTGCAGCTCAGGAGGGCGGTGGCGGCCAAGGTGCCGAGGGCGAAGCTGCGGAGGGTCATGGCGGTCGGTTCCGGAGTTGGGTCGAATCCATCATAGACCGGCCGCCGCGTCCGGCGAAGGCGGCGAACCCGGCTCAGCGGGCGGCGCGCTGGGCCAGCAGCCGCCACAGCAGCGCCAGCGAAGCCACCGACGCACCCGCGACGGTGTAGCCGATCACGGTGAAATGCTCGATCCGCCCGCCCGCGCCGAGTGCCACGATGTGGCCGGCGACGACCGACGCGATGCCGCCGGAGAGCTGCTGGATCGACGCGCTGATCGCGTTGAAGGCGCCGCGCTGCGCCGGCGACGGCACCGACGACATCAAGGCCTGGAACGGGATCATGCGCGAGAAGATGCCCAGGAACATCACCGCGTTGACGAGCACGAGCACCGGCAGCGAAACCGGCCCGAGGTGGGTGTAGATCAGCACCATCACGATCGACAGCGCCGTGCCGAGCGTGAACACGCGGAACTTGCCGAACGCGTCGGCGGCCTTGCCGACCAGCGGCCCGACGAAGATCGTGCACAGCCCGGTGACGAGGTACAGCGTCGGCAGGTCGTGCAGTGCGATGCCCAGGTTGTTCACCGCAAACGCGCTGCTGAACGGCATCAGCATGAAGCCGCCGGTCGTCAGCAGCCCGACCGTCGCGAACGCCATCAGGTGGCGCGGCTCGGCCAGCGTGTGCAGCATGTGGGCCCAGGGGCTGCGCTCCTGCGGCAGTTTCAGATGGTCGGCGACCGGTTTCATCTTCCAGCCGACGGCCAGGCCGCCGAGCAGCCCGATCGCGGCCATCGCGAGGAAGGGCCCGTGCCAGTTCCAGTGGTTCGACAGGTACAGGCTGGCCGGGATGCCCAGCACCTGGCTCGCGGCGAACGCGGTCTGGATGAAGCCCATCACCCGGCCGCGCATCTGCAGCGGGAACAGGTCGGTCGAGATCGCCAGCACGACCGAGCCGATCACGCCGCCGAACAGGCCGGTCACGATGCGCGCGAGCAGCAGGCTCTCGAAGCTTTGCGCGAGGCCGCACCACAGCGTGCCGACGACGAAGCCGGCGTAGAAGAACAGCAGCAGCCGCTTGCGGTCGAAGCGGTCGGCGAACCCGGCCGCCAGCAGGCCCGACGCGCCGGCGCTGAACGCGTAGGCCGAGACGACCAGCCCGAACTGCTTCGGGCCGATCGAGAGCGCCGGCATGATCACCGCGCCCAGCGGCGACATCAGCATGAAATCGAGGATGACGGCGAACTGCAGGAACGCCAGCATCCCGACGACGAGCTTCTGGTAGCGCGTGAACACCGACGGCGCGGGGGCGCCCGTCGGGCTCGCGCCCACAGTCTCGCTCGCGCCTTCGCTCATTGAAGTACCTTCGTGCTGCGCACTCCGGCATCGCCCTTGGGGCGGCCCGGCGGGCTCATGCCTGCCTGCCCGCGCAGCGGCCCGACATGTTCTGCTTGAATTGCTCGCGCTCCTCGGGCGTCATCGCCTGCCAGCGCCCCCAGCCATGGCGGCCGCGCCAGCCGCCGTGGCCGCGGAAGCCGCCGAACAAAATGCGGCTGAGCACCAGCAAGCCGACCGCATGCAGATAGTCGATCGCGTGGGCGCCGACGAACAGCGCGGGGATGACGGCGTTCCAGAGCAGCATCACGATGCCGCTGAGTATCGCCGCTGCCGCCAGCACGAAGACCGCCTTGCCCAGAAATCTCGCTCTGAATCTCATCATTCACTCCTTCATGTGTCGACTTCAGGTGTCGAGTTCGTCATAAGTGAGCTGCAGTTGCGCCCGCAACTGCAGCACCGCATAGCGCTTGCGCGCCAATAGCGTGTTCACGCCCACGCCGGTGCGGGCCGCGATGTCCTTGAAGCTGTGGCCCTCGAGCTCGTGCACGACGAAGACCTCGCGCTGGTTCTCCGGCAGCTCGCCGAGCGCTTGTTCGAGCGCTCGCAACAAGACCTGCCGCGCATACGCGGCTTCCGGCCCGGCCTCGGCCGACGGCAGTGCGAGGTCGAGCCTCAGCTCGCCGTCGTCCGCCTCCGGGTCGCCGCTGGCGTCGCCCAGCGGCAGCTCCTTCTTCTTGCGAAAGCGATCGACGATGCGGTGCCGCGCGACCTGGAACAGCCACGCGCTCGCCTGCTCGATCGGCGCGGGCAGCCGATAGGCCTCGACGAACTCGTGGAAGACGTCTTGCAGGATGTCTTCCGCATCCGTCTGGTCGCTGACGCGCCGGCGGATGAAATTCGCCAGCCTCGCGCGCTCGCGCAGGACCGTGGCGGTGATGTCGCGGTTGCGCTCGGTCATCGGCAGTGGTGGCGAGTGCAGCTCCATGCCTCTGAAGACGTTTCAGACGCCGGAATATTGTGGCGTCCGCCGCACTTCTACAATATTGTCTGACGAACTGACAGAGTCCGCCCTTGAAGCACACGAGCGATTCCGGGACCTTCGAGAGGCCGGACACCTTGCGCGGCCGCGTCGAGGACCATTTGCGGACCGCGATCATGGAAGGCCGCCTGAAGGGCGGCGAGCGGCTGCGCGAGCAGGAGATCTGCGACCGGCTGAACATCAGCCGCCCGACGCTGCGCGAGGCGCTGCGCACGCTGGAGGCCGAGCGGCTGATCACGATCGAGCCGCACCGCAGCCCGACGGTGGTCCGGATGACGGAGAAGTCCGCCAGCGACCTCTACGCCCTGCGCCAGCTGCTCGAGGGACATGCGGCGTTTCAATTCGCGCTGCTCGCCGACGATGCCGCGGTCGAGCGGCTGCGCCAGCAGGTCCTGGCGCTGCACGACAGCGCCGCTGCCGGGGACGGCGCGGGCCTGCTGCGCAGCAAGCAGGCGTTCTACGAGGTGCTGCTCGAAGGCGCCGACAACCAGTTGGTGAAGGAAACGCTGCTGGGGCTGCTCTCGCGCATCAACCTGCTGCGGGCGACCTCGTTCTCGAGCCCGGCACGCCTGGGCACCAGCCTGGCGGAAATCGACCTGCTGTTCCAGAAGGTCCTGGCGCGCGACCCGGAAGGCGCCCGCACCGCCGCCCACCTCCACATCGCGAACGCGAAAGTGGCCGCGCTCCAGGTCCTGAAACGGCAGACGGACGCCGAATCGAACAAGCTGTAGTACGATAGATCGTCATACAAGATGACAATTCGACGCACGCCGGCGGGTGCTGTCGGATGATCTTCCGGAGACGGCGTTGGTCTATCACTTCGATTTCCCGGGCTTGTTGCCGTACTGGCGCCAGTTCCTGGAAGGCATCCGGCTGACGGCCGAGTTGACCCTGGGCTCGATTGCGGCGGGCTCCGTGCTGGGCGTGCTGCTGGCGGTCGCGCGCCGCGAGGGCGGGCGCGTGCTGCGGGGGGTTTGCGGCGCCTATGTCGAGCTGCTGCGCAACACGCCGTTCATCGTCCAGATCTTCATGCTGTATTTCGGCCTGTCCAGCGTCGGGCTGCAACTGTCGGCCGCGCTGGCCGGCGTGCTGGCGCTGGCGTTCAATGTCGCCGCCTATTCGGCGGAGATCTTCCGCGCCGGGATGGACTCGATCGAGGCCGGCCAGTGGGAGGCCGCCGAGTGCCTGGGGCTGTCCAAGGCGCGCATCTATTGGCACGTCGTCCTGCCGCCGGCGCTCGAGCGCGTCTACCCGGCGCTGACCAGCCAGTTCGTGCTGATGATGCTGATGACCTCGGTGGTCTCGCAGATCTCCGCCGACGATTTGACGGCGATCGCGAACAACGTCCAGTCGATGACGTTTCTTTCGTTCGAGACCTACATCGTCGTCGCGCTGATCTACGTCGCGATGGCGCTGGCGCTGAA
Organism: Burkholderiaceae bacterium; assembly: GCA_036500445.1. GTDB lineage: Bacteria > Pseudomonadota > Gammaproteobacteria > Burkholderiales > Burkholderiaceae_C > LMDS01. The sequence continues at coordinate 1,122 of DASYCA010000045.1, read as the reverse complement.
GACGGGGTGCTGGGCGATCGGGCTGATCCTGTTCCCGCGCCGGCGCGCACTCGGCGGCGCGTCGTTTCGCGAGTTGGTGCTGCGGCCGGTGGAGGCCTGAGCGATGGGCGCCTTTTCCGCCACCCATTTCATCTTCCTGCTGCGCGGGACCGGCTGGACGTTGCTGCTGTTCGTGCTCGCGCTGGGGCTCGGCGGCCTCGGCGGCTTCGTGCTGATGCTGTGGCGCATCTCGCCGGCGACGGCGCTGCGCGTGCTGACCGCCACGCTGATCCAGGTCGTGCAGGGCGTTCCGCTGCTGATCCTGCTGTTCCTCGCGTACTACGGGCTCAGCATCTTCGGCTTCAGCCTGCCCGCGATCGTCGCCGCGACGATCGGGCTGAGCCTCTACATGAGCGTGTACCTCGCGGAGATCTGGCGCGGCTCGGTCGAGTCGATCTCGCGGACGCAGTGGCAGGCCTGCGAGGCGCTCGGCCTGTCGCGCTGGCAGGCGCTGCGTCACGTGATCATCCCGCAGGCGGTTCGAATCGCGCTGCCGTCGACGGTCGGCTTTTTGGTCCAGGCCTTGAAATCGACCTCGCTCGCGTCGGTCGTCGGCTTCGTCGAGCTGACGCGCGCGGGGCAGATGATCAACAACAACATCATCCAGCCCTTCCTGATCTTCTCGCTGGTGGGAACGCTTTATTTCTTGATGTGCTACCCGATGTCGCGCTGGAGCCGGCGACTCGAAAGGAAACCGACATGACCCGATGGAAATCCGGTGCGCTCGCCGCCGCGATCGTTCTCGCAACCAGCGCCCCCGTTCTGGCGAGTCAGCTCGACGACATCAAGGCCGCCGGCGTGCTGCGCGTCGCCACCTCGCTCAGCGTCGCGCCCTACACCTACACCGACGATACGATGCAGCCGACCGGCTCCGACGTCGAGGCCGCCCGGTTGCTCGCGGCCGACCTGGGTGTGAAGCTGGAGGTCGTCGGCACGACGGTCTCCGCGCGCATCCCGACGCTGCAGTCGGGCAAGGCCGACCTCGTGATGTCGGTGCTCGCGAAGTCGCCCGAGCGCGAGAAGGTCATCGATTTCTCCCGGCCGTACGCGGTCACCGAAACGGTGCTGATCGGGCCCAACGCC
>DASYCA010000044.1:0-9115 GCA_036500445.1 Burkholderiaceae bacterium | reverse complement strand
GAGCGTGCGCGTCAGCGGCACCTTGTCATCCGCACCCCATTTCAACGCGAGGCTCAACAGCAGCTCCAGCCCGCTCGCGCCGGGCTCGGCCTCGGCGAACGGCAATTGCTTCGCGTCGGCGTCGACCGGCGTGTGGTCGCTGACGAGCGCGTCGATCGTGCCGTCGGCCAGGCCGGCGCGGATCGCATCGCGGTCTCTTTGTTGGCGCAACGGCGGGGTGACCCGCATCGCGGCATTGAAGTAGCCGATGTCGAGGTCGGTCAGGTGCAGCGAGTTGATGCTGACGTCGCAGGTCACAGGCAAACCTTCGGCCTTCGCGCGGCGAAGCAACTCGACGCCGGCGGCGCTGCTCAGGCGGCACAGGTGGACGCGCGCGCCGGTGTCGCGCACCAGCTCGAAGATCGTCGCGAGGGCGATCGTCTCGGCGATCGTCGGCACGCCGGTCAGGCCCAGGCGGGTCGCGAGCGCGCCCTTCGCGGCGACGCCGTTGCCCAGCCACGCGTCGCTCGGCCGCAGCCAGGTCGTGTAGCCGAAGGTCGCCGCGTACTGCAGCGCGCGGTGCAGGATCAGCGTGTCCTTCAGGCTGACCTCGGCTTGTGAAAAACCGACGCAGCCGGCGTCCGTCAGCTCGGCCATCGCGGTCAGGACCTCGCCGTTCAGCCCGCGCGTCAGCGCGCCGAGCGGGTACAGGTGCGCGAGGTTCAGGTTGCGGGCGCGGAACTTGAGCATCTGCACGAGGCCCGGCTCGTCCAGCACCGGCGTCGTGTCGGGCGGGCAGACGAGGCTGGTGACGCCGCCGGCGACGGCCGCGGCCATCTCGGACTCGAGCATGCCCTCGTGCTCGTGGCCGGGCTCACGCAGCCGCGCGGCGAGGTCGACGAGGCCGGGGGCGACGACGAGGCCGCTCGCGTCGATCACCCGGTCGGGCTCGAACTCGGGGCTGACGGCCCCCAGGCCGACGATGCGGCCTGCGGCGATCGCGAGGTCTCCGACGGCGTCGCGGTTCGAGGCGGGGTCGATCAGTCGCCCGTTCTTGATCAGAATCTTCATGCCATGTTCCCCGCGATGATCGACATCACCGCCATCCGCACCGCGATGCCGAAAGTCACCTGCGGCAGGATCACGCTCTGCGTGCCGTCGGCGACGTCGGAGGCGATCTCGACGCCGCGGTTGATCGGCCCCGGGTGCATCACGATCGCGTCCGGCTTCGCGAGCGCGAGCTTCTCGGGCGTCAGGCCGTAGTTCTTGAAGTACTCGGCCGCGCTCGGCAGCATCGCACCGCTCATGCGCTCGTTCTGCAGCCGCAGCATGATGATCACGTCGGCGTCGCGAATGCCCTCCTTCATGTCGTGGCAGACGCGCACGCCCATCGCCGCCAGATCGCCCGGCACCAGCGTCTTCGGGCCGACCGCGCGAATCTCGGGCACGCCCAATGTCGTCAGCGCGTGGATGTCGGAGCGCGCGACGCGCGAATGCACGATGTCGCCGACGATCGCGACGGTGAGCTTCGTGAAGTCCTGCTTGTAGTGGCGGATCGTGTACATGTCGAGCAGCCCCTGCGTCGGGTGCGCATGGCGGCCGTCGCCGGCGTTCACCACGTGCACGTGCGGCGCGCAGTGCTGGGCGATCAGGTAGGGCGCGCCGCTCTCGCCGTGGCGCACGACGAACATGTCGGCGTGCATCGCCGAGAGGTTCGCGATCGTGTCGAGCAGGCTTTCGCCTTTTGCGGCGCTCGATCGGGCAATGTCGAGGTTGATCACGTCGGCGGAGAGCCGCTTGGCCGCGATCTCGAAGGTCGTGCGGGTGCGCGTGCTGTTCTCGAAGAACAGGTTGAAGACGCTTTTTCCGCGCAGCAGCGGGACCTTTTTCACCTCGCGGTCGTTGACGCTCAGGAAGGTGCCGGCGGTGTCCAGGATGTGGTGCAGCACGGCGCGCGGCAGGCCCTCGATCGAGAGCAGGTGGATCAGCTCGCCGTGGGCGTTCAACTGCGGGTTGCGCTGCATCACGAACCCTCCTTGATGTCGAAGCTGAACCGGCCCGCGTCGTCGCGCGCCAGCGACAGGCGCTGCTCCTTCGGCAGCGCGATGCGCGCGGCCGAGACGGCGGCGGCGATCGGCAGCTCGCGGCCGCCGCGGTCGACCAGCACCGCCAGCGCCACGCTCGCCGGCCGGCCGAAGTCGTACAGCTCGTTCAGCGCCGCGCGGATCGTGCGGCCGGTGTAGAGCACGTCGTCGACCAGCAGGATCGTCTTGCCCTCGACCTCGAACGGCAGCTTGGTGTGGTCGGCGCCGGCCGTCAGGCCGCGCGAGCCGAAGTCGTCGCGGTGCAGTGCGCTGGAGATCACGCCGTGCTCGCCGGGGCGTCGAAGGTCGCGCTGCAGGCGCTCGGCGAGCCAGGCGCCGCCGGACCAGATGCCGACCAGCACGGTGTCGGGTTGCATCAGGCCGCGCACGCCGGCCAGCAGATCGGCGTAGAGCGCTTCGGCATCGAGATTCAAGCTGCTCATGGGAGTGGGTTCAGGAATTGATTCAGGATGATCGCGGCCGAGGCCGCATCGAGGTCGCGCGCGCCGCCGCCCGCGGCCTCGGTCGTGGTGTAGCGCTCGTCGACCTCGTGCACCGGCAGCTGAAAACGGCCGTGCAGCTGGCGGGCGAAGCGGCGTGCGCGCCCGGTATTGTCGTGCGGCGCGCCGTCGGGGTGGAAGGGCACGCCGACGACGAGCGCGTCGGGCCGCCATTCGTCGATCAACGCGGCGATCGCCTTGAAGCGCGCCTCGCCTTCGAGCGCGAGGGTTCGCAACGGCGCCGCGGCGCGCGTCAGCGTGTTGCCGGTCGCCACGCCGACACGCTTGGCGCCGAAGTCGAAGGCGAGAAAGGAAAGCGGAACGGAGGACGGAAGCGACATGCTCGAAGGGCGCTGCGCCACATTCATGCGTGCCCCGCCTCCCCGCTCAGCATGTTCGCGTCGATCCCGAGCAGCGAAAGCGCCTTGTCGTAGCGCTGCTCGACGGGGGTGTCGAAGATGATGCCGCGCTCGGCGCCGACGTTGATCCAGCCGTTGCGGCTCATCTCGTCCTCGAGCTGGCCGGCGCCCCAGCCGCTGTAGCCGAGCGTGACGAGGATCTTCTTCGGCCCGGCGCCGTGCGACAGCGCCTCCAGCACGTCCTTGCTGGTCGTCATCTCCAGGCCGCCGGGGATGCGCAGCGAGGAGTTGTAGTGGCCGCCCTCGTCGTCCTCGCCGCCGAGCGACTCGTGCAGCACGAAGCCGCGCTCGGTCTGCACCGGGCCGCCGAAGTAGACCGGCGACTCGGCCAGGTCGGGCCGGTCCAGCGAGAGCTCGACCTTCTCGAACAGGTTCTTCAGCTTGATGTCGATCGGCTTGTTGATCACCAGCCCGAGCGCACCCTTCTCGGTGTGCTCGCACAGGTAGACGACGCTGCCCGCGAACGCCCCTTCGCGAAGACTCGGCATCGCGATCAGGAACTGGTTGGTGAAATTGACCGGAGCGCGTGCCATGCGCCGATTTTAGTCCGGCGCCGGACTCTCGACCGATGACCCACCGGACAGAGCGTGCATTGGTCCGGTTCCGGACGCGACCTGCACGCCGCGACGGCGCGCTTCGCGCTTACATCACCGTCGTCGGCGCAGCGACGCGGTTCGCGGTGTAGCGCCCGATCAACGCCAGCAGGTCTTCTTCCGAATACGGCTTGCCGAGGTAGTGGTCGACGCCGAGCTCGGCCGCGTAGTCGCGGTGCTTCTGCGCGATCCGCGAGGTGATCATGATCACCGGCAGGCCGCGCAGCCGCGGGTCGGAGCGCATGTTGCGCACCAGGTCGAAGCCGTCCATGCGCGGCATCTCGATGTCCGACAGCACGATCTCGGGCAGCTCGCCGGCGAGGTGTTCGAGCGCGTCCAGCCCGTCCTTTGCGAGCACGACGCGGTAGCCTTCGCGCTGCAGCAGGCGCTGCGTGACGCGGCGCACCGTCAGCGAATCGTCGACCACCATCACGAGCGGCGCCTCGACCGGCTCGGGCTCGGCAACCGCTTCCGGCACGCTCCCGGCGGCGGCCGGCGTGTGCATCGCGGCATGGGTCGCGGCCCGCGCCGCGTCGCCGTAGAGCGTCGCGAGCGCGACCGGGTTGTAGATCAGCGCGACCGCGCCGGAGGCGAGCAGCGTGATCCCGGCCAGGCCCGGCAGCCGCGAGAGCTGCGGCCCGAGGTGCTTGACGACCACTTCCTGGTTGCCCAGCACTTCGTCGACGTGCAGCGCGACGCGCTGCTGCGCGCTGCGGATCACGACGATGTTGCGGGTGCGCACGGCGCCGTCGGCCGGCTTCGGGCTGATCTGCAGCAGCGAGCCGAGCCAGAAGAATTGCAGCGGACGCTCGGCGACGGTGTAGGAGGCGCTCGCATAGGCCGCGTCGATCTCGGCCGGCGTCGCGCGGCGCACGACCTCGACCAGCGTCGACGGCACCGCCACCTGCGTCGTGCCGCAGCGCAGCATCACGACCTGCGTCACCGCCGTCGTCAGCGGCAGGATCAGGCGGAACGAGGTGCCCAGGCCGGCCGCCGTCGCGGTCTCGACGCGGCCGCCCATCGCGTTGACCTCGGAGCGCACGACGTCCATGCCGACGCCGCGGCCGGCGAGCTCGGTGACGACGTCGGCGGTCGAGAAGCCGGGCGCGAAGATCAGGTTCGCCAGCTCGGCATCGCTCGCCGCCGCGCCGGGCGCGATCAGCCCGAGCGCCTCGCCCTTCGCGCGGATGCGCGCCAGGTTCAGGCCGGCCCCGTCGTCGCGGAACTCGACCCCGACTTCGTTCGCCTCCTGCGTCAGCGAGACGATGATGGAGCCGGTCGCGTCCTTGCCCGCCTTCGTGCGCACGTCGGGCGGTTCGATGCCGTGGCTCACGCAATTGCGCAGCAGGTGCTCGAACGCGCCGGTCATGCGGTCCAGCACGCCGCGGTCGACTTCGATCGAGCCGCCGACGATGTCCAGGCGCACCGACTTGCCGGTTTCCTTCGCGGCCTGGCGCACCACGCGGTACAGCCGATCCGAGAGGCCCTCGAACTCGACCATCCGGGTGCGCAGCAGGTCGTCCTGCAGGTCGCGCGTCATGCGGGCCTGGGCGACAAGTTCGTCTTCGGTCACTTCGAGCGAGCGCTGCAGCGTGCGCTGCACCGTCGCGACGTCGTTGACCGACTCGGCCATCATCCGCGTCAGCTCCTGGAAGCGCGTGAAGCGGTCGAACTCGAGCGGATCGAAAGTCTGCGACGCGGCCTTCGCGGCCTCCAGGCGCGAGCTCATCTGGACCTCGCCGTGGAACTCCAGGTCGCGCAGCTGCGCGCGCAGCCGCTCCAGGTTCTCGGTCAGGTCGGTCAGCGAGGTCTTGATCTGGCCGACGCCGGTCTCGATGCGCGAGCGCGTGATGCTGACCTCGCCGGCCTGGTTCACGAGCCGGTCGAGCAGCGGCGCACGCACGCGCACGGCCGATTGCGTCGCCTGCGAGCGCTCGCGCGGTTTCACTTCGGCCGGCGCGGTGGCGGCGGCGAAGCGGCTCCAGTCGATGTCGGGCAGCGACGGCTCCGACGCGGCGTCGGCGCTGGCAGGTGCCGCCGGCGAGTCACCGCCGGCGGCGGGGGTCGCGCTGGCGGCGGCAGCAGCATCGGGCGATGTCGCGCTCGACGGCTCGACCGGATGGGCCGCCGTGTCGGGCGCCTGCTCGAGGGCGGGCAGCGGAGCGGCCGGCGCGTCGAGCGCGCCCGCCTGAGAAACCGGCTCCGCGGCCAGCGCGTCCAGCGGCGTCGGCGCCGAGTCGAGCAGCCGCGCGAGTTTGGCGCTCGCGGCGACCGGGGCCGTGCGGGCCGGAGCTGCTGGCGCCGGCGCATGGTCCTCGGGCGCGCTGCCGCTGCGCAGTGCGTCCAGCGTGTTCGCGAGCGCGTCGCCGTGCTGCTCCAGGGCCTCGATGTCGGCGCTCGCGATCGGCGGGCGCGCGAGCAGGTGCTCGATGCGGGCTTCGAGCCGGTGCGCCATTTCGCCCAGGCGCATCGCGCCGGCCAGGCGGGCCCCACCCTTCAAGGTGTGCAGCGCACGCATGCAGGCCGCCGGGGCGCCGGCGTCGACCGGCTTGCGGGCCCATTCGCGCAGCCCGCCGGCCAGCTGCGGCAGCAGCTCCTGCGCCTCTTCGTCGAAGATCGGGAACAGCTCGGCATCGACGGCGTCGACCGCGTCGATCACGTCGTCGGCATCGACCAGGCCATGCTCGACCGGAGCGCTGCGGTGCGTCTCGACCGGCAGCTCGCCGAGCGGCTTGAACTCGGTCACGCCGAGCGTGTTGAAAAGCGTCTCCGGCGGCATGAAGCTCGAATCGGCCGCAAGCGGCGGCGGTTCGGGCCACGGCGACGGTGGCGGTCGGTGCTCGGCGACCGGTTCGGAAACCGGTTCGGTGGTCGGCTCGGGAACCGGCGGCGCGATCGGCTCGGGGGCGTGCTCGGCGACCGGCTCGGCAACCTGCTCTGGCGCGTGTTCGGCCACCGGCTCCGGCAGCGGCATGGCCACCGATTCCACCGACGCGGCGGCGGCCTCCTCGAGGCGGCGCACCGAGTCCCGTTCGTGCTCGGCGAGGCGATCGAGCAGCGCGGCCGACGGTTCCTTCAGGAAGCCGGCCGCGAACTGGTGCAGCAGGCCGCGAATTTCGTCGGCCGCGTCCTGGAACAGCCGCGCCTCCTCGGGCGTGCTCGGGCCGTTCTCGCGCGAGCGCGTCTGGGCGTGCTCGAGCGAACGGGCGAGCTGCGACAGGTCGCTGAAGCCGACCGTCGCCGAGTTGCCGGCCAGCGAATGGGCCAGCGCGATCGGCGATTCGGCGATCGTCTGGCGCGGGTCGTGCGCCCACTCGGCGAGCTCGTCGGTCAGGCGGCGCGACAGTTCGTCGGCCTCGTTGAGGTAGATGTTGAACAGCGGGACGCTGATGCGCAGCGGGCCGATCGACTTGAACTGCTCTTCGTCGCCAGGCGCGGCCGCGGGCTCGCCGAAATCGAGCAGCAGGTCGAGGCCGGCCGGCGCGTCGTTCGGGTCCAATTCGATGACCTCGGCCAGCGGCAGCGGCTCGGTCGGGAGGTGCTCGTAGGCGTCCTGCTCGGGTGCTGCCGGCGCGTGCGCCAAGGGCGCGTCGAGGCGGTCGAGGTCGAGTTCGAACGACAGCGGCGGCACCTCGGCCGCGGCCTGCACCTCGGGCAAGTCGTACTCCGCGGCGAGCGGCTCGGAGAGCTCGGCCGGCTCGGTCGCAACGACGTGCTCGAGCGGTGCGACCGGCGGACGCAGGTCCAGATCGGACGCACTCGGCAGGTCCGGCGGCAGGCCCAGCGGCGTCGGCTCGCCGATCGGCGCCAACGGCAGCGGCGACGAGATCGGCGCCGCGGGCGCCAAGCCGGCCCGCACCGAATCGAGCTCGGGCTCGGTGGCCGGGTCGCCGACCTGTTTCGCCGCCTCGATCACGACCGCGGCGCTGTGCGTGCGCGGGCCCTGCTCGCTGATCTCGTCGACCCAGCTCGCGAGGTAGCCCAGGCTCCAGCTCGTGAAGTCCAGCAGCGGCGCGGGCGCGGCGCGCTGGCCGGCCAGGTGGGTGTTGAAGAGCTGCTCGCAGGCCCAGGCGGCTTCGCCGAATTCCTTCAGCCCGACCATGCGCGAGCTGCCCTTGAGCGTGTGGAAGGCGCGCCGCAGCGTCGTCATCGCACCGAGGTCGTCGGGCGCGTTGCCGAGCTCGGCGCGCGCGCCGACCGCGGCTTCGAGCACCTCGCGCGCTTCCTCGAGGAATATCTCGCGCATCTCGGTGTCCTGCGCGAGCTGCGCGCTGTGCGTGGACGGCGCGAAATCGAGCTGCATCGGCGCGCTGATGCGCTCGTCGCCCGGCGCGGCCGGGCCCGTCGCCGCGGCGCCCGGTGCCGGCGCGGCGAGCGGCTCGATCAGCGACGGCAACCCGCTGGACGCTTCGGACGCAGCCGCCGGTGCTGCTCCCATCTCGGCCAGCGGCGCGTGCACCGCACCGCTGCGGCCCATCACCGGGTCCAGCATGCCGGTCGCGGCATCGAAATTGAACAGCGATTTCGCCATCTGCGGCTGCACGCTGAGCATGTCGATCAGGAAGCCGAGCGCACCGAGGTTGCTCGCGAGCCGGTCGAACACGCCCAGGTGGGCCTCGTGCTGCGGATCGATTTCGGTCGCGGCGAGCGAATCCACTTCGTCGCGCATGCGCAGCAACGCGGCGCAGGCGTGGTCCATGCCGAGCACCGACAGCACGCCGCGCATCGCGGAGAGCTGGTGCGGCACCGGGATCAGCACCTGGCGGTCGGCCGGGTTGCGGAAGTACTGGTCGATCTGCTTCTCGGCCTCGGACAGGCTGGCGCGCAGCTCCTGCACGACGCTGCCCATGGTCTGGCGGTCGGAGACGCGGCGGTACAGCTCCTCCATCCACGGCTCGAGCGGCTCCGGCGGGCGCCCGGCGCGCACCGCGGCGAGCCGCTCGGCCAGGCGCTGCACGCGCGCGGCCTGGACCGGGTCGTCGAAGTCGGCGTCTTCGAGCGCGGCTTCGATGTAGAGCAGGCAGGTCGCGACCTCCATCGCCAGCGGCGCGGGCGGCGCGGCGTTGGCTTGCTGGGTCTGCGCGATCGCCTGCTGGAGTTCGGCGGCGATCACGTCGCCGTGCGGAAACAGCTTCTTCAGCGATTCGCCGACCAGCGCGAACTGCTCCGACAGGCCCGGCATCCGGTGCATCTCGCCGCCGGCGACGGCCGACCAGGCGTCCTTCGCGGCCGTCACGCGCTTGCGCGCCTGCGCGATCACGGCCGGGTCGAAGCGGCCGAGCACGCTGACCGAATAGTCGACCGGCGTGGCCGCCGTCAGCCCATAGCTCTGGCGCACCGCGGCGAGCCGGGGGGCGACGCCGTCGGGCGGCGCCTGGGCCTGGGAGCAGAAGAACAGCAGGTCTTGCGCAAGGCGCTCGGAGACCTCGGTCTCGCCGCGCTCGAGGATGCGGAACTGCGCCAGCAGGCGCGACGCGACGCGCTTGCTGAAGACGTCGAAGCCGAGCAGGCCGTGGGCCTGGGCCTCGAACACCGCGGCG
>DASYCA010000043.1:0-4916 GCA_036500445.1 Burkholderiaceae bacterium | reverse complement strand
GCGGCGGCCGTCGCGCAGGCGAAGAAATTACTGGCCCGCGTCGGCCTGGCCGAGAAGTTCGATGCGCACCCGGATCAGCTCTCCGGCGGCCAGCAGCAACGCGTCGCGATCGCGCGCGCACTCGCGATGGAGCCGGCCGTCTTGCTGTGCGACGAGATCACCTCGGCGCTCGACCCGGAGCTGGTCGGCGAGGTGCTGCGGGTCGTCGAGTCGCTCGCCGAGGAGGGCATGACACTGCTGATGGTCACGCACGAGATGAGCTTCGCGCGCAAGGTCTCGGACCGGCTGGTCTTCATGCACGCCGGCAAGATCCACGAGATCGGGCCGCCGGAGCAACTCTTCGGCGCGCCGCAGACGCCCGAGCTGAAGCAGTTCCTATCGTCGATCCACTGATTTGCGCATCGGCGGGATCGCGAACTCGATCGCCACCGCGACGACGAGGCCGGCGATCGCCAGCCCGGCGGGCCAGCTGCCGGGCTGTGACGTCCCGACGCCGGCCGCGAGCAGGCTGGCCATCAGGCTGAAGACCTGGGCCCAGCGCAACGCGCCCGGGCTCGGCTCCGCGATCGGCGGAATGTGCGGCGTATCGAAGTGGATTCTCATTCTTGTCACCTGCCAGTAGCACAAGACGTCAGCCTACGCGCCGCGCTCGCCCCGCCCTCCCCGACATCGCCAGCTTCTGCTGCCGGACGAGTCCTACAACGCCGCGCCGGTTGCCGGCGCCCTTGCCCCTAAAATCGCCGCCATGGCAACCATTCTTCAGCACCTGCCCGTTGGGCAGAAGGTCGGCATCGCGTTCTCGGGCGGCCTGGACACCAGTGCCGCGCTGCACTGGATGCGCAACAAGGGGGCCGTCCCCTACGCGTACACCGCGAACCTCGGCCAGCCCGACGAGGCCGACTACGACGAGATCCCGCGCAAGGCGATGCTCTACGGGGCCGAATCGGCGCGTTTGATCGACTGCCGCAGCCAGCTCGCGGCCGAGGGCATCGCGGCGCTGCAAAGCGGCGCTTTTCATATTTCGACCGCCGGCATCACCTACTTCAACACCACGCCGCTGGGCCGCGCCGTGACCGGCACGATGCTGGTCGCCGCGATGAAGGACGACGACGTCAACATCTGGGGCGACGGCAGCACCTTCAAGGGCAACGACATCGAGCGTTTCTACCGCTACGGGCTGCTCACGAACCCCTCGCTGCGAATTTACAAACCCTGGCTCGACCAGGCCTTCATCGACGAGCTCGGCGGGCGCGCCGAGATGTCGGCGTTCATGGCCCAGGCCGGCTTCGCCTACAAGATGTCGGCCGAGAAGGCGTATTCGACCGACTCGAACATGCTGGGCGCGACGCACGAGGCCAAGGACCTGGAGTTCCTGGCCAGCGGGATGAAGATCGTCCAGCCGATCATGGGCGTCGCGTTCTGGCGCGACGAGGTGGCGGTCAAGGCCGAAGAGGTCCGCGTGCGCTTCGAGGAAGGCGTGCCGGTCGCGCTGAACGGCGTGCCGTACACGAACCTGGTCGAGCTGATCCTGGAGGCGAACCGCATCGGCGGGCGCCACGGGCTGGGCATGAGCGACCAGATCGAGAACCGCATCATCGAGGCCAAGAGCCGCGGCATCTACGAGGCCCCGGGCCTGGCGCTGCTGTTCATCGCCTACGAGCGGCTCGTCACCGGCATCCACAACGAGGACACGATCGAGCAGTACCGCGACAGCGGCCGGCGCCTGGGGCGGCTGCTCTACCAGGGCCGCTGGTTCGACCCGCAGGCCATCATGCTGCGCGAGACCGCGCAGCGCTGGGTCGCGAGCGCGGTCACCGGCGAGGTCACCGTCGAGCTGCGCCGCGGCAACGACTATTCCATCCTGAACACCGAGTCGGCCAACCTGAGCTACAAGCCCGAGCGCCTGACGATGGAAAAAGGCGAATCCAGCTTCTCGCCGCAGGACCGGATCGGCCAGCTGACGATGCGCAACCTGGACATCGCCGACACGCGCGAAAAGCTCGGCGTCTACGCGGCCAGCGGGCTGCTGTCGGGCGACGCGTCGGCCGAGATGCTGCGCCTGGTCGGCAAGAGCTGATCGTCCTGGGATAGGATCGCGGTCGATGCGTGCGATCCCCTCTTCGCTGAAAGTCCTGCTCGGCCGGGGGTTGTTGGCCCTCGCGCTGCTGCTCGGCCAGCAGCAGGCCACCTTGCACTGGCTGTCGCACGCGATCGAGGCGACCCAGGACAAGGCGTCGCAGACGCCCGCATCCGACCATTGCGACGAGTGCGTGGCGCTCGCCGGCATGGGCGCCGCGGCGACCAGCTCGGCGCCGATCATCCCGCCATCGACCGCGCGGCACGCGCTCGTCGCCGCCTCGGCGGTCGCGGCCGCCACGCTGGCGCCGCGCCGCGGCTTCCAATCGAGAGCCCCCCCGATCCTGGGTTGAGACGACTTTTGCGCAACGCGCCCTGACGCGCGTTTCCTCGTTTCTCGAGCGGTCCGAGCGCCGGGCCGCCCCAAGCCGGCCCGCGTCCCCTCGGGGGATCGATCGATGTATTCATCGATCGAGGGGCCGACATCCAAGGATCATCATGTTCAAGTTCACTCCCCTGGCCAGCGCCATCGCGCTGGCTTGTGCGCAAGCGCACGCGGCCGACGCCGTCGTGCCTGCCGACGCGCCCGTCGCACCGTCTGCCGCGGCGTCCGCGCCTGCAGCTGCCCCTGCTTCCACCCCTGCACCCGCCCAACTCCAGCGCGTCGAGATCACCGGCCAGCGCCAGCGCCTGGACGATGCCCGCAGCTCGCTCTCGCCCGAGACCGGCAGCACGATCTACCGCTTCGACAAGGCCGACATCGACAAGCTCCCGCTCGGCGACGCGACGCCGCTGAACCAGGTCCTGCTGCGCGCCCCCGGCGTCGTCGGCGACTCCTACGGCCAGCTGCACGTGCGCGGAGACCACGCGAACCTGCAGTACCGGATCAACGGCGTCGTGATCCCCGAGTCGATCAGCGGCTTCGGCCAGGCGCTGGACACGCGCTTCGCCGACCAGGTGAACGTGCTGACCGGCGCGCTGCCGGCCCAGTACGGCTACCGCACCGCCGGCGTCGTCGACATCCGTACCAAGGGCGCGGACCTGCCGAACGCCGGCAGCGTCGAGGTCGTCGCCGGCAGCCGCGGCCACCTGGAGACGAGCGCGAACATCGGCGGCACCGCCGGCAACCTGCAGTACTTCATCACCGGCTCGCTGCTGCAGAACGACATCGGCATCGAGAACCCGACCCCGGCGAGCAGCGCGCTGCACGACGACACACGCCAGCGCAAGGGCTTCGCCTACTTCAGCTACCTGCTCGGCGAGCGCAGCCGCGTCAGCCTGATGCTGGCCAGCGCGGTGAGCCAGTTCCAGATCCCGAACGTGCCCGGCGAGCAGCCCCAGTACACGCTGGCCGGCGTGACGCCGCCGGCCTCGACCGACCTGAACGCGAACCAGCGCGAGCGCAACACCTTCCAGGTGCTGACCTTCCAGTCCTACCTGGACGAGAAGACCGACTACCAGATCTCGTTCTTCAACCGCAGCAGCAGCACCCACTACGAACCCGACGCGGTCGGCGACCTGACCTACAACGGCGTGGCGGCCGACATCCAGCACCGCAACGTCGCCAGCGGCCTGCAGTTCGACCTGAGCCGCCAGCTCAACCCCGAGCACACGCTGCGCGCCGGGCTGTTCCTGCAGCGCGAGCGCGGCACGGTCGAGAACACCTCGACGGTGTTCCCGGCCGACGCCGACGGCAACCAGACCAGCACCACGCCGCTGACGATCGCCGACAACAGCAAGCTGGGCGGCCACCTGTTCGGCATCTATGTGCAGGACGAATGGCAGCCGACCAAGGCGCTGACGATCAACTACGGGCTGCGCTACGACCACACGACGACGGTCAGCGACGAGTCGCAGTGGAGCCCGCGCCTGGGCGCCGTCTACGAGCTCAGCAAAGACACCCGCGTGCACGCCGGCTACGCCCGCTACTTCACGCCGCCGCCGACCGAAAAGATCGACACCACCTCGGTTGCCCTGTTCCAGGGCACGACCAACGCGCTGCCCTCGGACGCCAACACCGCGGTGCGCGCCGAGCGCTCGAACTACTTCGACGCCGGCGTCTCGCACCAGCTGACGCCGGAGATCACGCTCGGGCTGGACGCCTTCTACCGCCAGGTCGACCACCTGCAGGACGAAGGCCAGTTCGGCAACGCGCTGGTCTACTCCGCCTTCAACTACGCGCAGGGGCGGATCTACGGGCTGGAGATGTCGGCCTCGTACAAGGACAAGCAGCTCTCGGCCTACCTGAACCTGAGCCTCGAATCGGCGCGCGGCAAGGGCATCGAGACCGGCCAGTTCAACTTCGACGCCGACGAGCTCGCCTACACGCAGAACCACTGGGTCCACCTCGACCACGAGCAGACGCTGTCGGGCTCGACCGGCGTCTCGTACCGCTTTGCCGACAGCACCACGCTCGGCGCCGACGTGATCTACGGCAGCGGCCTGCGCAACGGCTTCGCCAACACCAGCCACCTGGCGGCCTGGACGCAGTTCAACGCGGCGGTGTCGCGCAGCTTCGACACGCCGGAGTTCGGCAAGTTCGACGTGCGGGTCTCGGCGCTGAACCTGTTCGACCGCGGCTACGAGCTGCGCGACGGCAGCGGCATCGGCGTCGGCGCGCCGCAGTACGGGCCGCGCCGCACGCTCTACGTCTCGCTGAACAAGCCGTTCACGTTCTAGGGCCGTCGCCGCCGGCGCCGGCGGCGCGTGCCAGAATCGCGCCGATGAGCATCATCGGCACCCCGTCCGACGGTGGCCGACGGCGGCGCCGGGCCTGGCTGCTGGTCGCGGTGCTCGCGCTGGCGCTCGTGATGGCGCTGGTGGTCGCGGTCCAGTGGCGC
>DASYCA010000042.1:0-9473 GCA_036500445.1 Burkholderiaceae bacterium | reverse complement strand
CGATTCCTGAGTCTTACTCCCTCTCCCTCTGGGAGAGGGCTGGGGTGAGGGCCGGCAGGCAGAGATGTCGGATGTCGGCGGACTGTCGCCCCTCACCCCATCCCGACCCCTCGCTACGCTCTCCCCAGAGGGGCGAGGGGGCCGGTTGCGAGCATCGAGAAGACGGCAGGGACGTCGACGGGCAGCGTTGTCGGCTTGGCCTTCCATTGCTGGACCGTGTCGCTGCGCGTGAATGCGCTCGGCATCGTGAGGCCACAGCTCACCGACAAGCGCGTGCCCGGCTGCAAATGCCCGAGCAGCGCGCCGAGCAGCGCTTCGTTCCGGTACGGCGTTTCGATCATCAGCTGGGTCTGGTTCGCGCGCCGCGACAGCGCTTCCAGCTCGCGGATGCGCACCCCGCGCTCCACGCCATCCACCGGCAGGTAACCAACGAACGCGAAGCTCTGGCCATTCAGCCCGCTCGCCGCCAGCGCCAGCAGCAGCGAGCTCGGGCCGGGCAGGGCGGTCACCTGCACGCCCGCCGCATGCGCGGCCTGGACCAGCGCCGCGCCCGGGTCCGCGACGGCCGGCAACCCGGCCTCCGAGATCAAGCCCAGGTCGTGGCCCTGCAACGCCGGCGCGAGCAGCGCCGCGAAATCGGCCGCCGGCGCCGCGCGCGCACCCTTCTGCGGGCGTGGCAGCTCGACGATGGCGAGCGCCTGCAGCGGTTGCGCGAGCGGCACGACCGCGTCGACGCGCTTCAGGAAGGCCCGCGTCGTCTTCGCGTTCTCGGCCACCCAGTGCGTGAGCCGCGCCGCGCTGCGCAGCACCGCCATCGGCAGCACGTCGGCGATCTCGGGCGCGTCGGCGGCGATGCCGAAATCCAGCGTGTTCGGCACCAGGACCAGGCGCCCGCGCGGCGGCGATGCGGCCGTCATCAGGCCGGCGCCAGCGGGTCGATGCCGGCCGCGCGCAGCAACGCGCTGGTGCGGATCAGCGGCAGCCCCACCAGCGCGGTCGGGTCGTCGGAGGAGATGCTCTCGAGCAGCGCGATCCCGAGCGTCTCGCACTTCGCGCTGCCGGCGCAGTCGTACGGCTGCTCGGTGCGCAGGTAGAACTCGATTTCGGCGTCCGATAGATCGCGAAACCGCACCGTGACCGGCGCGAGCGCCTCGCCCGCATAGCCGGTCGACGCGCGCACCACCGCCACCGCGGTCTGGAACACGATGCGCCGCCCGCGCATCGCGCGCAGCTGCTCGACGGCGCGCTCGTGCGTGCCGGGCTTGCCGACCGGTGTGCCGTCGAGGTCGGCGACCTGGTCCGAGCCGATCACGATCGCATCCGGGTACAGCGCGGCGACGGCCCGCGCCTTCGCGCGCGCGAGCCGCTGCGCCAGCGCCGCGGGCGCCTCGCCGGCGCGCGGCGTCTCGTCGACCTTGGGGGCGCGCACCTCGAAGGGCAGGCGCAGCCGCTCCAGCAGTTCGCGCCGGTAGCGCGAGGTCGAGCCCAGGATCAAGGTCGGTCGGGTGGTCGTCGTCATGGGCTTGATTGTCCCTCGGCGGCTTCTGCCGCACTCGCTACACTGGCACGATGAGTGTGCGTGAATTCGATCCCCTGCGGCTGGATGTCGCCCTGTTCGCGAAGGAGGCGGGCGCGTTGGCGGGCGAGTGGCCGCTGCGCCAGCTCGAGCGCGTCGCCGCGTCGAGCGCGCCCGGCGCGCCGGTGACCGATGCCGACGCCGTGCGCTGGACGGCGCGCGGCGAGCTGCACGCGCTGCGCGGCGGCGAGGTGCAGACCTGGCTCGCGGTCGGCGCCGCGACGCAGGTCGCGCTCGAATGCCAGCGCTGCCTGAAGCCGGTCGACGTGCCGCTGCAGATCGCCCGCAGGTTCCTGTTCGTGCAGGGCGAGGACGCCGCCGCCCAGCTCGACACCGACAGCGAGGACGACGTCCTCGCGCTGACCCGCGCCCTCGACCTGCGCGAGCTGATCGAGGACGAGCTGCTGCTGGCGATGCCGATCGTCCCGCGCCACGAGGTCTGCCCCGAGCCGCTGGCGCTGCCCGACGACGACGACGGGCTCGACGAGGCGCCGAACCCGTTCGCGGCGCTGGCCGCGCTGAAAACCACGAAACCCAACTGAGCCGCTCGGCGCCGGGGACACATGTTTGCCGCCTCCCCGTGCTAGAATCGCGGGCTGATCTATAGGCGTGGAAGATTCCGCTGCTTTTATATCCCAGGACTGCAAAGGAGAACCCCATGGCCGTTCAACAGAACAAGAAGACCCCGTCGAAGCGCGGGATGCACCGTGCGCACAATGCCCTGAACACCCCGGGCACCGCGATCGAGCCGACCACCGGCGAGAACCACCTGCGCCACCACATCAGCCCGACCGGCTTCTACCGTTGCCGCAAGGTGCTGAAGACCAAGGCGGACGCTTAAAGAGCGCCCCACGCCACCCACAGCAGCATGGACGGCGTGTTTCGCCTCGCCGTCGACTGCATGGGCGGCGACCACGGCCCGTCGGTGACCTTGCCGGCCTGCCGTGCTTTCCTGGCCGCGCACCCGCAAGCCGAGCTGATCCTGGTCGGCCGCGCCGAGGCGCTTGCTGACGCCAAGACCTGGCCCCGCTGCCAGGTCATCAACGCCACCGAAGTCGTCGAGATGGACGACCCGATCGAGGTGGCGCTGCGCCGCAAGCGCGACTCCTCGCTGCGCGTCGCGCTGAACCAGGTCAAACCCGATGCCGCCGGCCAGGCGCTCGCGCAGGCCTGCGTCTCCGCCGGCAACACCGGCGCGCTGATGGCCGTCTCGCGCTACGTGCTGAAGACGCTCGACGGCATCGACCGCCCGGCGATCGCCGCGGTGATGCCGAATCAGCTCGGCCGCTACACCACCGTGCTCGACCTCGGCGCGAACGTCGATTGCAGCGCCGAGCACCTGCTGCAGTTCGCGGTGATGGGCAGCGCGCTGGTCGCCGCGGTCGAGGGCAAGGAGAACCCCTCGGTCGGCCTGCTCAACATCGGCGAGGAAGAGATCAAGGGCAGCGAAGTCATCAAGCAGGCCGGCGAGCTGCTGCGCCGCGTTTGCGATGCCGGCCACTTGAACTTCTACGGCAACGTCGAAGGCAACGACATCTTCAAGGGCACCTGCGACATCGTCGTCTGCGACGGTTTCGTCGGCAATGTCGCGCTGAAGACGGCCGAAGGCGCCGCGGCGATGTTCGTGGCCGCGCTGAGGCAGGAGTTCGGCCGCAGCCCGCTGACCAAGCTCGCGGCGCTGATGGCGATGCCGGTGCTGAAGCACTTCCGCGCCCGCTTCGACCACCGCCGCTACAGCGGCGGCGCGTTGCTCGGCCTGCGCGGGCTGGTCTTCAAGGCGCACGGCTCGTCCGATGCCTTCGCGTTCGAGCAGGCTTTGAATCGGGCTTATGATGCCGCCAGCAACGGCTTGCTGGCGCGGGTTCACGACCGGATCCTCGAGACGCTGGCCGCCGCGCCCGCCACCCCAGGTGACTCCAACGGACCGGACGCCAGACTCAGCGCATGACAGCTTCTTCACCCCGTGTTTCGTCTCTCGTTGCGCCCCGCTACTCGCGCATCAGCGGCACCGGCAGCTACCTGCCCCCGAAGCGTTTGACCAACGACATGCTCGCCGCGCAGCTCGCGCAGGACGGCATCGAGACCTCCGATCAATGGATCGTCGAGCGCACCGGAATCCGCGCGCGCCATTTCGCGGCGCCTGACGTCGGCTGCAGCGACCTCGCCGTCGAGGCCGCGAAACGCGCGCTCGAAGCGGCCGATGTCGACGCCGCCTCGATCGATCTGATCATCGTCGCGACCTCGACGCCCGACATGGTCTTCCCGTCGGCCGCCTGCCTGGTCCAGCAAAAGCTCGGCATCCACGGCTGCGCCGCGTTCGACGTGCAGGCGGTGTGCTCCGGCTTCGTCTATGCGATGACGGTCGCCGATTCGATGATCCGCACCGGTGCGGCCTCGAAGGCGCTGGTGATCGGCGCCGAGGTCTTCTCGCGAATTCTGGATTTCAAGGACCGCGGCACCTGCGTGCTGTTCGGCGACGGCGCCGGCGCCGTCGTGCTCGAGGCGAGCGAGACGCCCGGCGTGCTCGCGACGGAATTGCACGCCGACGGCCGCCACGTCGACATCCTGTGCGTGCCCGGCCACGTCTCGGGCGGCAACGTGCTCGGCGACCCGGTGCTCAAGATGGACGGCCCGGCCGTCTTCAAGCTCGCGGTCGGCGTGCTCTACGACGTCGCCGTCTCGGTGCTCGACAAGGCCGGCCGCGCCACCGAGTCGATCGACTGGCTGATCCCGCACCAGGCCAACATCCGCATCCTGCAGAGCACCGCGAAGCGGCTCAAGCTGCCGTTCGAGAAGCTGATCGTCACGGTCGACCAGCACGGCAACACCTCGGCCGCGTCGATTCCGCTCGCGCTCGACGAATCGGTGCGCTCGGGCAAGATCAAGCGCGGCGACAGCGTGATGCTCGAAGGCGTCGGCGGCGGCTTCACCTGGGGCGCGGTGCTGCTCGACCTTTGAGCCGCACCGCCGGGCTGGTCTACGCGCCGGCAAGCATTCACAAGAGAGACAAGCGATGACCACATTCGCATTCCTGTTCCCGGGCCAGGGCTCGCAGACCGTCGGCATGCTCGACGCCTGGGGCGACAACCCGGCGGTCAAGCAGACGCTGATCGAAGCCTCCGACGCGCTCGGCGAAGACGTCGCGAAGCTGCTCCGCGAGGGCCCGAAGGAGCAGCTCGACCTGACCAGCAACACCCAGCCGGTGATGCTGACCGCCGGCATCGCCTGCTACCGCGCCTGGCTGGCCGACGGCAACGCCGCGCCCGCCGTCGTCGCCGGCCACTCGCTCGGCGAATACTCGGCGCTGGTCGCCTCGGGCGTGCTGAGCTTTGCCGACGCGCTGCCGCTGGTGCGTTTTCGGGCCCAGGCGATGCAGCAGGCGGTGCCGGTCGGCGTCGGCGCGATGGCGGCGATCCTGGGGCTGGACTCCCAGGCCGTGCGCGACGGCTGCGCCGAGGTCGCCGCGGCGAGCGGCGAGGTCGTCGAGGCGGTCAATTTCAACGACCCGAAGCAGACCGTGATCGCCGGCAGCAAGGCCGGCGTCGACAAGGCCTGCGAGGCGCTGAAGGCCAAGGGCGCCAAACGCGCGCTGCTGCTGCCGGTCTCCGCGCCGTTCCACTCCAGCCTGATGAAGCCGGCCGCGGAAAAGCTGCGCGAGCGCCTCGCGGCGACGCCGTTTGCCGCGCCGCTGATCCCGGTCGTCGACAACATCGATGTCGCGGTGCGCAGCGACGCCGCGGCGATCCGCGACGCGCTGTACCGTCAGGCCTTCGGCCCGGTGCGCTGGGTCGAGGTCGTGCAGGCGATCCGCGCCCGCGGCGTCACCCATTTGATCGAGTGCGGCCCGGGCAAGGTGCTGGCCGGCACCGTCAAGCGCATCGACGCGGAGGCCGTCTCGGCCGCGCTGCTCGACCCGGCCTCGCTGGCCGATGTGAAGGGGCTCCTGGCATGAGCGAAACGAATGAGATCAAGGCGGCCGGCCAGGTCGCGCTGGTCACCGGCGCGTCGCGCGGGATCGGCCGCGCGATCGCGCACGTGCTCGCCGCGCAGGGCATGAAAGTGATCGGCACCGCGACGACCGACGCCGGTGCGGCCGCGATCGGCGAGGGCCTCGCCCAGTTCGCCGGCTGCCGCGGCCTGTGCCTGAACGTCACCGACGGCGCCGCGCTCGACGCCGCGGTCGACGCGATCGTGAAGGCCGAGGGCGGCCTGCACGTGCTCGTCAACAACGCCGGCATCACCCGCGACATGCTCTCGATGCGCATGAAGGACGAGGACTGGGACGCCGTGCTCGACACCAACCTGAAGGCCGTGTTCCGCGCCAGCCGCGCGGTGACCCGTCCGATGATGAAGCAGCGCTATGGCCGCATCGTCAACATCACCTCGGTCGTCGGCGCGAGCGGCAACCCGGGTCAGGCCAACTACGCCGCCGCGAAGGCCGGGGTCGCCGGCATGACCCGCTCGCTCGCGGCCGAGGTCGGCAGCCGCGGCATCACGGTCAACTGCGTCGCGCCCGGTTTCATCGAGACCGACATGACCAAGGGGCTGACCGAGGCGCAGACCAGCGCGCTGATGGCGCGCGTCCCGCTCGGCCGGCTCGGCCAGCCCGGCGAGATCGCGCACGCGGTCGCGTTCCTGGCCTCGCCGCAGGCGAGTTACGTCACCGGCATTGAACTCCACGTCAACGGCGGCATGTACATGGTTTGAGTCCCGGCGACGGTCACATCGGCGCGTTGCCGGAGGCCGTAGAATCCCGGGTTGGTTCCGTAAACACTCCCGGAGGAGTACACATGAGCGATATCGAGGCACGCGTCAAAAAAATCATTGCCGAACAGCTCGGCGTTCCCGAAGCCGAAGTGATCAACAACAAGGCCTTCGTCGCCGACCTGGGCGCCGACTCGCTCGACACGGTCGAGCTGGTGATGGCGCTTGAAGACGAATTCGGCATCGAGATCCCCGACGAAGAGGCCGAGAAGATCACGACGGTTCAGCTCGCGATCGACTACGCCGTGAAGCACCAGAAGGCCGCCTGAGCCGCAACCGAAAGCCGCAAGCATGAGTCGTCGCCGCGTCGTCGTGACCGGACTCGGGCTGATCAGCCCGGTCGGCAACAGCGTGGCCGAAGGTTGGGCCAATATCCTGGCCGGGCGTTCGGGCATCGCCAACATCACCAAGTTCGACGCGAGCGCCTTCGGGTGCAGGTTCGCGGGTGAGGTGAAGGGCTTCAAGGTCGAGGACTACTTCCCCGCGAAGGACGCGCGCCACATGGACGCGTTCATCCACTTCGGGCTGGCGGCTGCCATCCAGGCGGTGCGCGACTCGGGCCTGCCGACCAACGACGCGTTGACCGAAGAGCAGGCCGAGCGCATCGGCGTGATCGTCGGCTCGGGCATCGGCGGCCTGCCGCTGATCGAGAACACCCACACCGAGATGACGAACCGCGGCCCGCGCCGCATCACGCCGTTCTTCATCCCGGCGTCGATCGTCAACATGATCTCGGGCCATGTCTCGATCACCTACGGCTTCCAGGGCCCGAACCTGTCGATCGCGACCGCCTGCACGACGGGGCTGCACAGCATCGGCGAGGCCGGCCGGCTGATCGAATACGGCGACGCCGACGTGATGATCGCCGGCGGGGCGGAGGCGACCGTTTCGCCGCTGGGCGTCGGCGGCTTCGTCGCCGCGCGCGCGCTGTCGACCCGCAACGACGACCCGGCCACCGCCTCGCGCCCCTGGGACAAGGACCGCGACGGCTTCGTGCTCGGCGAAGGCGCCGGCGTGCTGGTGCTCGAGGAGTACGAGCACGCGAAGCGGCGCGGCGCGAAGATCTACTGCGAGCTGGTCGGCTTCGGCATGGGGGCCGATGCGTACCACATGACCGCGCCGAACGTCGACGGCCCGAAGCGGGCGATGAAGGCCGCGCTGCGCAACGCCGGCATCAACGCCGAGCAGGTCCAGTACCTGAACGCGCACGGCACCTCGACGCCGCTCGGCGACGTCAACGAGAGCAACGCGATCAAGCTCGCGTTCGGCGCCTACGCGAAAGAGGGCCTCGTCGTCAGCTCGACCAAGTCGATGACCGGCCACCTGCTGGGCGGTGCCGGCGGCATCGAATCGGTGTTCACCGTGCTGGCGGTGCAGAACCAGATCGCCCCGCCGACGATCAACATCTTCAACCAGGACCCGGAGTGCGACCTGGATTACTGCGCCAACACGGCGCGCGAGATGAAGATCGAGTACGCGCTGAAGAACAATTTCGGCTTCGGCGGCACCAACGGCTCGCTGATCTTCAAGCGCGTTTGACCGCGCTGTCCCGCTTGACCCGCGCCCATGCGCGCATCCCCGCCATGCCAGGTTTCGCTGCAACGCGTCGGCGTGTGGCGGGCCGCGTTGTTCGTGCTGGTGGCGGCCGCCGGTGCGGCGAGCGTGGCCTGGGCCTGGGGCCGCGAGGCGCCGGCCGGCGTGGTCCTGTGGGGCGCGGTCGCCTCGGCGTTGCTGATGATGCTCGCGCTGGGGGCGTCGCTGTGGCGCATGCCGGTGCAGAGCCTGCGCTGGGACGGCCGCGGCTGGCAGCTCGACGCGATCGCCGGCGAACTGAGCGTGGCGCTCGATCTCGGCCCGTGGATGCTGCTGGTGTTCACGCCGGCCGTGTTTGCCGGCACCCGCGCGGGGCGCGTCAGCTGGCTGCCGTTCCAGCGCCGCGGCCTGGAGACCCAATGGCACGCGCTGCGCTGCGCGGTGTATTCGCCGCGGCCGGCGGCGGGTCACCCGTGAGGTTCGCGGCATGGTGAACGGCCAGGACGCCGACGCGCCGCTGATCGAGCGCGTCAAGGCCGGCGACGTCAAGGCCTTCGAGATGCTGGTCGTCAAGTACCGGCGCCGCATCGAGCGCCTGATCGGGCGCATGGTGCGCGACGTCGACTTGGTGCCCGACATCGCCCAGGAGACCTTCATCCGGGCCTACCGGGCGATTCCGCAGTTCCGCGGCGAGAGCGCGTTCTACACCTGGCTGTACCGGATCGCGGTCAATACCGCGAAAAAGCAGCTGATGGAGCTCAAGCGTGACCCGCTCGTGACCGAATCCGCGCGTGCCTCCCGCGACGAGGACGAAGAGGGTGGTTCCCGCGTTGAAAACGAGCTGAGCGACGGCGAAACTCCCGAGGCGGTGCTCGCGAGCAAGCAAATTGCTTCGGCAGTGAACTTTGCGATCGAAGCCTTGTCCGACGATCTCCGGCAGGCGATCACGCTGCGCGAGATCGAAGGTTTGAGCTACGAAGAGATCGCTGAATTGATGAATTGCCCGATCGGCACGGTGCGCTCGCGGATCTTCCGGGCGCGCGAGGCGATCGCGGCGCGTTTGCGTCCGCTGCTGGACACGCGTGACGGCGAGCGCTGGTAAGCCCAGGTATTGGAGATGGACATGTCAATGGATGCTTCGGAACGTGATGTGGCGGCGCTCGAGCGCCTGTCGGCGCTGGTCGACGGCGAGTTGGACGGCCGTGCCGCCGCACAGGCCTGCGCCGATTGGCGCGAGAGCGGCGAGGCGCGCTCGAGCTGGCACGCTTATCAACTGATCGGCGACGTGTTGCGCTCCGACGACCTCGCCGAAGGCTCGGTGGGCGACGCCGCCTTCCTGCAAACGCTGCGCGCGCGCTTGAGTGCGGAGCCCGTCGTGCTGGCCCCGCAGCGCCGGGCGACCGTGTTCGCGCGCCCCGCCACCCCACGGGCGGCTGGCGTCGCGAGCGCCGCTGCGCTGCGCGGGCGCTGGTCGTGGCGCACGTCGTCGGCGGTCGCCGCCGGCGTGATGCTGGTGGCCGGCGCCGTGACGCTGACGCGCGGGCCGGGCGCGCCGGCGGGCCCTCAGGTCGCGCAGCTCGCGCCGTCGTCCGGCGCCATC
>DASYCA010000041.1:0-12364 GCA_036500445.1 Burkholderiaceae bacterium | reverse complement strand
CGATGACCCGGCCCTGTTCGCCGACCCGCACCAATCCTGATGACCGACCTGGCCTCTTCTGCTTCTTCCGCCGCATCTTCCCCCTCTTCTGCGCCCTCTACTTCGCCGATGACCGAACCGACGCCCGCCGCCGCGCCCCGCCCGTCGGCGCGCCTGCTCGCCACACTGGGCGTGGCGGTGCTCGCGGTCGCGGTCGCCGGCTACGCCTGGAGGGGCTCGCCGGGCCTGCGGCCGACGCCGGCCGCGCAGCCCGGCGCGCCCGACGCCGAGGAGCAGGCCGCCCGCCAGCAGATCCAGGGCATGGTCGACAAGCTCGCGCAGCGCCTGAAGGACAAGCCCGACGACGCGACCGGCTGGCTGATGCTGGGCCGCTCCTACATCGTGCTCGGCCGCGTCGACGACTCGATCGCGGCCTATGAAAAAGCGGTCGCGCTGCGCGGCACCGACGCGACCGCGCTGGCCGACTACGCCGACGCGCTCGCGACCAAGAACGGCGGCGCGCCGACGACCCAGTCCGACGCGATGGTCGCGCGCGCGCTCGCCGCCCAGCCGAACCACCTGAAGGCGCTCGCGCTCGCCGGCAGCTCGTCGTTCCAGCGCGCCGACTACGCCGGTGCGGTGCGCTCGTGGGGCAAGATGGCCCAAGTCCTGCCCGCCGACAGCCCGGACATGCCGCGCCTGCAGGCGAGCCTGACGGAAGCGCGCAAGCGCGCCGGGATCGCCGAGCCGGCGAGCGCGACCGCGGCGGCCTCGACGCCCGCCGCCGGGACGGCCACGGCCGCCGCGCCGGCAGGCGCCGCGGTCAGCGGCACCGTCACGCTCGCCCCCGCGCTGGCCGCCAAGGCGGCGCCGAGCGACACCGTGTTCATCTTCGCGCGCGCGGCCCAGGGCCCGCGCATGCCGCTCGCGGTGATGCGCGCCCAGGTCAAGGACCTGCCGATCACGTTCAAGCTCGACGACAGCATGGCGATGGCGCCGAGCGCGAAGATCTCGGGCGCGGCCCAGGTCATCGTCGGGGCGCGCATCAGCAAGTCGGGCAACGCGATGCCGCAGCCCGGCGATCTGGCCGGCGAGTCCGCGCCGGTCGCGCCCGGCGCCACCGGCATCGCGATCAAGATCGCCGGCCCGGCCGGCTCCTAGCCGCGGGCAGCGGGACCTCCGCTCAAAGCTCGCGGATCTGGAACTCCGCGAGCATCCGGTCGTCGTCGGTGTCGTCCATGCTGCGCAGCTGCGCGACCAGGTAATCCTTGATCCGCGCGATGCTGGTTTCGGCCATGTCCGCCGCGATGCGGCCGACCCCATGCCAGGCGCGGATCACGCCGATCGAGCCGACGAACACGCCCTCGGACTTCATCGCCCGCTCGACCAGGTTCGGGTACTCGAGCGCCAGGCGCACGAAGAATTCGAGCGCCAGCGCGGTCGCGTTGGCCTGCTCCCGATCCCGCTCGTAGCAGGCGCGGCAGACCTGGGCCAGCAGCGCCTGGACGCGCCCGTCGAGCTCCGATTCGCGCAGCCCGAGCTCGGCGAGCGCCTCGACGACCTTGGCGGCGAACAGCTGCTGACGCCGCCGCAGCCGGACCCGATCCAGCTGGCGGCCGATCGCGGCTCCCGTATTCGTCAACGTGCTGCCAATGGACATGGGGGGGTGGTCTGCTCGTACGGTTCGCATCGCTCGGCTTCTGGGCCGCATCCTCGGGGTTTCCCGCAGTCGGCGCAATCGCGTTCCGGGCCTGGACGTTGCTTTTTTCCCCTCGAAATCGGGGGACGGTTCGCATTCGGTGGCCGAAATTGACAACTATTTCGCGGACCGCGGTTACGATGTTTAACAATTGTCAAGACGCCCGACCGGCCCGGGGCTGGGGCCGGCGGAGTGGGATTCGGAGGAGGGGATTCGATGAGTGGCGAAAATTCTCGATCGAGCGCCGAGCCGCGTTCGGCGCGCGTTGACCGCCTGCGCGGTCTTCCGGATGCCGGATCGCCGGCGAAGACACCCGAAGGCCGGGCCGAGATCATCCGGCGCAGCCGCGCGCTGAGCCAGCGCGAGCGCGCGGTCCTGTTGATGATCGACGGCCGCCGCACGGTCGCGCAGTTGCGCCGCGTCGCCGCCCAGGTCGGCGCACCGGACAGCTGCCTGGACGACTTGCTCGAGATGGGGCTGGTCGCGTTGCCCGTGGCGGAAGTGGTGGCGAAGGTCGCAGCGCTCGCAGAGGTGGCGGACGCGGCGCCGCAAGCGGCCGTCCCGATCGCGGTGTCGATCGCGGCATCGATCGCCGCCGAGATCGCGCTGCCGGTCGAGGTCGTTGCGCCGCCGCGCGCCGAAGCCCGCACCGCGTCGATGTGGCCGAACTCGCCGAAGCGGGTCCCGACGATCGCGCTGACCGAATTCGCGCCGACCACCCACATGGCCCCGCTCGCGCCCGAGATCACGATCCAGGACACCCTGCCGCCGACGCGCGAGGCCGATGCCGACGCCGCATCGGCGCGCCGCCTGACCTCCGAGCTGTTCGACGAATTCGTGCGCGCCAGTGCCGAGGATCAGCCCGACTCGGGCCCGACGACGCTGAGTGCCTCGCAGCGCGGCAGCCGCATCGACTCGATGATGAGCACCTTGTTCCCGCTGCTCGAGTCCGCGTTCGGTGCGCTCGGCCGCGTCGCGGCCGTCGAGCCCTCGCAGGACGAGGCGCTGGAAGAAGCGCGCCGCATCCTGGTGCGCGAGGTGCGCGCCAAGGCCCCGGTGACGGGCGCGCTGACGCTGGTGAAGCTGCGCCGCGCCGCGACGCGCGAAGACCTCGTCGCGCTGCTCGACGAGGTCGGCTCGCACATCAGCATCCCGATGCGCCGCTTGTCCACGCAGCAGACCTTGCTGCACGTGCGCGGGCTGCTGAACCGCCCGATGTAGTCAGAACGGCTTCCAGGCCTCGGTCCCGGTCTTCCCGGCACGGGCCGGTGCCGGCACGGTCGCCGGAGCGAACTCGCCGTCCGGCCCGACCTTGAACACCGCGACCGCCTGCACCAGGCGCTGGGCCTGCAGCCGCAGGCTTTCGGCCGCGGCGGCGCTCTGTTCGACCAGCGCCGCGTTCTGCTGCGTCGCGGTGTCCATGTCGGACACCGCGTGGTTGACCTGCGCGACGCCGGCGCTCTGCTCGACGCTCGCGTGGGCAATCTCGCCGACGATGCCGGCCACCCGCTTGATCGAGCTCACGACCTCGGCCATCGTCACGCCGGCCTGGTCGACCAGCGCGGTGCCTTCGCCGACGCGCTCGACGCTCGCGCTGATCAGGCCCTTGATCTCCTTGGCCGCATCGGCGCAGCGGCCTGCCAGGCTGCGCACTTCACCGGCGACGACCGCGAAGCCGCGGCCCTGCTCGCCGGCGCGCGCCGCCTCGACGGCCGCGTTCAGCGCCAGGATGTTGGTCTGGAACGCGATGCCGTCGATCACGCTGATGATGTCGGCGATCTTCTTGCTGCTGTCGTTGATCGCCTTCATCGTCGTGACGACCTCGCCGACGACCTCGCCGCCGCGCACCGCGACGCTGGAGGCGCTCAGCGCCAGCTGGTTCGCCTGGTTCGCGCTCTCGGCGTTCTGCTTCACCGTCGAATTCAATTGATCCATCGCCGAGGCGGTCTCCTCGAGCGAGCTCGCCTGCTGTTCGGTGCGCTGGCTCAGGTCGGTGTTGCCGGTCGCGATCTCGGTCGAGCCGGTCGCGATGCTGTCGCTGCTCTGGCGCACCTGGGAGACGATGTCGCCGAGCTTGTGCGTCATGCGGCCGAGCGCAGCCAACAGCTGCGCCACCTCGTCGCGGCCGTCGACCTGGACCCGCACGCTCAGGTCGCCGGCGGCAACCGCTTCGGCCAGTTGCAACGCCTCGCCGAGCGGGCGCACGATGGCGCGCGTCACGAGCCAGCCGGCCAGCACCGCCGCGACCACCGCGATCACACAGACCACGATCAACACGTTGCGCTGATCGGCGTAGCGCGCCGCCGCCTGCTCGGCGATCGCGAGCGCCTCGCCTTCCGTGTAGGTCTCGTACTCGGCCGACGCCGACGACAGCGCGGCGAGCAGCGGCCGGCACTCGTCGTTCATCTTCGCGATCGCCTCGTCCTTTTTCCTCGCCAGCGCCAGGTCGACGATCGCGAGCGCGACCGGCGCATAGGACTGCTCGACCCGGTCCATCTCCGCGACCAGCGCGCGCGCCTTCTCGCTCGCATCGGGCGCGGCCGCCATCATCTTCTTCAGCGCCGCCATGTCCGCCTGCACGTCCTCGTGCGCCTTCACCGTCAGCGCCTTTTCCTTGTCCATGTCGGCCGGCTTGGTCACCAGCACGAGGTTGCGCGCGCCGATCGCGCGCCGGTCCACCGCGATGCGCAGTTGGTTGGCCATGGCCGCGCGGGCGTTGATGCCGCTCAGGTAGGCGGTGAAACGCTCGTTCGCGTCGCCGAGCGACTTCAACGACAGCCCGGCCACGACCAGGACCATCACGGCCAAGGCCCCGAAAGCCAGCGACAGCTTGGCGCGAATGCTCACGTTGTTCAATTTCACGGCGCTTCCCCGGTTCGGATGACCCTGCAAGGTTTTCGACCCACCCGCAGGTCCCCCGAGGCGGTCAAGCGCTGAAACACCTGCGCACGATCTGCCGCAAGCCGTGCAGGCAAATCACCTACGCAGAGTCGCGCGCCGCCGTGTAGGTAAAACACCGTCATCGGGTGGCGCGGACCGCGCACATCGGATGCCGCCCCCGGCCGCCTGCAGCGCCGGTGCGGGCGGCCGAAAACGAGGGGCGGCATGTGCCGCGCCGACGCTTCCCACTCGCATGCCGGTCTCGCTCGAAGAACTCGCCCCGCTGGCCACCGCCGGCTCGCTCCCGCGCCGGCCGGCCGCCGTCCTGCGCCAACGGCTCGCGCGCGCCTGGCACTGGACCCGCCGCTGGACCATGGTGCTGGTCGTCGCGGCGCTGCTGTGCTGGCTCTGGGCCATGTTCTTCATCTTCAGCGCGCAGCAAAAACAGCAGCTGCTGGAAGACCGCACCAACGAGCTGTCGCTGATGGCCAGTGCGGCCGCACAGCATTCGTCGGGGCTGCTGGCCAGCATCGAAACCGAGCTGCACACGCTCGACACCTGGCTCGTCACGCACCCGGGCGCCGACCCGCTGCGCGACAGCCGCTTTCTCGCACTCGTCGACGAGATGCGGCGC
Source organism: Burkholderiaceae bacterium (assembly GCA_036500445.1). GTDB lineage: Bacteria > Pseudomonadota > Gammaproteobacteria > Burkholderiales > Burkholderiaceae_C > LMDS01. The sequence goes on along the minus strand of DASYCA010000041.1, from coordinate 7,172 downwards.
TCCTCCGGCGGGCTGACCGACTTCCGGATGCTGTCCGAGGCCGGCGAGGTCTACTACCTGTCGGCGTCGGACGGCCGGCCGCGCGCCAACGTGACCGACCGCGAGTACTTCAGCTTCCACGCCGCCGGGCCCGGGGCGCAGCCGCGCAGCCTGCACGTCAGCGTGCCGGTCCTCAGCCGGGTCGACCGCCGCTGGTACCTCCCGATCTCGATGAAGCTGAGCACGCCGCTCGACGCGGCCGAACCGTCGCCGCGCCGCGCCGCGATGCCGATGCGCGTGCTCTATGCCGCGGTCGGCCTGGAGCGGCTCGCCGGCGAACACGAGAACATGCGCTTTCGGCCCGATGGCGCGATCACGCTGGTGCGCTCGGACGGCATCATCCTGTCGCGCGCCCCGATCGACTCGCCCTTCATCGGCCGCGACCTCAGCAAGTCGCGCCACTTCGAGGCCGACTACGGCCCGAACCCGCGCGGCTCCTTCGTCTCGGAGGGCCTGCTGACCGATCACGTCAAGCGCCTCGTCACCTTCGAGCACCTGCGCGAGTACCCGGTCACCGTGCTCGTCAGCCGCAGCTACGACGACGTCTTCGCGGCCTTCGACGCGCGCCAGCGCACCGCGACCGCACTGAATGCGGTGCTGACGGTGATCGTGATCGTGGTCACCGCGATCTTCGTGCTGTCGCGCCGCGCGCAGCACGAGATGGTGCTGGTGCAGGACGACCTGCGCCGCCTCGCGGCGACCGACGAGCTCACCGGCGCGATGAACCGGCGCGCGTTCATGGACGGCGCCAAACGCGAATTCGACCGTGCCCGCCGCTACGACCGCCCGACCGCCGTGCTGGCGTTGGACATCGACCACTTCAAGCTCGTCAACGACGACTACGGCCATGCCAGCGGCGACCTCGTGCTGCGCGGCTGCGTCGCACGCTGGCAGGCCGCGCTGCGCGACCAGGACTTCCTCGGCCGCATCGGCGGCGAGGAATTCTGCATCGTGCTGCCCGAGACGAGCGACACCCACGCCGCGCTGATCGCCGAGCGGCTGCGCGCGCTGACCGGCGACGCGCCGATGCTCGACGGCCGCTGCCTCGTGACCGTGAGCGTCGGCTGGACCGTCATCGAGCCCGCCGACAAGAGCTGGGCCGACGTGATGGAGCGCGCCGACCGGGCGCTCTACGCCGCCAAGGCGGCCGGCCGCAACTGCATCAGCCCGACGCGGGAGCAGCGCAGCGCCGCAGCGACATCACGCCCGCAGCTGGTCTCGGTCTGAGGCGCTGGGCGCGAGCCAGCGCAGCAGCGTCGCGAACAACTCCGACGGGTTGACGGGCTTGGCGACGTGGTCGTTCATGCCGGCCGCCAGGCAGGCCGCGCGATCGCACGGCGAATCGTCCGCCGTCATCGCGATGATCGGGATCTGCGGCCCGCTGCGCGCGCGGATCGCGCGAGCCGCGTCCAGCCCGCCGATGACGGGCATCTGCAGGTCCATCAGGATCAGCGCATAAGGCCGCGAACGCGCCATCTCGAGCGCGAGCGCCCCGTCACCGGCGCTCTCGACGACCAGGCCGACCGAGCGCAGCAGTTCCTCGGCGACGAGCCGGTTGACCGGGTTGTCCTCGGCCAGCAGAACGCGGCAGCCCGCATGTCCGCGCCTCAGCAGCGCCGGGGCGTCCGTTGTTTCGGGTTGATCTGGCGGCATGGTTCATGGAAAAAAGCAACGACGCGGATCATCGTGCATCCGGGGCCCGCCTGGATACAGGCAAATTGCCTACGGCCTCCTACACTCAAGTCCAAACGTGCGCAACGTCACTGCAGAGGGCAACCCGCGGCATCCTCGTCTATGCAAGGACCCGGCCATCCCCTACGATCGCGGGTTGACGCCCACAGCGGGTGCATGGACTGGTGCAATGAAATTTCTCGTTGCAGACGACCATCCGATCATTCGAATCGGGATTCGTCAGCTGATCGCTCAGGAGTGGCCCACCGCGCAGATCGAAGAGGCCGACAGCATCGAAGTGGCGGTGCAGAAGGTGCGCGAGCATGCACCGGACGTGATCGTGCTCGATCTCGTGATGCCCGACGCCTCGGGCACCGAAGGCGTGACGCGCATGCTGCGCGTCGCCGGCTCGACGCCGATCCTGATCCTGAGTTTCAACGCCGAGAACGCCTACGCGGCCCGGCTGCTGCAGATGGGCGTCTCGGGCTACCTGCCGAAAGACCGCGCCGGCGCCGAGCTGGTGATCGCGCTGCGCCGGCTCGCCGATGGCAAGCGCTACGTGACCGCGTCGATGGCCGACCAGCTCGTCGATTCGCTCGGCGGCCGCGGCGTCCCGGTCGACCCGCACGAGACCCTGTCGACCCAGGAGCACCGCGTGATGCTGCTGATCGCCGCCGGCAAGACACCGGCCGAGATCGCCGAGACGATGCACCTGTCGGTCAAGACGGTCGGCTCGTACCGCGCGCGCATCCTCGAGAAGACCGGCTGGAAGAACAACATCGAGCTGACGAAGTATTGCGTCCAGCGCCGGCTCACCGACGAGCTCTGAGGCCGCGTAGGGAATTCACCGCCATCGCATTCGGGAGCCTGCGTACAACGCAAGCCGAGCTCGCCTCGCTGAGGTGACGCAGCGATCGGGTCGATAACGGAGTGAACGCCTCAGTGCGCACTCCGGACGAGACCCGCATGCATCCCACCCTCACGACCGAATCGCTGCTCAGCGAGCTGGCGGCCGCGCACCGCGTCTCGGCCCGGCACGCGCACATGCTCGCCAGCAACGAGCTGCTGTGCCGCAGCGGCTCGATCGAGGTCATCGGCGCGCGCGCCGAGATCCGGCTTTCCGCCGGCGCGCGCGCGCTGATCCAGGCCGGCGCCGGCGAAGGCCCGGGCGCGTTGCGCGCGGCGCTGCGCGCGGTGCACGCCGACGACCGCGGCCGCGTGATCGCGCAATGGCGGCGTGCGCAGCCGGGCAAGCCCTTCGAGCTGCGACACCGGCTGCTGCGCGCCGACGGCAGCGTGCTGCGCGTGCTGCAACGCGGCCTGATGGAGATCGTCGACGGCGAGGCGTGCCCGAAACCGGTCGCGATCCTGCAAGACATCACCGAGCAGTCGGCCGCGCAGGACCGGATCGAGCGCCTCGTCAACTACCACCCGGTCACGGGCCTGGCGACACGCACCTTGCTGCTCGAGCGCGCGGCCGGCGCGGTCGAACGGGCGCAGCGCGAGAACCGCCCGGTCGCGATGCTGTTCCTGCGCGTCGCCGAGGTCGACCGGGTTCACGACGCGCTCGGCCTGAACGCCGGCGACGCGCTCGCGGCAACGCTGGCCGAACGGCTGCTCGACGACTGCCGCGGCGAGGACACGGCCGCCCACCTGGGCAGCGGCGAATTCGCGATCCTGCTCGACCCCTGCGCCGGCGCCGACGAATCGCAGGCCCTGAACACCGCCACCAAGCTGCTCGCGACGCTGGCCGCCCCGGCCGCCGTCGGCCAGGCCGAGCTGATCACCGAGGGGCAAGTCGGTATCGCGATGTTCCCGAGCGACTCGTCGGACGCCGCCGAGCTGCTCGCGCACGCCCATGCCGCCTGCGGGCGGGGCGGCGCCGGCATCAGCTTCTTCACGCGCGAGGCGGGCGTTTCCGCGGCGCGGCGCATCCGGCTCGAGACCGCGCTGAGGCGGGCGTTCGAGCGCAACGGATTCGAGCTGCACTACCAGCCGCAGGTCGACCTGCGCAGCGGCGCGGTGATCGGCGCCGAGGCGCTGCTGCGCTGGCGCTGCGACGAGTTCGGAGCCGTCTCGCCGGCCGAGTTCGTGCCGATCGCCGAGGAGATCGGGCTGATCGTGCCGCTCGGCGAGTGGGTCTTTCGCAGCGCCTGCCTGCAAAGCGTCGCCTGGCAACGCGCCGGGCTGCCGTCGGTGCGCATCGGCGTGAACCTGTCGCCGCGCCAGCTGGAAGAGGCGGACATCTCCCAGCGCCTGCAGGCGATCCTGCTGGACACCGGCGCCGACCCGAACCGGCTCGGCGTGGAGGTCACCGAGTCGGTGCTGATGCGCGACTTCGACCACGCCCGGCGCACGCTGCAGGAGCTCAGCGCGATCGGCGTGGAGATCGCGCTGGACGACTTCGGCACCGGCTACTCCAACCTCGGCGCGCTGGGCGCGCTGCCCTTCGACGTTCTGAAGATCGACCGCTCGCTGGTCCACGACGTGACGGCCGCGCCCGAGGACGTCTCGATCACGCGCGCGGTGCTGATGCTCGCGCAGGGGCTCAAGCTCAAGGTCCTGGCCGAAGGGGTCGAGACCGAGGGCCAGTTGAACCTGCTGATCGCCAACGGCTGCGAGCTGATGCAGGGCTACATCTTCAGCAAGCCGCTGCCGGCCGCGGTCTTCGAGCAGATGCTGCGCGACGGCGCGCGGCTGCCCGAGCAGTTGCTGCACCGCGCGGGCCGCCCCCGCACGCTGCTGCTCGTCGACGACGAAGACGGCGTGCTCGCTTCGCTGCGGCGCATGCTGCGCGGCGCCGGCTACCACATCGTCACCGCCCGCCACGCCGAGGAAGCGCTCGCGCGGCTGGCCGAATCCGACATCGACGTGATCGTCTCCGACCAGGGCATGCCCGGGATGAGCGGCGTCGAACTGATGCACCGCGTGAGCGCGCTGTATCCGGACACGGTGCGCATGATCCTGTCCGGCTACGGCGAGCTGCAGGCGATCACCGACGCGCTCAACGACGGGGCGATCCACAAGTTCCTGACCAAGCCCTGGGACGACGAACGCCTGCGCGAGCACATCGCCGACGCGTTCCGGCGCAAGGAGCTCGCGGACGAGAACCGGCGCCTGACCCACGAGGTGCGCGGCGCGAACCGGGAGCTCGCGCGCGCGAACCAGCACCAGGCGCTGATGCTCGCGCAGCAGCGCGAGCAGCTGAGCCTGGAGGAGGTGCGCGCGCTGAACGCGCAGGACCTGCTCGAACACCTGCCGACCGCGATCCTCGGCGTCGACGCCCAGGGCACGATCGCGTTCGTCAACCGCCAGGCGCGTGCGCTGATGCGCGGCGCGCCGTCGCTGGTCGGCTGCGACGCGGCCGCGGTCCTGCCGGCCGACTGGCTGCGTGCGCTGCGCCGGGCCGACGGCCGCCACCACCGCGGCCTCGTCGACGGCCGCCCCTGCCTGCTGTCGTGCGGGCCGATGAGCGACCGCGGCAAGCAGCGCGGCCACCTGCTCTCGGTGATCCCGGTGCCGGACGCCTGCCAGGAGGTGCTCGCATGATGCCGCCGGCACTGTCACACGCCGCCATCCTCGGCTGCGTCAAGCGCCTGCCGGCCCTGCCGCGGATCGTGCACGAACTGGATCGTGCGTTGCGCATCGAGCCGCCTTCGAGCGCGCGCGTGATCGAACTCATCGCGAGCGATCCGGGCCTGACGGCCGAAGCGCTGCGTCTGGCGAACTCGTCCTTCTACGGCGTCAGCGGCCGCGTCGTCACGCTGCGCGATGCGCTGCAGATCCTGGGCCTGCAGACGCTCTCGGCCGCCGTCACGACGGCGGCGGTGCTCGCCTGCTTCGAGCCCGCCGCCTGCCCGGGCTTCGATTTCACGAGCAACTGGCAGAACGCGTTGACGACCGCGCTGTACTGCGAAAGCCTGGGCGTCGCGCGCGGCGTCGACGCCGGCCTCGCCTACACCGCCGGCCTGCTGCACGACATCGGCACGCTCGCGCTCGCGACCTACTTCCCCGAGCCGTTCTCGGCCACGCTCGCGCTGTCGGCCCGGCGCGGGATCGGGCCGCTGGAAGCCGAGCGCGAACTGCTCGGCACCGACCACGCGGCGGTCGGCGGGCTGATCGCACGGCACTGGCAGCTCTCGCCGGCCATCGTCGAGGCGATCGAAGGGCACCACGAGGAGACGGGCGGCCACCGCAGCGCGCTGCTCGAGGTGCTGGTCCAGGCCCACACGGCCATTCACGCGCTCGAGCTCGGCCCGGCGCACTAGCGGCTCGCCGTACGCCTCATCGCCCACGCCCCTTCCCGATTCAAGGTTTCACAGATGCGCCACAAGCGATATCCACTCCCCGCCGGATTGCCAGCGACATCGAATTCGACGATGCTTGCGCCCATGCCGACGAACGCGTGGTCGCCTCCGGTCGACGACTTCTCCCGCTACATCGCCGACCACGTCCCCGGTCGCATCGCCTACTGGGACCGCCAGTTGCGCTGCCAGTTCGTGAACCGAACCTTCTGCGACTGGTTCGGAGAGCTGCATGACGAGGTCGTCGGCCGGCACATCGTCGAGATCTTCGACGCCCGGCGCGTCGCCTCGCTCCATGCGCACCTGGAGGGCGCGCTGCGCGGCGAGGTGCAGATCTTCGACTACGAAGAAACGCGCCCGGACGGCGCCGTGACGACGATGCTGATCCGCTACGACCCGGACATCCAGGACGGCGAGGTGCTCGGCTTCTTCGTGCTCGCGCTCGACGTCACGCTCCAGCGCGAAGCCGAGCGCCGGCTGCAGCGGATGAACGCCGAGCTCGAGCTCGAACGCGACAAGGCCCACGCCAGCGCGCTGGCCAAGAGCCGCTTCCTGGCGAACATGAGCCACGAGATCCGCACGCCGCTGAACGCGATCATCGGCCTCACGCACCTGCTGCGCCGCGACCCGGGAACGCCGCAGGCGCCCGAGCGCCTGGCGCGTGTCTCGGACGCGGCCGAGCGGCTGCTGGGCATGGTCAACGACGTCCTCGACCTGACCAAGATCGAGACCGGGATGCTGGTGCTGGCGCAGGTCGAGTTCGACCTCGAGGCCCTGGTCGCCAGCGCGCTCGGCCTCGTCGAGGCCCGCGCGCGCGAGAAATCGCTCGCGCTGACGGCCGACGTCGCGTCGCTGCCCCGCCTGCTGCGCGGCGACCCGTCGCGGCTGTCGCAGGCCCTGTCCAACCTGCTCGCGAACGCGGTCAAGTTCACCGAACGCGGCTCGGTCGCGCTCGTCGGCACGCTGCTCGACGACCGGGACGATGCGCTGCAGGTGCGCTTCGAGGTTCGCGACACCGGCGTCGGCATTGCCGGCGACCGGCTCGACAGCATCTTCAACCCCTTCGAGCAAGGCGACGGCTCGACGACGCGGCGTTTCGGCGGCAGCGGCCTGGGCCTGGGGATCGCGCGCCACCTCGCGCAGCTGATGGGCGGCGAC
>DASYCA010000040.1:0-19099 GCA_036500445.1 Burkholderiaceae bacterium | reverse complement strand
GTACTGCTCGCCCGAGTGCAGCCCGCCGCCGACCCGGCTGCGCGCCTCGACGACGCCTTCGGTCTCCTCCATCTCGCGCAGGCTCTTCAGGATGCTCGCGCCCATCTCGCGCGGCAGCTCGCCCTGCTCGACGAGCATGATCGTGTGGGCCTGATCGAAGGCGTGAACGGCGGGCTGCATGATCTTCGTGCGGCCGCTGTACAGCTTGCCCAGATGGGGCAGCATCTCCTCGCTCAGGCGAATGCCGGCGATTCGATAACCTCGGTATTCCTTGGGATTTTGCTTCAGCATGGCGTTCTCCTTGTGGCCAGTTGATTCAGGGTTCGATGTCGACCGCGAGAACCGCGTCCAACAGTCGTCGGGTGTAGGGGTCGGTCGGGGAATTCATCACGTCGCGGGTCGCGCCCGCCTCGACGACGCGGCCGCGGTGCATCACCACGATGCGATCGGCCAGCGCGCGCGCGACCAGCATGTCGTGCGTGATCATCAGCACGGCGATGTTGTCGCGATCGCGCAGATCGAGCAGCAGGTTCAGCACCTGCGCGCGAATCGACACGTCCGCGCCCGACAGCGGCTCGTCGGCGATGATCAGACGCGGCCGCGTCGCCAGCGCCCGCGCGATGCCCAGGCGCTGCCGCTGACCGCCGCTCAGCTGGTGCGGATAGCGCGCCAGGAATTCCGCCGCGGGGCGCAGCTCGACGTTCTCGAGCAGTTCCAGCGCGCGCTCGCGCGGCGCGGCCGGTTCCCTCGGAACGCATTGATGGATCGCCTGTTCGAGGCTCGACTGCGCGGTCCGACGCGGATTGAACGCGCTCGACGGATCCTGGAAGACCGGCTGCACGCTGAGGCGCCGCTGGTTCCAGACCCCTTGCGGCATCGCCAGCACCGACTCGCCGTCGAGCAGGATGTCGCCGCCGTCCGGCTCGAGCAGCCGCAGCGCGACGCGCGCGAGCGTCGACTTGCCCGACCCGCTTTCCCCGACGATCGCCACGCACTCGCCCGCGTCGATCGAGATGCTGACGTCGTCCAGCGCCTTGAACGGCGGGTTGCCCCGCTGGGTGAAGGTCTTCGAGACGCGACGCAGCTCAAACAGCGCCATGGGGCGTCTCCGTCAGTTGTTCCTGCGCCGCCCAGCAGCGCACCGCGCGGCCCGCTTCGACGTCCTGGAGTTCAGGCATGCGGCTCCGGCAGTCGGCCACCGCGCTGGAGCAGCGCGCGAGGAACGGGCACAGCGTGTAGCGCTGGTTCAGCGTCGGGCCGTCGCCGCGAATGGTCGAGAAGCGGCGCTGCTCGTTCAGCCGCATGCGCGATGCCTCGATCAGCCCGCGCGTGTACGGATGCAAGGGCCGGCGCAGCACGTCGGCGGTTCGGCCCGATTCGACGGTGTGGCCGGCATACATGATGTAGGTGCGCTCGCAGCTCTGCCGCAGCACGCCCAGATCGTGGCTGATCAGCAGCAGGCTCATGTTCAGCTCGGTGCGCAGGTCGGCCAGCAGCTTGAGGATGTCTGCCTGCGTCGTCACGTCCAGCGCCGTGGTCGGCTCGTCGGCGATCAGCAGGCTGGGGCGGCAGCCGAGCGCGATCGCCATCATGACGCGCTGGCGCATGCCGCCCGACAGCTCGTGCGGATGGCGTTGCGCCGCCACCGCCGGCAGCTGGACCATGTCGAGCAGCTTGTTCACCCGCCGCTGCACGTTTTCGTCCGGGTCGTGCTGGCGCACGCTCTCGGCGATCTGGTCGCCGATCCGGACCACCGGATTGAGAAAGCTCAGCGGGTCCTGAAACACGATCGCGATCGGATTGCCGCGCAGGCGCTGCCATTGGCTCGGCGTGTACGCGGTCGCTTCGATGCCGTTGACGATGATCTTGCCGCCGACGATCTTCGCCGCGCCGAGCGGCAGCAAGCCCATCGCGGCGCGCGCGAGCGTCGACTTGCCGGAGCCCGATTCGCCGGCGATGCCGACCGATTCGCCGCGTCGAACGACGAGGTTCGCGTGCTGGATCGCATGGACGACGCGTTGCTGCCCGGTGTAGACCAGATGCAGGTCCCGCATCTCCAGGACGTTGTCGGTGCGAGGCGCGTGCACCGCCGGTTCAGTTGCCATGGCGGGGATTCATGATGTCGGCGAGCGCGTCGCCGAGGAGGTTGAAGGCGAGGACGATCAACAGGATGGCCAGCCCCGGAAACACCGACAGCCACCACGCCGTCTGCAGGTAGTTCTGACCGGCGCTCAGCATGCGGCCCCAGCTGATGACGTCCGGATTCGACAGGCCCAGAAAGCTCAGCGAGGCCTCGAGCAGGATCGCCTGCGCCATGATCAAGGTCGAGACGGCGAGCGCGGGCCCGACCGCATTCGGCAGCACGTCGGTGAACAGGATGCGCGTGCTGGAGATGCCCAGGCAGCGCGCCGCGTTGACGAAATCGATCTGCGCGACTCGCAGCACCTCGGCGCGCGCGAAGCGCGCCGTCTGCGGCCACGACAGCACGGCGATCACCAGCACGATGCGCGTCAGACCGGGGCCGATCAGCGAGACGATCAGCACCGCGAGGATGAAGGAGGGCATCACCTGGAAGAACTCGCTGACGCGCATGATGACCAGATCGACCCAGCCGCCGCCATAGCCCGCGATCGCGCCGACGACGATGCCGAACACCGTCGCCGCCAGCGCGGCCGAGAAGCCGACCGTCAGCGAGATCCGGATCCCTTCGATCAGCCCCGCGAGCACGTCGCGCCCGAGGTCGTCGGTGCCGAGCAGGTGCAGGCGGCTGGGCGCCTGCGTGACGTCCATGCTGAGGTCGAAGGGGTCGACGGGGTAGAGCGTGGCGCCGAACAGCGCGAGGAACAGCAGCAGCAGGATGAAGCCGACGCTGAGCAGCGTGGCAGGGTTTCGCAACAGGGCTTTCAAGGTATTCGGCATCTCAATTCCTCGCTCAGGCTTTGCCCGCGACGGCGGAGCGCACGCGCGGATCGACCGCCGCATAGAGCAGGTCGCTGATCAGATTGGCGACGACCACGGCCGTCGCGACGAGCATGAAGATGCCGCACAGCACCGGGTAGTCCTTGAAGTTGACCGAGCTGACGAACAGCCCGCCCAGACCAGGCCACGCGAACACGGTCTCGGTCAGGATCGCCCCGGTCAGCGAATAGCCGAAGTTGTAGCCAATCACCGTGATCACCGGGATCAGGCTGTTGCGCAGCACGTGGCGCCGCAGCACCGCGCGTTCGTTCAAGCCCTTCGCGCGCGCCGTCAGCACGAAATCCTGGTGGAACATCTCGAGCATGCTGTTGCGCGCCACCCGCACCACCACCGCGGCGTAGTAGAGCGACACGCAGAAGCCGGGAAGGATCAGGTGCCGCAGGTATTCGGTGAACCAGGCCCAGTCGCTGACCTGCTGGCGCACCGAGCTGATCCCGGAGGCCGGCAACCAGTGCAGGTGGACCGCGAAGATCAGGATGAGGATCTGCGCCAGCCAGAACACCGGCACCGAATAGCCGACCAGGCTCGCGGCGACGACCGTGCTGTCCGCCAGTCCGCCGGCCCTCGGCACGATCCAGACCGCCAGCACCACGCCGGCCACCGACGCGACGACCAGCGCGGGCACCATCAGCAGCAAGGTGATGCCGGCCCGATGCATCACGAGCGGCAGCACGCTTTGCCGGTTCACGAACGAGAAGCCGAAGTCGCCGTGCAGCAGCGTCACCCAGTAGCGCCACAGCTGCACGTACAGCGGATGGTTCAATCCGAGCTGCTCGCGCAACTGATCCATGTAGGCCTGCGGCACCGGGAAATCGCCGACCAGCGCATTGATCACGTCGCCGGGCAGGATGTGCGTCAGCACGAAGTTGACCGTCACGATGCCTGCGACGATCAGGATCGCCCACAGCACGCGCACACCGATGTAGCGTCGCATGTCAGCGCTCGACGAGAAGCGAGACTTCCCGGAAGCTGCCCAGCCGTTCGAGCCGCTGCAAGGTGCTTCGAAGCGTCGCCAGTTTCTCGCCCATCACCGGTTCGCCGACGACCTGGTGCTTGCGCGCGAGCTCCGCCTCGGGCACCGGGCGGGCGAAATTCCCCTTCGAGACCGGCACGTGGTTCAGGAACGATTCGCCCGACTTCAGGCGCAGTTCGACTTGCGGTTCGTCGTACGGCGCCAGGTCGCGATCGCCGCGCACGTCGACGCGCGCCATCAAGGCCTGCACGGCCGGATCGTCGGCTTGCGGCGGCGCGAACTGCGCGAGCGTCGCCTCGCGATGCAGCGCGGCGACCGCCATCGAATAGGGCAGGCTGAACTGGCCGTCCAGCACCGAGTCGATCTGGCGCTTGGAGAACTGGCGCACGGTGCGCGCCGCGCCGTGGATCACGATCGCGTCGATCGCGTCCGGCGCGATGTCGTGCGCCAGCACGATGTCCAGCAGCGCCTCGATCGGGCTGTGCAGGCCCCGGCAGCAGGCGTAGACCTTGATGCCGGTCTCCGCGATGCGAAAGTTCCCGCCGAGCCCGGCGACCACGGCGGCCGGCCGGGCCTCGGGCCCGCTGAACACACTGAAGAAGCCGCCGTACGGTGCCTCGAGAATGTCGCGCGGGCCGGTCATCCCGGCGGCGGCCAGGCAGGCCGCCTCGACGCCGCTCTCCGCCGCCATCCCGGGGTGGAAGCGCTTGGTCGTCGCGCCATCGGCGAGGAAGGCCCAGGTCCCGCCCGCCAGCGAGCCGGCGATACCGAGTGCCCAGGCCGTGCGCTCGGCGTCCAGGCCGAGCATCACGGCCGCGGCGGCGGCCGCGCCGAAGGTGCCGCAGGTGCCCGTCGAATGCCAGCCGCGGTCGTTCTGCGCGCGGTAGCCCCCGGCGCCGTCGAGCACGCGGGCCGCGACGTCGTAGCCGGCGGCCACCGCGCGCAGCACCGTCTTGCCGTCGGCATCGACGGCGTCCGCGAGCGCGCACACGGCCGGCACCACGCACGCGCCGGAGTGACCGCAGCCGCCGAAGTCATCCAGTTCCAGCGCGTGACTCGAGGTGCCGTTGATGCGCGCGGCGAGCGCGGGCGTCGTCTTGCGCTGCATGCCCCAGACGGTCGAGACGCCACCCGTCTCCGGCGAAAAGCGCAGTGAACCTTGCGCCGTGATGTCGGCTTCGAACGTTTCTGCACCGCGCCGGCCGACGACGATCGTGTCGAGCAGCGAGCGCTTGCACAGCGCGACGACGTCGTCCGGCAGGTCGTCGAACGTGGCGCCGCTCCAGTAGCGGGCGAGCTGCTCGGTGAGGGTGGGTTGATGCGGTGGGGTGGTTTGCTGGGGGCTGCTCATTGAGGTCCTCTCGTTCGGGCTGGGCGAAGGCGGATCACGCGTCGATCCAGACGCCGTCCCATCCGCTGTAGCCGGTGCCGTGGGCCCAGCTGCCATGCACCTTTTTCGACGCGACGTTCAGGCCCGCGGTCTCCCAGATCGGGATCACCGGCAGATCGCGCGCGAGAATCCGCGCGGCCGCCTTGTAGAGCACGCCGCGCGCCTCGAAGCCGGCCGTGCTCGCGGCGTCGTCGAACAGCTTGTCGACCTCCGGATTCGAATAGCCGGAGGCGTTCATGAACGGACGCTTCTGGATCGCCGAGGTCGTGTACAGGCGCGACACGCCGAGCGCCGGATCGCCGGACGTCGTGTAGGCCTGGATCGTCACGTCGAAGTCCCAGTTCGTGAAGATCTTCTCCAGCATCACGTTGCGAGGCACCGACACGAACACGACCTTGACGCCGATCTTTCTCCACATTGCGCTCAGCACCTCCGCGAGCCGGCCGAAGTCGACGTCGGTCGAGTCGTAGACGAGCCGCACTTCGAGCGGGTGGTCATCGGTGTTGAGCCCCGCGTCGGCGAGCAGTTTCTTGGCGGCGGGGATGTCGACCGGGTACATCGTGTCGAGATCGATCGACGGATCGAAGGCCCATTTGAGCCGCGAATCCATGTGGTTCTTCATCGTGCGGCTCAGGCCGCGGTACACCACCTTCTCGATGTATTCGCGGTTGATCGCGTGCGTCAGCGCCTGGCGCACGCGCACGTCCTGGAACGGCTTGTTGCGCGTGTTGATGATCAGCACCTTGTCCTCCGGCACCGCCTGGTCGCGAAGCTGCAGATGCGGATCGTCCTGTGCCTCCTTCAGGCGGCTCGGCGGGTAGAAATAGAAGTAGCTGTAGTCGACCTCTCCCGCCTGCATCGCGAGGACGCGCGTGCTGCCGTCCGGAATGATGCGCAGGACGATCTGGTCGAGATACGGCCTGCCGTTGCCGCGCCAGTAGTCCGGATTGCGCTCGAGCGTCAAGCGATCGCCGCGCTGCCAGCTCTTCAGCTTGAAGGGCCCGGTGCCGACCGGCGTCGTCAGCGTGGCGGGGTTGTTGAGCGGATTCGTTCCTTCGAACAGGTGCCTCGGCAGGATCGCGGCGCCGCCGAACGCCGACAGCGAGAACAGCAGCGGCGCATACGGCTTGGACAGCGTGATCACGACGCTGCGAGGGTCCGGCGCGTCCACGCGCTTGATCAACGCCGCGGCGGCCGCGAACTTGGCCGCGTACTTCGACGCGACTTCATCGAGCGTGTATTTGACGTCGGCCGACGTGAAGGGTTTTCCATCGTGCCACTTCGCTTCGATCAACGTGAACGCGTAGGTCAGGCCATCCGGCGAGATCTTCCACGACTTGGCCAGCGCGGGCGCCATCGTGAAGTCGTCGTTGGGCTCGGTCAGGCCTTCGTAGATCAGCTCGCCGGCGGTGTGATCGGTGACCCCGGTCGAAAGATCCGGGTTCAACGACGCGGGATCCGCCGACATCGCGATGACCAGCGTGCCGCCGCGGCGCGGCGAGCCGTCGGCCGCCGATGCCTGCGCATGGGCCTGCAACGGCGCGAATCCGCCGGCCATCAGCGGCAGGCCGAGCAGCAGGCGTCCGCCGCCGATCATCAGCTCGCGGCGCCCGGCGGACACCGCGCACTGCGGCGGCAATTCGGGCGTCGCCGCACTCTCCTTGATCGCTGTCATGGGCTACTCGTCTCCTGTTTCTTTCGGGCAGTTTGGCGAAGCCGCCGATCGCGCACAACACGTATTTCCTGACGCCCAGCGTCGGATTTCTTGATGCAGGCTTCGCTGGTCATAATCGGTTTCGAGACCGTCCACGAACCGGGCCCGCACAAGAGCCGCACGGATGCCAAGCAGAATCAGTCAGCGCCAGCTGGAATACTTCATTGCCGCAGGCAATGCGGGCAGCATCGTCGGCGCGGCCGAACGCATCCATGTTTCGGCGGCTTCGATTTCCGCCGCGATCTCTCACATCGAGTCGGAACTGCGCGTGCAGCTGTTCATCCGCCATCACGCGCAGGGCTTGTCGCTGACGTCGGTCGGGCGCTTGCTGTTGGAGAACTGCCGGCGTATTTCCGCGCAGCTCGCCGATCTCTACACGATCGCCTCGGAAGCGGTGAACGAGATCAGGGGATCAGTGAGCCTCGGATGTCTTCATTCGCTCGCGCCGATCATCGTTCCCGAACTCGTCCAGGGATTCATCCAGGACTACCCGGGCGTCAGCTTCACGCACGTCGAGGACCATCAGGACGGCTTGCTGGACAAGCTGCGGCACGGCCAGATCGATCTCGCGATCACCTACGACCTGACGATGAAGGAGGGCTTCGATTTCGAACCACTGGCGGTCTTGCCGCCGCACGTGATCGTGGGCCGCGATCACGTGCTGGCCTCGCGCGATGCGGTGTCGCTGGAGGAGCTGGCGGACCATCCGATGGTGATGCTCGACATGCCGGTGAGCCGCGAGTATTTCCTGTCGCTGTTCATTGCGGCGGGGGTCACGCCGTGGATACGCTCGGGATCGGGCGTTCCGGAAGTGGTCCGGTCGATGGTCGCGAACGGCATGGGCTATTCGCTCAGCAACACGCGCCCGAAGGCGAATGTCTCGCTCGATGGAAAGCTGCTGCGCCGGGTCACGCTGTCAGGCGATCATCGGCCGATGCGGCTCGGTCTCGCGACGATGACGGGCAGCATCGGCACCCGCACCACCACGACCTTCCTGGAGCGATGCCGGACGCGCATCTCGTCGCAAATCATTCCCGGCATGACGCCGGCGGTTGAAATGACGAGCCTCGCGAGCAACGACGCCACTGGCTGAGGCGAAGGCTCGACCCTGAGTCGGGCACGAGTCGACGGTCTGGCACGGCCCCTCAGGCCGATGGCATCTTGTCGAATCTGGGCAGCGCCGGATCGAGGTGGTCCCAGGCGTGACCCCGCACCGCATAGGTGACTGCCTGCGGCCGGTACCGGCCGGGATCGTCCAGGCTGGCCGCGTGGACGGTGAAGATGTCGGGCATCGCCGCGAACGTCATGTAGACCGGCGACCCGCAGGTCGGGCAGAAGCCTCGGGTCTTCACGTTGCCGCTGTCGCCGACCATGTCCCACAGCGTCGCGGCACCGGTCTGCTTCACGCCCTGGCGCGCAAAGGTCAGGTAGGACCCGTGTCCGGTGCCGCTCTTGTGTTGGCAGTCGAGGCACTGGCAATGGTTCTGGAACAGCGGTTCGCCGGTGATTTCGAAGCGGATCGCGCCGCAGGCGCATCCGCCGGTGTAGGCCGGGTTCATGTGTTCTCTCCGGCGATGTTGCCGACGCTCTGGATGACCTTCGTCCAGCCGGCACTCATCGAATAGAAGGCCGAATCGTTCTTCGGCGTGACGAAGCCGGAATGCACCAGGCGCAGACGGGTCCCGCGCTCGACCCGGGTCAGGGTCCAGGTGACGACGGTGTCGAGCCGCGAGCCGTAGCCGACGTTGCTCTCGTCGCCACCCCGCCAGGCATAGGCGAGGCGTTCGTTCGGAACGGCCTCGAGCACCTCGCAGTGGATCACGCCATCCCACGCGCCCGCCGCTCGCGTCTGGAACGTGAAGCGTTGGCCCTTGACCGGCGCGAACCCGGTCGGCGCCATCAGCCAGCGGCCGATCAGCTCGCCGGTCGTGAGCGTCCTCCAGATCGTCTGCGGCGCATGCGGGAAGACCTCGTCGACGACGATCTGTTGCGTGTCTGACTTCAGAGGGGCGTCATTCATGGGTCGATGTCCTTCAGGAGGTTTCGGAGGTCGGCGAAGCGCTCGCGCCAGAACACGCCGTAGTGGCTCAACCAGCCTTCCAGCGGCGCGAGCCCGTTCGGCTCGACGCGATAGAAGACGTTTCGCCCCTGCGCGCGATCGGCGACCAGCCCGGCTTCTTTCAGCGAACGCAGGTGTTGCGAGATCGCGGACTGCGTGACGCCACTGCCATCGGTCAGCTCGGCCACGGTGGTCTCGTCGGTGCGGGCGATGCGCTCGAAGACCGCTCGCCGGGTCGGGTCGGCCAGGGATCGCATGACGACGTCGAGAGGAACGGCTTGCGGCATGACCGTCATATTAGCCATTGCTAACGCATTAGTCAACACTAATATCGCCGACGACCCGGGGTCGTCCCGGACGTCAGTCAGGCGTGCCGCGGCATCGGCTCAGCAGCGCGGTGCAGGTGGCCATCGCGCTCAGGCCGACCGCCTGATCGGCGGCCCAGGTGATCACGCCGCGCTCGTGCAGCACGTTCTCGACGATGCCTTGCAGCTCCTTCGGTGCGGCATCGCGCAGGATGCGCAGCGCGCCCGAGTGCATGCCCGTGAACGACTCGCGGGCCCAGGCGGCCAACTCCAGATAGCCCGCCGGGTGCATCGGCATCGCGCCGTTGGCGATCGCGGTCAGGATGTCGTCGGCCATCAGCATCTGGTCGGCAACGAGTCGTGGGTCGGAGGTCGGCGGCATGCCCAGGTTATCGACCCAAAACGGCGAACTTGAATGCCCGGCGAGCTCGCGCGCTGCCGCGGCTATTTCCGACTTGCGCGTGAGGCGGCTCCGGTGCTGGATGGCGAGGCGCGCAGCGGCTCGGTACGCTGCAAAACCTGGCGGCACGCAGCCGCACCGGTTATTACGTGCTCAAGTGGGCGCTGATATTCGGCCTGCTGTACGTGATCCTGCGTTGAGGCGGCGCAGCGCGAGCGCGTCGAGCGAGAGCGCCCCGGGGCCGAAGACGACCAGCGCGAGCAGCAGCGAACCCCAATAGAAATGCGCATCGATGCCGGCCGGGCAGTCGAAGCCGAACAACGCCGGGTACGAGACGACGGCCATCACGTTGACGACGAACAGCCCGGCCGCGCCGAAGCGGCCGGCCAGCCCGAACACGATCAGCACCGGAAAGCTCAGCTCGCCGAAGGTGCCGACGACCGCGGCGAGCGCGGGCGGCAGCACCGGCACCGAGTACTCGTCGCGAAACAGCGCGAGTGTCGCGCCCCAGTCGGCGAGCTTGATCATCCCCGAGCGGAAGAAGATCAGCGCGATGTACAGGCGTGCGGCGAGCAGCAGCAGCGCTTGCAGGTGGTCGATGCCGTGCGTCACGGTCAGGGCGCGCCGAATCAGGGTGTCGAGTGCTTTCATGGAGAGCCGTCGTCCGGGGTGAGGGTGAAGCCGCAGATCAGCGCCGTGCCCATCGCGCGGGCGAGCAGGGCGCCGAGGTCGAAGGCGGGATCGGCCTCGAGCGCGGCCGTGGTCGCGGCCTCGAGCGCGCCGCCGGCGAGCGCCCGCGCCAGAAAGGCCGCGTCGCCGCGGCCGAGGACCGTCACGCCGACCGCGAAGCCCGCGCGCGCCACGAGCACCGGCTCGGCGGCCGACCAGTCGACGCCGAACTCGCCGGCGTAGCCGGGCTGGTGAAGCGCCCAGACGCGGCCGAGCGGGTAGACCGATTCGATCACCGCGGTGCCGGGCGCCCAGTCGAAGCGGATCTGCCCCTGGCGCTCGGGCGCGACCGCGGCCAGCGCCGCCGCATCCGGTGCCGCGGCGTCGGCGGCGCCGTGGGCGCGGTGGACCGCCCACTCGAGCCGCGCGACATCGGGCAGGTAAGGCATCGACCGGGTGTGTGGAAACTCCGCCACGAATCGCGAAAAGTCGGCGCCGTACTCGGTCAGGTCGCCGCTCGTCGACGGCGTCGCGCGCAAGTAGGCGCGCGCCAGCCCATCGAAGAAATCGTCGCCGACGATCTGCCGGACGATCGGGTACGCAGCGGCCAGCGCCTTGGCGGCCGAGGCCGCGACGTTCGCGCGGTAGATCGCGAGGCGGCGCGCGACCAGCGCCGCGTCGCCGGCGAGCCAGCGCTCGGTACGCGGCGCGGCGCCCGCATCGCGCAGCGCGGCGGCGAAGTCCTGCTGGATCGCGAGCAGCTCAGCCATGCGCGGCCTCCGGCGAGCGCGCGGCGAGCGCCCGTGCACGCGCCGCCTCGTCGAGCAGGACATCGAGCGCGGGCAGGTCGGTGTCCCACTCGATCAGCGTCGGCTTGCTGCCGAAGCGCCGGCAGGCTTCGGCATGGAGCGCCCAGACCTCGTCGCAAACGCGCGAGCCGTGGGTGTCGATCAGGCAGTCGTCGGTCCGGGTGTGGCCGGCCAGGTGGATCTGGCCGATCGCCGCGCCATTCAGCTCGGCCAGGCGCGCGACCGGGTCGAAACCGAAATTGACCGCGTTGACATACAGATTGTTCAGGTCGAGCAGCAGCCCGCAGCCGGTGCGGCGCGCGAGCTCGGCGAGAAAGGCCGTCTCGGTCATCTCGCTGCCGCGGTACTCGACATAGGCCGAGAGGTTCTCGACCAGGATGCGTCGCTTCAGCGTGCGTTGCACCGCGTCGATGCGGTCGGCCAGCAGCGCGAGCGTCTCCCGTGTGTACGGCAGCGGCAGCAGGTCGTTGAAGTGCTCGCCGCCGACGCCGCCCCAGCACAGGTGCTCGGAGACCAGCGCCGGCTCGACGCGGTCGACCAGGCGCTTCAGCTTCGCGAGGTGGGCCTCGGCCAGCGCATCGGCCGAGCCGAGCGAGAGGCCGACGCCGTGCAGGCTGACCGGATAGGCGGCGCGCGCACGCTCCAGCGCGTGCATCGCGGCGCCGCCGTCGAGAAAGAAATTCTCGCTGTGGACCTCGAGGAAGCCGAGCGCCGGGCGGCGCTCGAAGAGCTCGCGGTAGTGCGGCTGGCGCAGGCCGATGCCGATGGAAGCGTCCGGCAGCATGGGGTCGTCGCCGCTCGTCGTCCTACTTCTTCATCGGGGCCGACATCATGCCGCCCATCTTCTCGCAGCTGCCCTTCTCGACGTACTTCCAGTCGCCCGGGTCGTTGTCCTTCTTGGCGGTGCCGGCGCAGGAATGCGAGCCGGAGGCGCTGGCGCAGTCGTTCGCGCCGGCCTTGGCGATGCCGAAGCACTTGTCTTTGGAGGCGTCGGCCATGACCGGGGCGGCCTGGGCGGCGACGGCGCCGAACGCCAGCATCGAGGCGAGGGCGGAGCGGATGAGAACTTGCTTGTCCATGAGAACTCCTTCAGAAGGTTGAGGTACTGCGCGATGGGCGCACCGCTGTGTCGGAAGATTCTCGGCCTTCTTACGTCGCAGCCGATCATTTATGCTGAGCCATGACCACGACATCCCAGCCCGCGGGCGATCCGCAAGCCATCGAGGTGACGTTCCCGGCGCTGCTCGGCTACAGCGACGGCAACACCGGCACGCCCTATGTCCACGTGTTCGACAGCGGGCGGCCGGGGCCGCACGCGATGGTCAATGCACTCACGCACGGCAACGAGGTCTGCGGCGCGATCGCCGTGAAGGAGCTGCTCGACCTCGGCCTCAGGCCGCGCCGCGGCCGGCTGACGCTGAGCTTCGCGAACACCGCCGCCTACGAGCGCTTCGATCCGCTGCGGCCGCTCGCATCGCGCTTCGTCGACCAGGATTTCAACCGGGTCTGGTCGCCGCGCGTGCTCGACGACCTCGACAAGACCTCCTGCGAGCTCGCCCGCGCCCGCGCGCTGCGGCCCTTCGTCGACGCGGCCGAGCTGCTGCTCGACCTGCATTCGATGCAGGAATTCAGCCCGCCGCTCGGGCTCAGCGGCCCGCTGGACAAGGGCATCGCGCTGGCGCGCGCGGTCGGCGCGCCGCAACATGTGATCGTCGATGCCGGCCACCCGGAGGGCGTGCGGATGCGCGACTACGGCGGCTTCGGCGATCCGGCGTCGAGCAAGAACGCGCTGCTGGTCGAGTGCGGACAGCACTGGCAGCTTGAGTCGGTCACGGTCGCCCGCGACAGCGTCGCGCGCTTCCTGCGCCACGCCGGCGTGATCGAGGCGCGCGACCTGCCGCCCGATTGGCTGCTGCCCGATCCGCCCGCGCGGCTGATCGTGCAGGTGACCGAGCCGGTCGTCGCGAACGGCCCGGATTTTCGTTTCGCCGCGCCGTACACCGGATTGGAGCGCATTGCCGAGGCCGGCAGCGTGATCGGCTGGCGCGACGGCGAACCGGTGCGCACGCCGTACCCGGATTGCGTGCTCGTGATGCCGTCGGCGCGTCAGCCGCGGGCCGGCGCAACGGTGGTGCGCTTCGGGCGGATCGTCGGCGACACCGGCTGACCCGGCGGCGCATCGTGAGGCGCCGGTATTGCCGGTATTGCCGGTATTGCCGGTATTGCTGGTAGCGCTGTCATGTGCCTAGAATCGGGCATGACCCTGGACGCCGCTCAACCGCGCCGCAGCCGGCGCGGCAGCGGTGCGGTGACCTTGCACGACGTGGCGAAACTGGCCGGCGTCGCGCCGATCACCGCGTCGCGCGCACTGAACACCCCCGACCAGGTCTCGGCCGAGGTGCGCAGGAAGGTCGGCGACGCCGTCGCCCGCACCGGCTATGTGCCGAACCTGCTCGCCGGCGGCCTCGCGTCGACGCGCAGCCGGCTCGTCGCGGCCGTCGTCCCGACGGTGTCCGGGCCGGTGTTCCTCGAGACGGTTCAATCGCTGACCGAGGCGCTCGCCGAACGCGGCTACCAGCTGATGCTGGGGCAGGCCGGCTACGCCGGGTCGCGCGAGGACCCTTTGCTCGAGGCGATCATCGGCCGTCGCCCCGACGGCATCGTGCTGACCGGCATCATGCACTCGACCGAAGGGCGGCGGCGCCTGCTCGCGTCCGCCATCCCGGTCGTCGAGACCTGGGACCTGACGCCGACGCCGATCGACATGCTGGTCGGTTTCTCGCACGTGGACGTCGGCCGGGCGGTCGCGCAGTTCCTGCATTCCAAGGGTAAAAAGCGCCTTGCGGTGATCGCCGGCGACGACGAGCGCGCGACGCGCCGCGTCGACGCCTTCGTCGCCGCCGCCGAGGCGCGCGGCCTGGGCAAGGTGCGCAGCGTGATCGTGCCGGCGCCGACGACGCTGCGCAGCGGCCGCGCGGCGCTGAAGGAATTGATGCGCGGGCGCGGCAAGGTCGACGCGGTGTTCTGCAGCTCCGATTTACTGGCCCTCGGCGTGATGACCGAGGCGCTCGCGAGCGGCATCGCCGTGCCGGCTCAGCTCGGCGTGATCGGCTTCGGCGATCTCGATTTCGCCGCCGACCTGCATCCGGCGCTGACGACGGTGCGCATCAACGGCGCGGTGATCGGCCGCCAGGCCGCGCACTTCATCGTCGAACGGGCGGAGGGGCGTGGCGTCGAGCAGCGCGTGATCGACATCGGCTTCTCGATCGTCGATCGGCACAGCGTTTGAATTCGGGTTTTCCCTTGGGATCGGCCCTTGAATCGGGATTCAGGTAGCGCTACCATCCGAAATGAAATTGGTAGCGCTACCGTCTTGCGGTCCGCGCGCCCCAGGAGACCTCCATGTCCGTCCCATCCACGCCCCTGATCACCGCGCTGCGCGTCATCCCCGTCGCCGGTCGCGACAGCATGCTGCTGAACCTCAGCGGCGCGCACGGCCCGTTCTTCACGCGCAACCTGCTGATCCTGACCGACAGCGCCGGCCGCACCGGCGTCGGCGAGGTGCCGGGCGGCGAGAAGATCCGCCAGACGCTGGAGGACGCGCGCGAGCTCGTCATCGGCCAGGCGCTCGGCTCGCAGCAGCGGCTGCTGCAAGAGGTGCAGACCCGCTTCGCCGACCGCGACAGCGGCGGCCGCGGCTTGCAGACCTTCGACCTGCGCACGACGATCCACGCCGTCACCGCGATCGAATCGGCGCTGCTCGATTTACTCGGCCAGCATTTGAACGTGCCGGTCGCCGCGTTGCTCGGCGAGGGCCAGCAGCGCGATGCGGTGGAAATGCTCGGCTACCTGTTCTACGTCGGCGACAAGGCCAGGACCGACCTGCCGTACGTGAGCGAGCCCGACGCCAACAACGCCTGGTCGCGCCTGCGCCACGAGAAGGCGCTGACGCCCGCGGCGATCGTGGCCCTCGCCGAGGCCGCGTACGAGCGCTACGGCTTCAACGATTTCAAGCTGAAGGGCGGTGCGCTGCGCGGCGACGAGGAGGTCGAGGCGATCGTCGCGCTGCACGAGCGCTTCCCGAAGGCGCGCGTCACGCTGGACCCGAACGGCGGCTGGCTGTTGCGCGACGCGATCCGCCTGATGCGCGACATGCGCGGCGTCGTCGCCTACGCCGAAGACCCGTGCGGCGCCGAGGACGGCTTCTCCGGGCGCGAGGTGATGGCCGAGTTCCGCCGCGCGACCGGCCTGCCCACGGCGACCAACATGATCGCGACCGACTGGCGCCAATTGAGCCACGCGCTCGCGCTGCAGTCGGTCGACATCCCGCTCGCCGACCCGCACTTCTGGACCATGGCCGGCTCGGTGCGCGTCGCGCAGACCTGCCGCGATTGGGGCCTGACCTGGGGTTCGCACTCGAACAACCATTTCGACGTCTCGCTCGCGATGTTCACGCACGTCGGCGCCGCCGCGCCGGGCAAGGTCACCGCGATCGACACCCATTGGATCTGGCAGGACGGCCAGCGCCTGACCCAGGAGCCGCTGCAGATCCAGGGCGGCCTGGTGCAGGTGCCGAAGAAGCCGGGCCTGGGTGTCGAGCTCGACATGGCCGAGGTCGAAAAGGCGCACCAGCTCTACAAGTCGCATGGCCTGGGCTCGCGCGACGACGCGATCGCGATGCAATACCTGATCCCCGGCTGGACATTCAATCCGAAGCGCCCCGCGCTCGACCGCTGAACGATTCATTCAATCATCATGACCACTTCTCTCGAGACCGAACCCCGCAAGATCGACGTGCTGATGGCCGGCCCGCAGGTGAGCGCGCTCGCCGACGCGGTCGAACGCGAATACACCGTCCACAAGCTCTGGCTCGCGAGCGACCGCGCCGCCTTCCTGGCCGAGCGCGCGCCGCTGATCCGCGGCATCGTGACGAACGGCCCGGTCGGCGCGAATGCCGAACTGATGGCCGCGTTGCCGAAGCTGGAGATCATCTCGAGCTCGGGCGTCGGCACCGACGCGATCGACCTCGCCGCGGCGAAGCAGCGCGGCGTGATCGTCACGAACACGCCCGGCGTGCTGAACGACTGCGTGGCCGACACCGGCCTGATGCTGATGCTCGCCACCGCGCGCCGGCTCGGCGAATCCGAGCGCTTCGTGCGCGCCGGCCAATGGGCGACGAGCAAGTTCCCTCTCGCCACCAGCCTGGGCGGCAAGACCTGCGCGATCCTCGGGATGGGCAACATCGGCCTGGCCGTGGCGAAGCGCGCCCAGGCCTGCGGCATGAAGATCGCGTACCTCAGCCGCTCGCCGAAGCCGGCGCTGGCGGGCCTGGGATTCACCGCCTACACCGACCTCGAATCGCTCGCCCGCGATGCCGACTTCCTGGTGCTGACCTTGCCGGGCGGCGCCGAGACGCGCCACATCGTCGACGAGCGCCTGCTGAACGCGCTCGGCCCGACCGGCCACCTGATCAACATCGCGCGCGGCTCGGTCGTCGACGAAGCGGCGCTGATCCGTGCGCTGCAGGCCGGCACGATCGCCGGCGCCGGCCTCGACGTGTTCGAGGACGAACCGCGCGTGCCGGCCGCGCTGCTGGCGCTGGACAACGTCGTGCTGACGCCGCACATCGGCAGCGCGACGATCGAGACGCGCGCCGCGATGAGCGCGCTCACATTCGACAACCTGCACGCGCACTTCACCGGCAAGCCGGTGCTGACGCCGGTCGTCTGACGCCGGGGAACTCGCCATGAGACGCACACTCGCCGCCGCCGCCTTGCTGATCGCGTCGAGCGCGTTCGCGCAGACCGGCTTTCCGGCCCACCAGGTCTCGCTCGTCGTGCCGTTCACCCCCGGCGGCGGCACCGACACCGGCGCGCGCGTGATCGCGCAAAAGCTCAGCCAGAAGTGGGGCCAGGCGGTCATCGTCAAGAACAAGGGCGGCGCCGCCGGCGTGATCGGCGCGGACATCGTCGCGAAGGCCAAGCCCGACGGCTACACGATCCTGATGGGCAACATCGGCACCCAATCGATCAATCCGACGCTGTACAAGAAGCTGCCGTACGACCCCGACAAGGCCTTCGCCGCGATCGGCCTCGTCGCCGAGCTGCCGCTGATGATGATGGTCAACGCGCAGCTGCCCGTGAAGACACCGCAGGAGTTCATCGCCTACGCGAAGGCCCATCCGGGCCAGCTGAGCTACAGCACCTCGGGCGCGGGCAGCTCGATGCACCTCGCCGCGGAGCTGTTCAAGGCGCAAAGCGGCACCTTCATCCTGCACGTGCCGTACCGCGGCGGCGGCCCGGCCGTGGCCGACCTGATCGCCGGCCACGTCGAGCTCTCGTTCGCGACCGTGCTCGAGGCGATCGGCCAGGTGAAATCGGGCCGCATCCGCGCGCTGGCGGTGACCAGCGACAAGCGCGTCAGCGCGATCCCCGACGTGCCGACGCTCGCCGAGGCCGGCCTGCCGGGTTTCAATTCGATCTCGTGGATCGGCCTGCTCGCGCCGGCCGGCACGCCCAAGGAGATCGTCGACAAGATCTCGAGCGACCTGCGCGCGGTGCTCACCGACCCCGACGTGAAGCAAAAGCTCACCGAACTCGGCGCGATCCCCGCGGGCACGACGCCGGCGCAATTCCAGCTGCTGATCGACAACGACCGCAAGCGCTACGCGCAGCTGATTCGGGACAAGCACATCACCGCCGAATGATCGACCCCCAGCGATCGATCGCGCAACGCGCGATGATCGAGGCTTTTACGTTTCCGCACCCCAAGGAGTATCTGCATGCGACCGAATCGACTTCGTGAAATCTGGAGCGCCGGCGGCGCCGTCGTCAACAGCTGGCTCGGAATCCCGAACAGCTTCTCGGCCGAGACCATGGCCCACCAGGGCTGGGACTCGCTCGTGGTCGACCTGCAGCACGGCGTGATCGACTACGCGCAGATGCTGACGATGCTGCAGGCGATCTCGACCACCAACGTCGTGCCGATCGTGCGCGTGCCGTGGTTGGAGCCGGGCATCCTGATGAAGGCGCTGGACGCCGGCGCCTACGGCGTGATCTGCCCGATGATCAACACCCGCGAAGACGCGCAAAAGCTCGTCGCGTACACGCACTACGCGCCGCAGGGCACCCGCAGCTTCGGGCCGATCCGCGCGCTGCTGTACGGCGGCGCCGACTACCCGGCGCGTGCGAACGAGACCATCGTGACCTTCGCGATGATCGAAACCGCGCAGGCGCTCGACAACCTCGACGACATCCTCAGCGTCGAAGGGCTGGACGCGATCTACATCGGCCCGAGCGACCTCTCGCTCGCGCTCGGCTGCCGCCCGGTGTTCGACGATCTGGACGACAAGGCGCAGCAGGCCGTCGACCACATCCTGGCCCGCGCGAAGGCGCACGGCGTCGTCGCCGGGATCCACAACGGCGCGCCCGAAGTCGCGCTGAGCCGCATCGCGAAGGGCTTCCAGTTCGTCACGGTCGGCTCCGATGCGCGCCTGATGGCCGCCGCCGCGCAGGCCGCGGTCGCGAAGATGCGCGCCGCACCGGCGCCCGCCGGCTCGTCCGGCACGTACTGATCGTTCACTTTCGTCACAAGGACTCCGTCATGAAAATCGGATTCATCGGCCTCGGCATCATGGGCGCGCCGATGGCGCTGCACCTCGTCAACGCCGGCCACACGCTGTTCGTCAGCGCCGCCCGAAAGGTGCCCGCGAGCATTCAGGCCACCGCGGCCGTGCAGTGCGCGAACCCCGCCGAGGTCGCGCGCCAGTCGGAGATCGTGTTCCTGATGGTGCCGGACACGC
>DASYCA010000039.1:0-2251 GCA_036500445.1 Burkholderiaceae bacterium | reverse complement strand
CTTTGGTCACGGGCGGATTTCAACACAGCGGAGCGGGTTAATATGTGCGGACAATTCATTAAACTTGTCGATCATGGATTTCGTTGATCTTCGCGCCCTCGATTGGCCCGCGCTGGTGCGGCCCGGCGATCGCATCGCGTGCTCGCACATGACGGCCGAGCCGGTCGCGCTGTTGCGCTCGCTCGCGGCCTCGGGTGCGCACGGCGGCGCGTATGCGGTCGCCCTCGGCGTGCCGTTCTCGGACGCCGCGAGTGCGTTCCCGGCCGCGACCGCGCTGACCAGCTTCGGCGGCATGGGCACGGCCGGCGCGCTCGCGCGCCAGCGGCCGGTGAGCTTGTCGCGCGAGCACTATTCGCGCTGCGCGGCGGTCTACGAGCGCGGCGAACAGCCGGTCGATGTCGCGCTCGTCAGCCTCGCGCGGGCGGCCGACGGGCGGCTCTTTCTTGGCGCCGCGCACGGACCCGGCTTGGCGGCGGCGCGGCGTGCGGCGCGCGTGGTCGTCGAGGTCAACCCGGTGGCGCCGGCCGTGTTGGGCGCGCCCTGGCCCATGGACCTTCGCGTCGATGCCGCGGTCGAGGCCGCCTACCCGGTCGCGGCGGCGGGCGCCAGCCGCATCAGCGAGGTCGAGCGGCAGATCGCCGCGCACGTCGCGCCGCTGGTCGCCGACGGCGCGTGCCTGCAGGTCGGCATCGGCAGCCTGCCGTCGGCGGTGCTCGAAGGTTTGTCAGGCCACCGCGGCCTCGGGCTGCACAGCGGGATGCTGACGCCGGCGCTGTGGCGGCTCGTCGAGACCGGCGCGATCGACAACAGCCGCAAGACGATCGACGCCGGCGTGTCGGTCGCCGGCGTCGTCTATGGCGATGCCGCGCTGTACGCGGCGGTGAACGAGAATTCGCGCGTCCGCCTGCGCGAACCGGGCTACACGCACGCGGCCGAGGTGATCGCGCGGCTCGACGGTTTCTTCGCGTTGAACAGCGCGCTCGAGGTCGACCTGCAGGGCCGGATGAACGCCGAGACCGTGATCGCCAGCGACGGCCGGCCGCGCGCGGTCGGCGGCGTCGGCGGGCTGGTGGATTTCGTGCGCGCGGCGCGGCATTCGCGCGGCGGCCGCGCGGTCATCGCGCTGCCTTCGCGCTCGGCCGCCGGCGCGCCGCGCATCGTCGCGTGCCTGAGCGGGCCGGTGACGATCGACGCGGCCGATGCCGACACCGTCGTCACCGAGCACGGCGTCGCCGAGCTGCGCGGCGCCTCCCCGGCGCAGCGCGCCGAGGCGCTGATCGCGATCGCGCACCCCGACGACCGCGAAGCCCTGCGCCGCGCGCTCGGGTGATCCGCCTTGACAAGCCGCAGCGCGGCGCCCGATAATGTCCGGACATTTAAAGAAAGCACCGTTCATGACCACGCCCGCCGCCGTCCGCCGTCCCCGCTCGATGCTTTTCGTCTCCGGCGAACAGGTCGAGCGCTTCCCGAAGGCGATGGCCGCCGGTGCCGACCTCGTGTGCATCGACCTCGAGGACGCCGTCCACCCCGATCGCAAGGCGCAGGCGCGCACGCAGGTGCTGGGGTGGCTGAAGGAGCAGCAGCCGGCGCTCGCGGCCGCGGGCCGGCAGGTGGCGCTGCGCCTGAACGGCGTGCGCACCGGGCACGGGCTGCGCGACCTGCACGCGCTCATCGACGCCGGCCTGCACGTCGACTGGCTGTTGCTGCCCAAGGTCGAGGACGCGGCCGACCTGCAGTGCGTGGACGCCTGGGCCGGCGCGCAGCTCTCGGCGCAGGGCGGGATCGTCGCGCTGGTCGAGACGCCGCTGGGCATCGAGCGCGCCGCCACGATCGCGCGCGCCGGCGGCCGCGTCGCGGCGCTGATGCTGGGCGGCGCCGACCTCTCGGCCGAGCTCGGTGCGCAGTTCGGCTGGGACGGGCTGTTGTCGGCCCGCGGCCGGCTCGTCAACGCCGCCCGTTCGGCGGGCCTGCAGGCCTGGGACGTGCCGCACGTGGACATCAAGAAGCTCGACGAGCTGAGCAGCGAGACGCGCCGCGTCCTCGCACTCGGCTTCGATTGCAAGAGTGCGATCCATCCGAGCCAGGTCGCGGTGATCCATGCCGCGTTCGCGCCGACGCCGACCGAGCTCGAATGGGCCGAGCGCATCGTCGCGGCAGTGCCCGACGGGCAGGCGAGCGGCGCCTTCCTGGTCGATGGCCGCATGGTCGATGCGCCGCTGATCCGCAAGGCGCGGCGCATCGTCGAGATCGC
>DASYCA010000038.1:0-7893 GCA_036500445.1 Burkholderiaceae bacterium | reverse complement strand
GACGTAACGCCAGCCACGTCGACCACGACCACGCCCCCAGGCATCGCCAAGTGCGACCCGACCTGCGACGACGCCGCGACCGCATTCGCGACCTCGGGCAATTCGTAGCACGCCGAGCCGACTTGGCTTGCCATCACAGGCCCTTGCGGATGAACTTGAAGGCGAACACGCCCACGATCGCCGCCAACACGATGCCGGCCACCTCCAGCGCATCCGTGTTCAGGCTCGTGAGCGCCGTCGAAACGTCGGCCGGGATCGCGGCGTGCGCCGTGCCCATCAGCGCGAGCGAGGCCAGCGCAGCCGCCGGGGTGAGGGTGGCCACGCGGGCCAGAATCTTGTTCATGGTTTCAACTCCTTCGAATGGTGCGAAATTGCACCCGCGAGGGCTGCACGCAGCCCAGGCGGCTACAGCATCACCAGAGCCGTGAAACGTCGCGCAGCACGAACCGAACGACCCACGCCACGACCACGAACACCACGAAGACACCGAGACGCCGCAGCATCACAGCGCCCACCGATGCGACCGGGGCGCACCCCACACCAGCGTCCACATGCCACGCGGACTCCGGAACATGCGAAACATCGAGAGAGCACTCCGCCTCGGCGTCACAGGATCACCGGGCGAACCCGGACCGCGTAGAGCTTCGAACGGAGGTCGTCGGCCGCTTGCCCGGCCAGCTCGGCATTGCGATGCGGCTCACCGTGCGCGGTCCAGGCATCGACCCATTGGCCGAGACCGTTTTGCTTGCGACCGCACCGGAACTCGACCTGGTGCCGCACGTCGATCAGGCACCGGCCGTCCGAGCCGGGGCGCATGTCGCCGCGAAAGGAGACTTGCGCGCGGGCCATCACTGCGGCCAATCCCACATGTAGAAGCCCTCGGTGATCAGCAACGCACCGCGCTCCCGCAGCTCGTTGTCACAAGCCAGCTGAACCGCGACGGGCGCTCCCGAGTACTTCGACGACCACATCCAGCGGCGCAGCTCCAGAAAGGACCGGCTCACGACGCGGCTTTCGGAGTGACGGGAGCGTCAGCGGCCACGAAGCCGTTCGCGGTCTTCTTCACCGCCTGCAAGCCCGTCAGAACCGCCTCGATACGGCGCTGACCATCCCGGCTCGTGTTCGCGCGGAGGGCGAAGGAACCGACGAACGTTCCGGGCTGAACGAGGCCCATCATCGGCTTGGGAATCATCAGCACGCCCACCGAATCGACGGCGCCGTGCTCATCGAAAATGATGCACTCGGCGTCTTGCATCTCCCACTTGCGATCGTTTTTGACGCCGCTACGCGGTTCGTTCAGCTTGAGGACTTGAAGGAAGGAATTCACTGGAATTGCTCCAAAAGGTGGGCACATACGACCCGGGTTAAGATGCCTATTACGGGCATTGCCCGAAACAGGTAACTCAACCTTACCTCAAAAAGGCAACTCCATGCAAGTGAAAACGCTCATCGAAAAGGCAACCAACTCGACCGGCAGCCAAGCCGCCCTAGCGCGGGCACTAGGCGTAACCGCCCCGAAGCTGAGCAACTGGAAAGCCGGTGACCTGCCTTGCCCCATCGAGACCCAGGCGGAGATGTGCGAGCTCGCACGCCTACCGGAGGAAGAGGCCAAGGACCACATCTGGCGCGCCGTATTAGCCCTGCGCCGGGCGAAGAAGACCTCCCGTAACTCATAATCCGAGTCCCGCTCACCCCCATTGGTCCGCCTGTGAAGTTCATTCTCGACACCTGGTATCTGTTTCTCGCGGCCGCGGTGTCGGGGGGCCTGCTGATCTGGCCGCTGATCAACAAGAACGCGGGCGGGTCGACCAAGGTCACGACCGACGCCGCGGTGCAGCTGATCAACCGCGAGAAGGCGGTGCTGATCGACGTCAGCGAGCCGGCCGAATACGCCGCCGGCCACGCGATGGGCTCGCGCAGCGTGCCGTTCGCGAGCCTGGAGGCCTCGACCAAGGACCTGCCGAAGGACCTGCCCAAGAACAAGGCGCTGCCGCTGGTCGTCGTCTGCCCGACCGGCACGCGCGCCGGCAAGGCGGTCGCGACGCTGAAGAAGCTCGGCTTCGAGAACGCCCGCGCGCTCGCCGGCGGCCTGGAAGCCTGGCGCGCCGCGAACCTGCCGGTCGAGAAGACCGCCTGACTTCTGGAGCACGCATGCAACCCGTCAAGATGTACAGCACCCAGGTCTGCCCATACTGCGTGCACGCCAAGGCCTTGCTGAAGCAGCGCGGCGTCGAGCAGATCGAGGACATCCGCGTCGACCTCGACCCGGCCCAGCGCGCCGAGATGATGCAGCTCACCGGCCGCCGCACGGTGCCGCAGATCTTCATCGGCGCCACCCACGTCGGCGGCTGCGACGACCTGGTCGCACTCGACCAGCGGGGCGCCCTGATGCCGTTGCTGAACGGCGCTCAGGGATAATCGCGGGTTTTCTCCCGCACTGCACCCTACTCACGAGACACCCATGGCTGACGACACCAACACCCCGGTTTTCCAGATCCAGCGCATCTACCTGACGGATCTTTCGCTCGAGCAGCCGAATTCGCCGCAGATCCTGCTCGAACAGGGTCAGCCTGCCGTCGACATCAACCTCACGCTCGGCGCCGAGCCGATCGGCGAGGGCGTCTACGAAGTGACCGTCACCGCGACCGTCACGACCAAGGTCAACGACAAGGTGCTGTTCCTGGTCGAGGCCAAGCAGGGCGGCATCTTCGAGATCCGCAACATCCCCGAGGATCAGCTCCAGCCGATCGTCGGCATCGCCTGCCCGGGCATCATCTACCCGTACCTGCGCGCGATCGTCTCGGACGTCTGCACCCGCG
Organism: Burkholderiaceae bacterium; assembly: GCA_036500445.1. GTDB lineage: Bacteria > Pseudomonadota > Gammaproteobacteria > Burkholderiales > Burkholderiaceae_C > LMDS01. Next base: position 5,074 of record DASYCA010000038.1, on the reverse strand, counting down.
CCGGCTTCCCGCCGGTGCTGCTGTCGGAAGTCAACTTCCAGGCCATGTACGAGGCGCAGCACGCGCAAGCGCAGGGCGCCGCGAACGGCTCCGGCATCATCACCAGCGCGAACTGATCCGCCCGGCGAGCCGCACCCGATGAACCTGACGGTCTTCGGCGCCGGCGCCTGGGGCACGGCGCTCGCGGTGCACGCCGCGGGCCGCCACCCGACGGTTCTGTGGGCGCGCAATGCGGCGCAGGCCGCGCGGCTCGAAGCGACCCGCCGCAACGAGACCTACCTGCCCGGCGTCGCTTTGCCGCAGGCGCTGCGCATCGAACCCGATTTCGACGCCGCCCTCGCGCATGCGCGAGCGGGTCTCGCGATCGTCGCGACGCCGATGGCCGCACTCGACGAGATGCTGCGCCGCATCGGCAAGCGGGCCGCCGGCATCGTCTGGCTCAGCAAGGGCTTCGAGCAGGGCAGCGGCCGCCTGGGCCACGAGCTGGCGCGCGAGATCGACCCGGCGCTGCGCGTCGGCGTGCTGTCGGGCCCGAGCTTCGCGATCGAAGTCGCGCGCGCGCAGCCGACCGCGCTGGTCGCCGCCAGCACCGACGCCGCGCTCGCGGCCCAGGTCGTCGAGGCGCTGCACAGCGAGAGCCTGCGCGTCTACACCTCGGACGATCCGATCGGCGTCGAGGTCGGCGGCGCGGTCAAGAACGTGCTGGCGATCGCGACCGGCATCGCCGACGGCATGCCGAATCCGGCCGGCGGCCCCGCGGGGCTGGGCCTGAATGCGCGCGCCGCGCTGATCACGCGCGGGCTGGCCGAGATGACGCGGCTGGGCCTCGCGCTCGGCGCGCGCACCGAGACCTTCATGGGCTTATCGGGCCTCGGCGACCTGGTGCTGACGGCGACCGGCGCTCTGTCGCGCAACCGCACGGTCGGGCGGATGCTCGCACAGGGCTTGCCGCTGGCGCGCATCCTGGCCGAGCTCGGCCATGTCGCCGAGGGCGTCAGCAGCGCGGAGATGGTGGCGCGGCGCGCCGGCGCGCTGAACGTCGAGATGCCGATCACGCAGGCCGTGGTCGCGGTGCTCGCGGGCCGCGCGACGCCGGCCGACGCGCTCGAACAATTGATGGGCCGCGGTGCGCGGCCCGAAACCTGAAGGAGACCCTGCCCGATGCAACGTCGCGTTTTCATGCACTCCACGCTGGCCGGTGCGGCAACGCTGGCCGTCCCCGCCTTCGCTCAAAAAAGCTGGCCGACGCACGCGATCCGCTTCGTCGTGCCGTTCCCGCCCGGCAGCTCGCCGGATTTCATCGCCCGGCTGGTCGCCGACCCGCTCGGCGCCGCGCTCGGCCAGGCCGTCGTGATCGACAACCGCGCCGGCGCCGGCGGCAATGTCGGCACCGCCACAGTCGCGCATGCCGAGCCCGATGGCCACACCCTGCTGTTCACGATCCAGGGCCCGCTCGTCACCGCGCCGCTGCTGACCCGGCAACTGAACTACGACCCGGTGAAAGACCTGGCGCCGATCAGCCTGATCGCGACCTCGCCGAACGTGCTCGTCGTCGACCCGAAGCTCGGCGCGAACACGCTCGCCGATTTCGTGCGGATCGCGAAGGCCAGGCCGGGCAAGCTGAACTACGGCAGCGTGGGCGTCGGCAGCGCCGCGCACCTCGCGATGGAGCTGTTCAAGACGCGCGCCGGGATCGACCTCGTGCACGTGCCCTACCAGGGCTTCCCGCAGGTCGTCAGCGCGATGCTCAGCGGTGACGTGCAGGCCGGCTTCATGGTGCCGGGCATCGCGATCGGCCAGATCCACGCCGGCAAGCTGAAGGCGCTCGGCGTGACCAGCCTCGGGCGTTCGGCGTCGCTGCCGGAGATGCCCACGCTGGTCGAGCAGGGCTACCCCGGCTTCGAGGCGATCTCGTGGCAGGCGGTGCTCGCGCCGGCCGGCACGCCCAAGCCGATTCTCGACCGGGTCTCGACCGAGCTGATCCGCATCCTGAAGAACGACGACGTGCGCACCAAGGTGCTGGGCCAGTATTTCAGCGCCGTCGGCACGACGCCGGAAGGCTTGGCCGGGTTGATGAAGACCGAGCGCGAGCGTTGGTCCAAAGTGATCAAGGCCGCCGGCGTCCAGCCGGAATAGTCGAAAAAGCTACGCGCCTCCCGCGTAGCCGCATTGCCGCCACGCCTCGAACACCGCAACGGCCACCGCGTTGCTGAGGTTCAGGCTGCGCTGGCCGGCGCGCATCGGCAGCCGCACGCGGCGGGACGGATCGAACGATTCGTGCAGCGACTCGGGCAGGCCCGAGGTCTCGGCGCCGAACACGAGCCAGTCGCCGGGCTGCCAGGCGGCGCTCGCGAACGGCGCGCTGCCGCGCGTCGTGAACGCGAACAGCCGGTCCGCCGAGGGCTGCGCGCTTTGCATGAAGGCGTCCCACGACGCGTGCACCTGCACCCGCGTGTACTCGTGGTAGTCGAGCCCGGCGCGCTTGAGGTTCTTGTCGTCCATCGAGAAGCCGAGCGGCTCGATCAAATGCAGCGCGCAGCCGGTGTTCGCGGCGAGCCGGATCACGTTGCCGGTGTTCGGCGGGATCTCGGGGTGGACCAGGACGATGTTGAACATGCGGCGATTGTCAGGCGTCGTGCCTCGGTGTGCGCGCGAACACCCACACGGCAACCTCGCTCGCGCCGGCCTGCAGCAGCACGCGCGCGATCTCGGCCACGGTCGCGCCGCTCGTCATCACGTCGTCGACGACGGTGACGCTGCGCCCGCGCAGTTCATTGAGCCGGCGCGGCTCGACCGCGAACGCGCTGCGCACGTTGCCGGCGCGCTGTTCGGGCGGAAAGGCGAGCTGGTGCGGGGTGTCCTTCAAGCGCAGCAGCAGCCTGGTGTCGGCCCGGGCACCGCAGGCGCGGGCGAGCCGGCGTGCGAGCTCCCAGGCCTGGTTGTAGCCGCGCTCGCGCAGCCGCTGCATGCTCAGCGGCACCGGCAGCAGCAGCGCCGGCGCGGGGCCGCCGCCGTGTTCGAGCGTTTGCAGCATCCGCGTCGCGAGCGCCGGCGCGAGATCGAGCGCGCCGTGGAACTTGAAATGCGCGATCAGCCCGTCCCACGGGTGGTCGTAGTCGACCGACGCGAGGGTTCGCGCGTACGGCGGCGGATCGGCGAGGCACGCGCCGCAGACCGGCACACCCTCGGGCAGCGCCAGCGCACAGCGCGTGCAGCGCGGCCGGAACATCGCGAAACGCTCGACGCAAGTCGCGCAGACGCGCTGCGTGCCCCAGCCGCGGCAGACGGCGCACAGGCTGGGCACGCGCTGCGCGGTGTCGAGGAGCCGAAGGCCGTACGAGAAAGGGGAGCGCACGGCTCAATATACTGGCCCGCTGATGCCCGATGAAATCACCCCAACGGCGGATAGCGCCGCCGCGCGCCGCCTCGACGCGATCGCGGTCCGCGCCGCGCTGCGCCGCCTGGCGCGTGCTCCCGAGCCGCCCTGGCTGCACGCCGAAGTGGCGCGCCGCATGGCCGAGAAACTGCAACTGATCCTGCGCCAGCCCGAGCGCGTGATCGACTGGTGGAGCGCGCTCGGCGCCGGCACGGCGCTCGCGCAGGCCTATCCGAAGGCGCAGAGAACGCTCGTCGAACCCGACGCGGGCTGGGCCGCGCGCAGCCTCGAGCAGACCCGCCGCCCGTGGTGGTCGGCCGGGCGCTGGACCGGCGCGCCGGTCGAGGTCGTCACCGCCGGCGCGTCGATCGCGCCGGGCGCCGGCTTGATCTGGGCCAACATGATGCTGCACGCGGTCGTCGACCCGCCGGCCCTGTTCGCCGAGTGGCAGCGGCTGCTGCGCGCCGACGGCTTCGTGATGTTCTCCTGCCTCGGCCCGGGCACCTTGCGCGAGCTGCGCGCGCTGTACGACGGGCTCGGCTGGCCCGCGCCGACGCCGGGCTTCGTCGACATGCACGACCTCGGCGACATGCTGGTGCAGGCCGGCTTCGCCGACCCGGTGATGGACCAGGAAACGCTGACCTTGCGCTGGAGCAGCGCCGCCGCGCTGCTGGCCGAGTTGCGCGGGCTCGGCGGCAACACCGCACCCGATCGCTTCCCCGCGTTGCGCACGCCGCGCTGGCGCGCGCGGCTCGAGCGCGCGCTGCAGACATTGGCCGCGCCGGACGGCACGATCGGCCTGAGCTTCGAGGTCGCGTACGGCCATGCGTTCAAGGCCGCCCCGCGCCTGCAGGCCGGCGAGACGACGGTCTCGCTCGATGACATGCGCGCAATGGTGCGTACAAGCCACGGCCGCCCGAAGGAGCGCTAGCGGCTGCGCTAAACTCCACGAGTTAGGCCGGGCACGCGTGCGCGCTGCGCACCGGCCTCCCGTTCCGGTAGCACAGATCAAGACGAATTCATTCTTTTCAAGCGCGATGCCTGCCAGCCTGTCCCCTCCCTCGAATGCCACTGCGGCGTGGGCGCGCCCATTGCGGTTCGGCCGGGAGGCGGGCGCCGAGGAGCGTGCGGGCCGCTCGGTGCAGTGGCTGCTCAAGCGCAACTGCTCGATCGCACCGCGCCAGCTGGTGACGTTCTACGCGTCGCTCGCGCTGCTGTCGCTCGGCATCGGCGCGATGTTCTGGGCCCAGGGGGCGACGCTGGTGATGCCGTTCGCCGGCGTCGAGGTGCTGGCGCTGGGCGCCGCGCTGCTTCTTTACGCGCAGCACGCGACCGATCGCGAATTCATCCGGCTGCAGGCCGGCCGGCTGGTCGTCGAACACACCTCGGGCCGCGTCACGCGCCATGCGGAATTCGCCTCGGCCTGGGTCCGCATCGAACCCGAAACCGGAGATGGCTCGCTGGTCGAGCTGTCGGGGCAGGGCCAGCGCATCGCGGTCGGGCGCTTCGTGCGCCCTGAACTGCGGCGCGCGCTGGCCGAGGAATTGCGTTGGGCCCTGCGGCGCTGGCAAACCGGTCCCCGACCGGTGCCGACGCGCGGCGGTCACGCGGGCCAAGAACAATCTGAAAACTGAAATGTGGCAACCATGATGACGATGAAGGCACGTTTGCAAGCCCTGGGGCAGAAGGCCATCGGCG
>DASYCA010000037.1:0-5250 GCA_036500445.1 Burkholderiaceae bacterium | reverse complement strand
TGCGCCGGAACCGAGCGCGCCCAGAACCACGGCGCGCCGACGGGGGGAGGAATGGGGGGGCATTGTCATGAAGTCTCCGTGTCTTGACGAAGGTGAACTGTAAGGACCGAAGCGTCGTGCGCAAATGGGCATTTCCCCGCTGCCGCATCGGCGTCGCGGGCGTGAGACGGCGGCGCGCGGCGCGCTCTACAATGCCGCCGATCAATTTGCACAAATGCAGCGCCGCACTTCATGAATCCGACCTTCACCGAGGTCGCCGGCGCCGTGATCTTCGCGATCGCGCTGGTGCACACGTTCTCGACCGCGATCTTTCAACGCCTCGCGCACCGCTACCCGCGCCACGAGGGCAGCTTCCACCTGCTCGGCGAGGTGGAGGTGGTGTTCGGGTTCTGGGCCATGGTGCTGGTCGCCGTGATCCTGATCGGCTCGGGGCGCGAGGCGGCGATCGCGTATGTCGACAGCCGCAACTTCACCGAACCGCTGTTCGTCTTCGCGATCATGGTGGTCGCCGGCAGCCGGCCGATCCTGCAGTTGTCGGCGCTGATCGTCAACGCGCTGTGCCGCGTGCTGCCGATGCGCCACGCGCTGGCCAGCTACTTCCTCGCGCTGGCCGTCATCCCGCTGCTCGGATCCTTCATCACCGAGCCGGGCGCGATGACGCTCGCCGCGCTGCTGTTGCGGGACCGGATTTTCACGACCGGCGCCTCCCAGCGCGTCAAGTACGCCACGCTCGGCGTCCTCTTCGTCAACGTCTCGATCGGCGGCACCCTGACCTCGTTCGCCGCGCCGCCGGTGCTGATGGTCGCCGCCAAGTGGCACTGGGACGTGCTCTTCATGCTCGACCATTTCGGCTGGCGGGCGGCGCTCGCGGTGCTGGTCAACGCGTCGGCCGTGACCGCCCTGTTCAGGCGCGAGCTGATCGCGTTCGCCACCAGCGAGACGGCAGAGGAGCGCCCGAACGCGCCGCCGAGCGCGATGCTGGCGAGCGTGCTGTTCCTGCTCGGCGTGGTCGCGTTCTCGCACCATCCGGCGATCTTCATGGGCCTGCTGCTGTTCTTCATCGGCTACAGCGCCGCGTACCCGCGCCACCACGACGCGCTGATCCTGCGCGAGGCGTTGCTGGTGGCGTTCTTCCTCGCCGGGCTGGTGGTGCTGGGCGGCCAGCAGCAGTGGTGGCTGCAGCGCGTGCTGACCTCGATGAGCGCGAGCGCGGTGTACTACGGCGCCACCGCGCTGACGGCCGTGACCGACAACGCCGCGCTGACCTACCTCGGCTCCATGGTCGAGGGCCTGAGCGACGAATTCAAGTATTCGCTGGTCGCCGGCGCCGTCACCGGCGGCGGATTGACGGTGATCGCCAACGCCCCCAACCCGGCCGGGCTGTCGATCTTGCGCGGCGGGTTTCGAGAGGCCACGGTCAACGCGGGCTGGCTCTTCCTGGCTGCACTCGGCCCGACGCTGGTCGCGATCATCGCGTTTCGCGCCGTGTGACGCCGCACGAGCCGGCGTCGACGCCGACGCGCGTCAGCGCCCGGACCAGTCGGCCGCGTCGAAGCCGACCGTGATCGCGCCGCCCGGCCATTCGACGACCGGCCGCTTGATCGTGCTCGCCTGCTCGCGCATCACGCGCTTGGCGCTCGCCGCGTCGACGACGCTGTCGCGCAGCGCGTCGTCCAGCTTGCGCCAGGCGGTGCCCTTGCGGTTCAGCAATCGCTCCCAGCCGACCGCGTCGGTCCAGGCGTCGAGCCGCTCGGACGGCACGCCGGCCTTCTTGAAATCATGGAACACCACATCGCGGCCCTGCTCGGCGAGCCAGGCGCGTGCCCGTTTCACGGTGTCGCAGTTCGGGATGCCGTAGAGCGTCAGCGCCTGGGTCATTTGGCGCCCTTGTCGTGGCCGCCGTCGCAGATCGGGTCCATGCCGACACCGGCCTCGCGGACCTTGTGGTCGGATTCGCGGATCGAGACCTGGTACCAGATGCAGTCGCCGCCGGAGAAGCGGTAGTTCCAGATCTGCAGCGGATCGCTCCAGCCGGTGCCGAAGACCTGGATCGGACGCCCGAAACGCATGCGCACCTCGTCGGCCGTCATGCCCGGAGTGATCGTGCCGAGGTTCTGCTCGGTCAGCGCCTGGGTCGACGCCTGCAGCACGCCGCGGTTGTCGAAATCCAGCATCCAGGCCGCCTTGTAGCGGTCGAACTCGAGCCGCGTGCCGCCGTCGGGCAGCGCATACTCCGCGCTTGGCCCGGGCACGACCTGGCGCGCCGCGGCCATCGTCGAGCCCAGCGGCAGGTTGCCCGGCGTGGCGCAACCGGCCAGTGCGCCGGCCACCAGCGCGGCCGCGCCCCAATGCGTCAGGGTGGTGACGGGATCATTCTTTTTCATGCGAACTCCATTTTGAACCGAATCAGCGCAGAGCCCTTCGTAAAGACGCTGGCGCACGGCGTTCATGTCATCGACACCGGCTTTCACCGGCCGGTGTTCGACGCAGCCTACCTGATCGTCGAACGCGGCCGTGCCGCCTTCGTGGACACCGGCACCAACGAATCGGTTCCGCGCCTGCTCGCGGCGCTGGACGCCGCCGGCCTCGCGCCGGAGGCGGTCGACTTCGTGATCGCGACCCACGTGCACCTGGACCACGCGGGCGGCGCGGGCCTGCTGATGCGCTCGCTGCCGCGCGCGACGCTGGTCGTCCACCCGCTGGGCGCGCGCCACCTGATCGACCCGGCGGTGCTGACGGCCAGCGCGCGCGGCGTCTACGGCGACGACGAATTCGATCGCTCGTACGGCGAGGTGCTCGGCGTCGACCCCGCGCGCGTGCTGCGCACGACCGACGGGATGGTGCTGGAACTCGCGGGCCGGCCCCTCGCGATCCTGGACACCCCGGGCCACGCCCGCCACCACCATTGCATCTGGGACGAGCGCAGCCGCGGCGTGTTCACCGGCGACACCTTCGGGCTCTCGTACCGCGAGTTCGACAACGCCGCGGGCGCCTGGATCATGCCGACGACGACGCCGATCCAGTTCGAACCGCAGGCGCTGCGCCGCTCGGTCGAGCGCATCGCGGCGCTCGACCCCGAGTGGCTGTACCTGACGCACTACGGCCCGGTCGGCGGCGCGGCGCGGCTCGCGCCGCTGCTGCTCGAGCAGATGGATGCGATGGTCGTGCTGGCCGACCAGGTGGCCACGGCGCTGGCCGACGGCGCCGAACGCCATGCCGCGCTGCTGCGCGGCTTCGGCGACATCTACCGCCGCAGCCTGCGCGCCCACGGCTGCTCGCTGCCCGACGAGCGCATCATGGAACTGCTGGCGCTCGATCTGGAACTCAATGCACAAGGCGTCGCGGTGTGGCTGAAGCGGCGCGGCCGGCTGACCTGGAGAACACGATGACCACGAAGACAACGAAGACAAGAACCCCCGTCCATTTCCACCTCGAGGACCAGGTCGCGATCGTCACCGGCGCGGCCCAGGGCATCGGCGCGGCCTGCGCCGAACGGCTCTCGCAGGACGGCGCGGCGGTCGCGCTGTGGGATGTCGACGACGCGCGCGGCACCGCGCTCGCCGCCGATCTGAACGCGCGTGGACGGCGCGCGATCTACCGGCACTGCAACGTCGCGAACAAGGCCGAGGTCGATGCCGCGCTCGCGGCGACGCTGGCCGAATTCGGGCACGTCGATGCGTTGATCAACAACGCCGGCATCTTCAAGGCCGCCGACTTCCTGGCGATCACCGAGGCCGACTGGGACGCGGTGATCGACGTCAACCTGAAGGGCTCGTTCCTCGTCGGCCAGGCGGTCGCGAAGGCGATGGTCGCGGGCGGCATTCGCGGCGCGATCGTCAACATGAGCTCGGTCAACGGCGTGCTGACGATCCCCAGCATCGCCAGCTACAACGCGAGCAAGGGCGGCATCAACCAGCTGACGCGGGTGATGGCGCTCGCGCTCGCCGACCACGGCATTCGCGTCAACGCGGTCGGGCCCGGCACGATCGCGACCGAGCTCGCGAAGAACGCGGTGCTGGGCAGCGACGAGGCGAAGGCGCGCATCATGAGCCGCACGCCGATGAAGCGCCTCGGCGAGCCGCAGGAGATCGCCGACGTCTGCGCCTACCTGCTCAGCAGCGCGGCGAGCTACGTGACCGGCGAGATCGTCTATGTCGACGGCGGGCGGCTGACCTTGAACTACACGGTGGCGTCGTGACGGCCGCCGACGCTGCCGCGTTGACCGGCGGCTGCCTGTGCGGCGCGGTGCGCTACGAGGCGCGATGCGTCGAGCGCACGGGCTACTACTGCCACTGCAGGATATGCCAGTTGGCGTTCGGCAACACGCGCGCGGCGTTTTTCAATCTGCGCAAGGATGAGACGCGCTGGCTCGATGTCGAGCCGAGCTACTTCGCGTCGTCGAAGTTGGCGAGGCGCGGCTTTTGCGGCCGCTGCGGCACGCCGCTGAGCTTCGAGTACCTCGATTCCGAGCGCATGGACTTGTCGGTCGGCAGCCTCGACGACCCGGCGGCGCTGACGCCCACCTCGCACTTCGCCGTCGAATCGCGCATCGCGAACTGGCACACCGATGACGGGCTGCCCGGCGAGCGCCTCGACGCCGACGAGAAGCTCACTGCGCTGTGGGCGCAGGCCTACGGCGACGACGTGACCCCGGGCATCGCTGCCACGCGCCCGACGCCTTGACGCATCGGTGGCCGATGGCCCGATTCAGGCTTGTCCCGGTTCTTCGTGGTTCATCGCCGCGAGGCATTCGTCGATCAGCGCGTGCAGCCGCACGACGCGTTCCTCGCCGACCTGGGCGTTGAACGCGAGCTGAGCCCGCTTCCACGCGCGCTGCGCCTCGGCGTGCTTGAGGCGGCCGGCCGGCGTCAGGCGCACGAAGCGGCTGCGGCCGTCCGCACCGGGGCCGACGACGACCCAGCCATGCTTGATCAGCGGCTGCAGGTTGCGCGTCAGCGTCGAGGCGTCCATCTCCATTTCGGCCGCGAGGTCGCCGGGGCGCACCGGTTCGAGCCGCAGCGTGTGCGAGAGCATCGAGTACTGCGTGGTCTTCAGGTCGGCCGCGCCGACGACGTGGTCGAAGTACTGGCTGACCCGGCGCGACAGCTGGCGCAGCTTGAAGCTGCTGCAGCCGCTCGGCTTGACCGGCGCGTCTGCGACCGCGGCCCGCGGCGACTTCGGATCGGCCTTGCGTCGAGCGACTTGTTCCATCGGGAAGATTGTAGCTACAATCATTGCAGTTGCAACTGA
>DASYCA010000036.1:0-3067 GCA_036500445.1 Burkholderiaceae bacterium | reverse complement strand
GTTGTGCACAGCGGCGCGCGTTCCCGGCCGCCTCACGCATTTCGGGGATCAAGGACCGCGCCGCGCGAGGTTTCCATCCGGTACAGTTAACGATTGTGCCCAGCCGCCGGTCGGGCCGTGTCCTGTCCCCCCGAACGAATCGCACTGCCTTTCATGCAAACGCTCCCCTGGATCGTGGCGTTGGTTGCCTCCGGCCTGCTGGCACTGATCGTTTTCCTGTGGGCGTTCCTGCGCAACAAGCCGGGCAAGCCGCTGGCGCTGCCGACCGAGTGGGCGCTGACGGCGCGGCCGGTGTTCTCGACCGACGAACGCCGCGTTTATCGGCTGTTGCGCGAGGCGTTGCCGCACCACATCGTGCTGTCCAAGCTGCCGCTGGTGCGCTTTTGCCAGCCGACCGACCCGAACGAGGTGCGCTACTGGTTCGACCTGCTCGGCACCAGCCACGTGACCTTCGCGGTCTGCAGCGCGAACGGCCGGGTGCTCGCCGCGATCGACCTCGACAACGACCGCGGCAGCTCGCGCCGCCTGATGCAGATCAAGCAGTCGGTGCTCAGCGCCTGCCGGGTGCGCTACCTGCGCACGCCGGTCGACCAGCTGCCCTCGGTCGCCGAGCTGCAACTGCTCGTGCCGACCAGCGGCAACTCCGCGCGCGGCCCACAGCCGGCGCCGGTGCCCCCCGTGAACCTGAACCAGGCGCGCAACTCGCTGTCGAGCACCGTCGCGTCGCGCCGTGCCGAGCGCACCGCGCTGTGGCAGGACTCGACCGTGTTCCAGGATTCCTTCTTCGCCCCGGATTCGCGCGACGGCGGCTTCGGCAGCAGCGAGTTCAGCCCGCTGCCGAGCACGAAGACAGCGCGCTCGTCGTCGCGCCCGCTGCCGCCGAGCCATGGCGAGGGGCCCGACCCGATGGTCGGCGTCAACGTCGACGAGGAAATGGGCGGCGTCGTGGTCGACGCGCCGATGCCGCGCTTCCTGTCCTCCGGCTCGCGCCACTGACCCCCTCAGGGCCAAGCGCCGGCGCGTAGCATCGGCGCATGACGACCTCGCCCTCGCAGACCCCTTATGCAGAGCTCGGCCCCGACCTCGTGCTCGACGCGCTCGACACCGTCGGCCTGCGCGGCGACGGCCGGCTGATCCAGCTCAATTCGTACGAGAACCGGGTGTTCCAGGTCTTCCTGGAAGACGGCCGCGTGATCGTCACGAAGTTCTATCGCCCGCACCGCTGGAGCGACGCGCAGATCCTCGAGGAGCACGCGTTCGCGAACGAACTCGCGGCGCGCGAGATCCCGGTCGCCGCCGTCTGGCCCCTGGAGCTCGACCCCGGCTCGCGCCTGGCGTCGCAGGTGGAACTGCTGGGCGCGACGCTCGCGCAGCTCACGACTTCCACCGGCGCCGCCTACCGCTTCAGCGTCAGCGAGCGCCTGGGCGGCCGCGCGCCCGAGCTCGAGGACGCGGACACCCTTGAGTGGCTGGGCCGCTTCATCGGCCGCATGCACGCGGTCGGCGCGCTGAAACCCTTCGAGCACCGCGAACACCTGAGCGTGCAGACCTTCGGCCTCAACGAGCGCGACTGGCTGCTCGGCCAGGGCCTGATCCCCCCCGACGCCGAGACCGCGTGGGCGCAGGTCACCAGCGAGGCGTTAGAGGCCGTCACCGCGGCCTTCGCGAACGGCGAGCCGGCGCGCCAGATCCGCCTGCATGGCGACTGCCACCTCGGCAACGTGCTGTGGACGCACGACGGCCCGCACTTCGTCGACCTCGACGACGCCGTCACCGGCCCGGCGACGCAAGACCTCTGGATGCTGCTCTCCGGCGACCGCGCCGCGATGCGGCGCCAGCTCGTCACGGTGCTCGACGGCTATGAACAATTCATGGATTTCGACTGGCGCGAGCTGCGCCTGATCGAGCCGCTGCGCACGCTGCGCATCATCCGCCACAGCGCGTGGATCGCCCGCCGCTGGGCCGACCCGGCCTTCCCGATCGCCTTCCCGTGGTTCGAGAGCCCGAAGTACTGGGCCGAACAGACAACCCGCCTGCGCCAGCAACTCGAGGCAATGAGCGAGCCGCCGCTGGGGTGAGGCGCGGACTGCTTGCGGCGCGTTGTGAACTTTCGCTGTTCACGGTGGAGCGAGGCCGGCGTACGTCCGGGTGCCCGGCACGACCTGAGCAGTGCGCCGGTGAAAGGCGGCGACTCTCGGGGCGGGATGCGGGGTCGCCGACGCAGTGAACGCTCTACCCTGAACGACGTCGGCGACCCCGCATTCCGACCCGAGCGCAGGCAGACGCAGCGATCGACCGCAACGCGCCGCAGGCCGACGGCGCGTCGCAGTGTCGATCAGGCCGTCAACATCGCATTGACGCGCCGCACATAGGCCGCCGGGTCCTCGAGCTGCCCGCCCTCGGCGAGGAGGGCCTGGTCGAACAGGATGTTGGCCAGGTCGTCGAAATGCGCGCTGCCGTCCAGCCGCTTCACGAGCGCGTGCTCGGCGTTCACTTCGAGCGTCGGCAGCGATTTCGGCGCGGTCTGGCCGGCTTGCTTCATCATGCGGGCGAGGTGGCCGCTCATGTCGCCTTCCTCGACGACCAGGCAGGCCGCCGAATCGACCAGGCGGGTCGTCACGCGGACGTCCTTCGCGCGGTCCTTCAGCGCGTCCTTGAGCTTGTCCAGCAACGGCTTGAACGCGGTCGCGGCCTCCTCGGCCTGCTTCTTCTCGGCCTCGTCCTGCAGCTTGCCGAGGTCGACCGCGCCCTTCGCGACGCTTTGCAGCGGCTTGCCGTCGAATTCGTACAGGTGGCTCAGCATCCACTCGTCGACGCGGTCGATCAGCAGCAGCACCTCGATGCCCTTCTTGCGGAAGATCTCGATCTGCGGGCTGCTCTTCGCACCGGCCAGGCTGTCGGCGGTGATGTAGTAGATGGCCTCCTGGCCTTCCTTCATGCGGCTCAGGTAGTCGGTGAACGACACGCCGTCGTCGGCATGCGTCGAGGCGAAGCGCAGCAGCTTGGTCAGGCGTTCCTGGTTCGCGTGGTCCTCGCCGACGCCTTCCTTCAGCACGACGCCGAAGTC
>DASYCA010000035.1:0-14747 GCA_036500445.1 Burkholderiaceae bacterium | reverse complement strand
GGCGAGCTTGATGTCGTTGACGTGCAGCGTCTGGCCCTTGGCCAGGTTGGCCAGGTCGATCGTCAGGAACTCGGGCAGCTGCGAGGCCAGGCACGAGATGCGCAGCTCGGTGACGACATGGTTCACGACGCAGCTGTCGGTCTTCACGGCCGGCGAGTTTTCTTCGTTGATGAAGTGCAGCGGCACCTTCTTGACGACCTTGGTCGTCGCGTCGACGCGCTGGAAGTCGATGTGCAGCACGATCGGGCGGAACGGGTGCATCTGGTAATCACGCAGCAGCACCTGTTCGCTCTTGCCGGCCAGTTCCATCTCGAGGATGGACGAGTGGAAGGCTTCCTTCTTCAGCGCGAAGAAGAGGGCGTTGTGATCGAGCTCGATCATGGACGGGGTGCCCGCGCCATAGACGATCCCGGGAACCTTTTGCGCATTGCGCAGGCGGCGGCTCGCTCCGGTCCCCTGCAGCGTGCGCTCAAAAGCGACGAATTTCATTGATGACTCCAAAATGTGAAGGCCCGCGACCAGGCTCTTCGGTTAAAAGGTGGGCCGAAGGCCCGCCCGCCGATAAGGGGTTGCCGAAGGCAACCCCGCTCTCGTTCTAGAAATTACTGTTTTGCTCCGCGAACAGCGACGTGACCGACTCGCCGTCGGAAATGCGCCGGATGGTTTCGGCGAACAGGAACGCGACCGACAGCTCGCGCACCTTCTTGCAGTTCTTGACCGCCTCGCTCTGCGGGATGGTGTTGGTGATCACGACCTCGTCGAGCTGCGAGCCCTTGATGCGCTCGATCGCCGGGCCGGAGAAGACCGCGTGGGTGCAGTACGCGAACACGCGCTTCGCGCCGCGTTCCTTCAGCACCTCTGCCGCCTTCACGAGGGTGCCGGCGGTGTCGGTCATGTCGTCCATGATCACGCAGGTGCGGCCGTCGATGTCGCCGATCACGTTCATGACTTCGGAGACGTTCGCCTTCGGGCGGCGCTTGTCGATGATCGCCAGATCGGTGTTCAGCTGCTTGGCCAGGGCCCGGGCGCGCACCACGCCGCCGACGTCGGGCGAGACGACCACGAGGTCGTCGTAGCGCTTGCTCTGCAGGTCCGACAGCAGCACCGGCGAGGCGTAGATGTTGTCGACCGGGATGTTGAAGAAGCCCTGGATCTGGTCGGCGTGCAGGTCCATCGTCAACAGCCGCTCGACGCCGACGGCCTCGAGCATGTTGGCGACGACCTTCGCGCTGATCGGCACGCGGGTCGAGCGCGGGCGGCGGTCCTGGCGGGCGTAGCCGAAGTAGGGGATCACGGCGGTGACGCGGCGCGCCGACGCGCGCTTCAGCGCGTCCACCATGATGCACAGCTCCATCAGGTTCTCGTTCGTCGGCGCGCACGTCGGCTGCACGACGAAGATGTCCCGGGCACGCACGTTCTGGTGGATCTCGATGTCGACTTCACCGTCGGAGAAGCGGCCGCAACGGGCCTTGCCGAGCTCCACACCCAGGTGCGTCGCGATCTCCTGCGCGAGTGCAGGATTCGCGTTACCGGTGAACAGCAGGGTGTTGAAAAGCACGTTCGCTCCGTCGAGGCTCACCGGGATCTTCCGAAAAAGATTTGGCAGGGGAAGAAGGATTCGAACCTTCGCATGTCGGAATCAAAATCCGATGCCTTAACCAACTTGGCGACTCCCCTACACAGGTTCAACGCCCCAGGGTTTGCGCCCCGACGCGATGCACCTCAACTCCTCAGCCGTCTGCGCACCACCCGACCAGCGGGTGCTCGTGCAAGCTGCGGCACATTCTGCCGGCCCAACCCGGCTCCAGATCCTGCGGCATCGCTGCCGACGGTTCGGGCCCGGTGCCTGCTCTCGCAAACACCGCGCTACCGGAGCCCGTCATGCGGCTGTTGCCGAAACGCTGAGCCAGAATCGAAGCGGCTTGCACCACTTGCGCGCATTCTGCTTCCGCTGCCGCCTGCAGATCGTTGCGACCGAACTCCGAGTTCGTGTTCACAATTCTTGCAATTGCAGCGAAGCTTTCAAGTATAGCAGGTTCGGTGTCCCGCACCAGCAGCGGGCTGGCGAAGAGGGCGGCGGTCGCGATCCCCTGCGGCGGTTTCACGACGGCCAGCCACTCGGGCGCGATCGACACGGGCGTCAGCCGCTCGCCGATGCCTTCGACGATCGCATTGCGCCCGCCGATGAAGAACGGCACGTCGGCGCCCAGCTTCAGGCCGAGCGCCAGCAGCTTCGCGCGCGGCCAGTTCAGGCCCCAGAGCCGGTTCAGCGCGAGCAGCGTCGTGGCCGCGTCGGAGCTGCCGCCGCCCATCCCGGCGCCGGACGGCAGGCGCTTGGTCGTGGAAATGTCGGCGCCTTGCGCGCTGCCGCTCTCGGCCTGCAGCAGCCGCGCGGCGCGCAGGCACAGGTCGTCGGGCGGCAGCGGCTCGCCCAGGTCGTGGCGATTCAGCCGGCCATCGGCGCGGGACTCGAAGTGCAGCGTGTCGTGCCAGTCGATCAGCACGAACAGCGATTGCAGCAGGTGATAGCCGTCGGGCCGGCGGCCGACGACGTGCAGGAACAGGTTCAGCTTCGCCGGGGCGGCGACGTCCAGGAGCGAGCGCAGGGCCATCGTCCGCGGTCGCCGCTCAGGGCCGGTCGATCTTCGCGCGCACGACGACCGTCGGCGCGCGCGTGCGCGTCGCGACGACCCAGTCCTCGTCGAAGCGGGCGAGGTCGACGACCCAGCCGAGCTGCGCGAAGCCCGGCGCGCCCAGCACGCCCGGCGTGCTCGGCGCGCCGGGCCAGGGCCGGCCGCGCAGCCAGTCGAACAGCGCGGCGACCGGCAGGCTCTCGCCCAGCACCTCGCCGGTCAGCGCGTCCAGGTCGGCGTAGCGGCGTTCGCCCTGGGGCGTCACGAGCGCGACGACGCCGGGTGCCCAGCGCGCCTGCGCGAGCGTGCTGCCGAGCGGGGTCGACAGGTTCAGCCGGCCGGCGGTCGGGTCGCCTTGCAATTCGAAGGCCGCGCTGACGTTGCGGGGCGACGCGCCCTCGACGCCGTCGACCTTGACGCTCAGGCGCCCCGACAAGGTGTCGGCGCCGCCGGTCGCCGGCGGTACCGTGGTGCAGGCAGCGAGCGAGATGGCAACGAAGGCCGCGAAAAAGGCCGCGAAAAACCCCTCGAAGGGCGCCGGCGGGCGAGCGGCCAAGCCTGGCGCAACGCCTTGCGCCGCCGCTCGCGCGCGACCCGTCACAGGTCGACCCGCAGCCGCGTCAGCGTCTCGCGCAGCACCTCGTTCTTCGCGTCGCGCTGGCGCGCCTCGCGCAGCACGCGGCGCGCCTCGTCGGCCTGGCCGTCGACCCACAGGACCTCGCCGAGGTGGGCAGCGATCTCGGCGTCGGGCTGGCCGCGGTAGGCCTCGCGCAGCAGGCGGATCGCCTCGTCGCGGTGGCCGAGCCGGTACTCGACCCAGCCCATGCTGTCGGTGATGGAAGGCTCGCCCGGGCTCAGCTCAAGCGCCTTCTGGATCAGCGTGCGCGCCTCGGGCAGGCGCACGTTGCGCTCGGCCAGCGAGTAACCGAGCGCGTTGTAGGCGTGCTGGTGGTCGGGCTTGAGCTCGATCACGCGGCGCAGCAGGCGCTCCATGTCGGCCATCGTGTTGAGCTTCTCGGCCATCATCGATTGCTCGTAGATCAGCTCGACGTCGTTCGGGAAGCGCTGGTTCGCCTGCGCGAGCACCGTGTTCGCATCGGCCCACAGCTTCGCGTCGCGCAGCACCTGGGCCTCGGCCAGCAATTTCGTACGCGCGTCCTCGGGCGTCTTCTCGGGCAGGCGGTGGATCAGCGCACGTGCCTGCGTGACCTTGCCTTCGCGCGCCATCAGCGAGGCGCGGCGGACCTGGACCTCGAGCGCGCGCTGCGGGCTGTCGATCTTCGCGAGCCAGGCGTCGGCCCCCTTCAGGTCGCCTTGCATGTCGGCGGCCTGGGACAGCAGCAGCCAGCCGCGGATCAGCGCGTCGTCCTTCGTCGACGGCGCGGCGTCGTCGTCCGCGCTCGCGGTGTCGGCGCTCTCGGCGGCGGGCGCCACCGGGGCGGCCGCTGCGGGCTCGGCCGCGGCCGGCATCGCGCCGGCCTCGACCAGCGCGATGTATTTCTGCAGCGCGACGATCGCCGCGGCCGGCTCGTGCAGTTGCACGTGCAGTGCGCCCAGCGTCAGCCAGGCCTGCGGCAGCTCGGGCGACAGGCGGGTCAGCGTCTCGAGCTGCGTGGTCGCGTCCTCGACGCGCTGGCCGGTCAGCAGCGCGCGCACGTACAGCAGCCGCACCGCGGTGCTGTCGGGCTTCGCGTCGAGCTGGTCTTTCACGATCGCCTCGGCAGCGGGCGTGCCCGGCAGCATCTCCAGCGCGAGGCCGGCGGGGGCCTCGGCCGCGCGGTCCATCTCGTGGGCGCTCTGGGCGAGCGCGAGCGCCTTGGTCCCGTTGATCGCGAGCAGCCAGCCGCGCCCGACCGTGACGCGCGCGGCGACGCGGGTCTCCGGGTCGTTGATGTAGGGCAGCATCGCCTGCTCGATCACGCTCGCGGCGAGCTTGCGGTCGCTGCTTCGGGCGAAGAAGCGCGGCATCGAGTTGATCAGCGCCAGGCGCTGCGGCGGCGGGCTCAGCTTCAGCAGCGCCTGCAGCGGCTCGACGGCGTCGTTCAGGCGGTCGAGCTGGATCAGCAGCTCGATCTGGAAGCGCAGCGCGTCGAGCGACTGCGGCAGGCCCTGGCGCCAGGCCTTGACGGCCCCGAGCGCCTGGTCGCCGGCGCGGCCCTGCAGCGCGATCTCGGTCGCGCGGCGGTAGAGCTGCTCGTCGTTGGCGCGGCGCGCGGCGTCGAGCATCAGTTGATACGCGGCGGCGAGGTCGCCCTCGCGCATCTCGATCTCGCCGATCAGCAGCTGGTTGAACAGCTGGGCGCTGAGGTTGGAGTTCTCGACCGGGGCCGGCGGCGCGGCGACGCTGGCCGCGCTGGCGGCCGCGTCGGGTGGCGCCGAAGCCGCGCTCGCGGGCGGGGCCGGCGAGGGCGCCGGGGTCGGCGCGGGCGCCTGGGCGAACGCGAGCGGCATCGAGGCGACGATCGACACCCCGACCGACACCGCGGACAACAGCATGCCCCGCATCCGCGCGCGGCTCGGTCTGAGGTGGTGGGACGACATCGGCGAACTCCTGAAGCTGCAAGCCATTCTAGGCAGCGAGGGTAGACGCAAATCGCATCGGATAATTCCCCCATGCCCGAACTGCCCGAGGTCGAAGTCACGCGCCAGAGCTTTGCGCAGCGCATCCGCGGCGCCCGGATCGCCTCGGTGCGCCTGGGCAAGCCGCTGCGCTGGCCGCTCGGCTGCCCGCCGGAGGCGCTGATCGCGCAAACCGTCGGCGAGGTCACGCGAAGAGGTAAATATTTGTGGCTCGCTTTGGGCCAGAGTGGGGTCGAGCGCGGCGGGCTCCTGATGCACCTGGGGATGTCGGGCTCGCTCGCGTTCGGTGCCGACCCCGCCGCCCCCGGGCCGCACGACCATTTCGACCTGGTGACCTCGCAGGGCACGCTGCGGCTGACCGATCCGCGCCGCTTCGGCGCGGTCGTCTGGTCGGCCTCGCTCGTCGCCGACCCGGCCGCGAAGCTGCTCGCCCGGCTCGGCGTCGAGCCCTTCGACCCGGTCTTCACCGGCCGCCACCTGCACGCGGCGCTGCGCGGCAAGCGGGTCGCGATCAAGCAGGCGCTGCTGGGCGGCGAGATCGTCGTCGGGGCCGGCAACATCTATGCGTGCGAGGCCTTGTTCGAGGCCCGCATCGACCCCCGCACGCGCTGCGACCGGCTCAGCCTCGCGCGCTGCGAGACCCTGGCGCAGGCGGTGCGCGGCACGCTCGCGCGCGCGCTCGAGCTCGGCGGCTCGACCTTGCGCGACTTCCGCGACGCGCACGGCATGGCCGGCGCGTTCCAGACCCAGGCCCGCGTCTACGGCCGCGAAGGCGAGCGCTGCGTGCGCGACGACGGGACCGTGCGGCGCATCGTCCAGGGCCAGCGCGCGACGTATTTCTGCCCCGGCTGCCAGAAGCGGTGATCCGGAAGCGGTGATCTTTCTCGGCGCGCGCGCCCCGCCGGCGCTTGCAGATGTTTTGTAACAACGTCGCGCGGGCCTTGCCGCTAGGATCGGCCGAACCTCCAAGAACCAACGTCGTTGTCGACCATGAACCCTTCGTTCGCCCTCAGCCTCGACACCATGAGCGGCTGGCGGGCCACGCTTGCGCGTCGGCTGGACGAGGTCTCGCGCTTCCTGAACGATCACGAGCTGGTCGACGCCTCCGCGCTGCTGCAGATGGCGGCGATGCGCGAGCGCCTGGGCAATGAAAAACTCGTCGTCGCGTTCGTCGCCGAGTTCTCGCGCGGCAAGTCCGAGCTGATCAACGCGATCTTCTTCGCCGACACCGGCCGCCGCGTGCTGCCGGCGACGCCGGGCCGCACGACGATGTGCCCGGTCGAGCTTGCGTGGGACGGCGAGGAGACGGCGTCGCTGATGCTGCTGCCGATCGCGACCCGGCTCGAGGGCCAGTCGCTCGCCGAGCTGCGCATGCAGCGCCGCGCCTGGACGACCCGCGAGCTGCCGATCGACGACCCCGAGAAGCTCGCGCTGGCGCTGCAGGAGGTGACGCGCACCGAGTGGGTCAGCAAGGACACCGCGCGCGACCTCGGCTTCTGGCGCGATGACGAGCCCGACGACAACCCGCCGGTCGACCCGGTCGGCCGCGTCGAGGTGCCGGCCTGGCGCCATGCGCTGATCAACTACCCGCACCCGCTGCTGAAGCAGGGCCTGGTCGTGCTCGACACGCCGGGCCTGAACGCGATCGGCGCCGAGCCCGAGCTGACCTTGAGCCTGCTGCCGACCGCGCACGCGACCGTCTACATCCTGGGCGCCGACACCGGCGTGACCAAGTCCGACCTGGGCGTCTGGCGCGACCACCTCGGCGGCCAGTCGCTCTCGCGCTTCGTCGTGCTGAACAAGATCGACGCGCTGAACGACCCGCTCGCCAGCGACGGCGAGGTCGACGCGCAGATCGCCAAGCAGTGCTCGGAGACCGCCCGGACGCTGGACATCCCGCGCGACCGCGTCTACCCGCTGTCGGCTCGCCAGGCCCTGGCCGCGCGCGTCGCGAAGGACGAAAAAGGCCTGATCGAGAGCCGGCTGCCGGTTCTCGAGGCCGCGCTCGGCTCGCAGCTGCTGCCGCAGCGCCGGCTCGTGCTCGAGCAGGTCGTGCTCGACGGCGCGCAGCAGATCGAGAACCACGTCGCGCGCCGCCTCGGCGACCACCGGCGCCAGCTCGCCGAGCAGATGCTGGAGCTGCGCGGCCTGCGCGGCAAGAGCGCCGGCAAGCTGCGCATGATGCTGGAGCGCGTCGGCGCCGAGACGGCCGAGTTCGAGCAGTGCGCGGTGCGGCTGCAGGCAATGCGCGTCGTGCACAGCCGGATGCTGAAGGACGCCGTTCACGGCCTGTCCTCGGACCGGCTGCGCCACGAGGTCGGCAAGATGCAGGCCGAGATGAAGGCCTCGCTGCTGAGCATCGGCGCGCGCAAGTGCTTCATCGCGCTGTGCGCGCGGCTGCGCGCGATGCTGGAGACCGCGACCAAGCGCAGCGACGAGATCCGCGACATGCTCGGCGCCTCGTTCGCCAAGCTCAACAGCGACTTCGGCTTCGGCCTGGCGCTGACCAAGACGCCCGATTTCTCGCGCTTTCGCGAAGAGCTCGCGCTGATCGAGCAGAGCTATGTGCAGTACCTGGGCCTGACGGCGTCGCTGCGGCTGTCGAGCCCGAAGTTCATGGAGCAGTTCCGGCGCATGCTGCTGTCGCGGCTGCGGGTCGTGTTCGAGAACGCGAGCGGCGACCTGGAGCTCTGGAACAAGTCGGCTTCGGCCCAGGTGGATGCGCAGCTGCGCGACCGGCGCCGCAACTTCAGGCACCGCACCGAGTCGCTCGAGCGCGTGCAGACGGCGGCCGGCGACCTCGAGCTGCGCATCAAGGAGCTCGAGGCGCATGACGAACGCGTGCAGGGTTTTCTGCGCCGCTCGCGCGAGCTGCTCGACACGATGCGCGACCAGGCCCGCGCCGGCCCGGTCGTCGCCAACGACCTGATCGCGTTGAACCTGGCCGAGGCCGACGCGCCGCTGCAGCGCGCGCAGCGTGCTTAGCGCGCGGGTGCCCGGCACGCCGGAGCAGCCACGCGAGTTCGCCACGCCGCTGATCGCGTGGCAGCGCACGCACGGGCGGCACACGCTGCCCTGGCAGGCGACGCGCGACCCGTACCGCGTCTGGCTCTCGGAGATCATGCTGCAGCAGACGCAGGTCGCGACGGTGCTGGGCTACTACGACCGCTTCCTGCAGCGCTTTGCCGACGTCGCGGCGCTCGCCGCGGCCTCGCTCGACGACGTCTTTTCGCTCTGGAGCGGCCTCGGCTACTACAGCCGCGCGCGCAACCTGCACCGCTGTGCGCAGGCCGTCGTCGCCGAGCACGGCGGGCGCTTTCCGCCGAGCAGCGAGGCGCTGATGACGCTGCCCGGCATCGGCCGCTCGACGGCCGCGGCGATCGCGGCGTTCTGCTTCGGCGAGCGCGTCGCGATCCTGGACGGCAACGTGAAGCGCGTGCTGACGCGCGTGCTCGGCTTCGACGGCGACCTGGCCGAGACGCGCCAGGAGCGTGCGCTCTGGGTCGAGGCGATCAAGCTGCTGCCCGAGCACGACATCGAGCGCTACACGCAAGGGCTGATGGACCTCGGCGCGACCGTCTGCACGCAACGTTCGCCGAGCTGCCTGCTGTGCCCGGTGCGCGCGGTCTGCGTCGCGCAGCAGGCCGGCACGCAGGTGCGCTTTCCCATCAAGACGCGCAAACTGAAGCGCGGCACGCGCGAGCATCTGTGGCTGTGGCTGCAATGGCGCGACGAGGTCTGGCTGGTGCAGCGGCCCGAGACGGGCGTCTGGGCGGGGCTGTGGAGCCTGCCCGAATTCGATTCGGCGGCGGCGTTCGAGGCGGCGAGCGGCGGCTGGCCGGGGCAGGGCGAGCACCTGCCGAGCTTCACGCACACGCTGACGCACCTGGACTGGACGCTGCACCCGCGGCGCTGGACGCTGCCGGCGCGCAGCGCCGGTGCGGCGGTCGAGCGCATCACCGCGGCGTGGCCCGCGGGCCAGTGGTTCGGGCTGGACGAGGCGCTCGCGGCGGGGCTGCCGGCGCCGTTGCGCAAGCTGCTGACGCCGGCCGAGGGTCGTGCCGTGCCGCCTGCCGAGGCCTCGACGTCGCCGGTGGTTCAGCCGGCGCTGCCGCCGATCACGCCCTTGCCGCGCAGGTAGTCGTCGACGAGTTGAAGGCGCGCGAGCGGGTCCGCGAGCTCCATCAACCGGTACTTCGCGGCCTGCGAGATCGGCAGC
The DNA here is from genome assembly GCA_036500445.1 of Burkholderiaceae bacterium. Lineage (GTDB taxonomy): Bacteria > Pseudomonadota > Gammaproteobacteria > Burkholderiales > Burkholderiaceae_C > LMDS01. The sequence continues at coordinate 5,315 of DASYCA010000035.1, read as the reverse complement.
AGCTCGCACCAGCGGTTCGCGACCCAGCCGGCGTCGTCGAAGCGGTGCGGCGCGAGAAACGGCTCCAGGCCCTGCACCTTCATCGCCGCGATCGCTTCCTGCAGGCCGTGCACGCTCGCGAGCTGCGTCGGGCTGGGCGCCAGCGTGGCGTCGTCAGGGATCGGCTCGGTCTGCGCGAGCCACAGGCCGTCGCTGCGCTGTTCGCTGCTCGTCACCGCGAAGCGCGAGCCGCCGCGGCATTTCACCTGCAGGATGCCCGGGGTGTCGCTGTCGACGTCGATCAGCTCGGCGAGCGTGCCGACGCGCTCGAAGCTGACCTCGGCCTGATCGGGCAGCCGCACCTCGTGGCCGCTGCGCAGCGCGACGACGCCGAACGCGCTCTGCTCGCGCAAACAGGTGGCGATCAGGTCCAGGTAGCGCGCCTCGAAGATCTTCAGGCTCAGCGCGCCGCCGGGAAACAAGACCGCCTGCAGCGGGAAGAGGGCCAGCGGTTGCCGGCCGGCCGGTTCAGTCGCGCGCATCCAGTTCTCGATGCCGGATCAGTGTCGTGCCGAGGTGACGGAAGCGATCGGCGAGCGTCTCGGCAAAGTACACGGAACGGTGCTGGCCGCCGGTGCAGCCGATCGCGACCGTCAGGTAGCTGCGCTGGTCGGCCTCGAAGGCCGGCAGCCAGCGCGCGAGGAAGGCCTCGATCTGGCCCAGCATCTCGCTGACCTCGGGCTGCGCGCGCAGGAACTCGGCGACCGGCGCGTCGCGCCCGGTCAGCGGGCGAAGCTCGCGCACGTAGTGCGGGTTCGGCAGCACGCGCACGTCGAAGACGTAGTCGGCGTCCAGCGGCACGCCGAACTTGAAGGCGAAGCTCTCGAACACCAGCGTGATGCGGTTGCCGGTGTCGCGCACGAGGTCGCGCATCCAGACGCGCAGCTGCGCGGGGCGCAGCTGGCTGGTGTCGATCACGGTCGCGATCTCGCGCAGCTCGGCGAGCAGCTCGCGCTCCAGCTCGATCGCGTCGACCAGCGCGCGCCGGTTGTCCGGCGCGCTGTCGCCCTGGCGGCGCGCCGGCAGGTTGTGGGGCAGCGCGCTGGACAGCGGGTGCGGCCGGCGCGTCTCGGAGAAGCGGCGCACCAGCGCGTCGGTGCTGGCGTCCAGGAACACGACCGCGACGTCGATGCCCTCGGTGCGCAGCTGCTGCAGCAGCGGCAGCAGGTGCGGCAGCGAGCCGGCGCTGCGCACGTCCACCGCGATGCCCAGGCGCCGCTCGGGCCGCGTCGTCTCGAGCTTCAGGAAGTCGCGCAGCAGCTCGGGCGGCAGGTTGTCGACGCAGAAGAAGCCGGCGTCCTCGAGCGCGTGCAGCGCGACCGATTTGCCGGAGCCGGAGATGCCGGTGACCAGCACGACCTCGCGCGAGGTCGTGCCGCGGGGACCTTCGGCCTCGCGAGAGGTCGGCAGCGGAGTCGAAGCGTGGTTGCTCATGATTTCTTGCGCGATCGCGGTGTCGCCGGCGTGGGTTCGGCGCCGACCGCGAGCATTTCCTGGGCATGTGCGAGTCGTGTCGCCGACAGACGTTCCCCACCGAGCATGCGCGCGACCTCGGCGACGCGCACCTCGCCGACGACGGCCCGCACCTCGCTGAGCGTCGCGCCCCCGCGCAGCTCCTTCGCGACGACGAAATGGTGATCGGCGCAGGCCGCGACCTGCGGCAGGTGCGTGACCGCCAGCACCTGCGCGGCCTGCCCGAGTTGTTTCATCAGGCGGCCGACGGTCTCGGCGACGGCGCCGCCGACGCCGGAATCGATCTCGTCGAAGATCAGCGTGCCGGCGCTCTGCAGCCGGCTGGTCGTGACCGCGATCGCCAGCGCGATGCGCGAGAGCTCGCCGCCCGAGGCGACCTTCGCGAGCGGTCGCGGCGTGCTGCCGGCGTGGCCGGCGACGAGGAATTCGGCCGATTCGAGGCCGAAGGATTGCGGCGCGTCCTGTTTCAGCAGCGCGATCTCGAAGCGCCCGCCGGCCATGCCCAGTTGCTGCATCGCCTGCGTGACGCTGGCGGCCAGCTTGGGCGCGCCGGTGCGGCGCGCGGCCGAAACGCGTTTCGCCTCCGAATCGAACGCGGCCCGGCTGCGCGCGAGCTCGCGTTGCAGCCCCTCGAGGTCGGTGGCGGCGTCGAGCGCCTTCAGCTCGTCCTTCCATTGCGCGAGCAGCGCCGGCAGTTCCTCCGGCGGGCGGCGGTAGCGGCGCGCGAGGCTCATCCACTCGGAGAGCCGTTCATCCAGCGCCTGCAGGCGCTGCGGCTCGACCTCCGTGTGGTTCAGATAGCCCGAGAGCGTGTGCGCGGCGTCCTGCAGCTGCGCCTGCGCGCCTTGCAGCACCTCGATCGTCGCGGCGAGCTCGGTGTCGAATTCGGCGACGTCGGCGAGCGCGTGCAGCGCGCGGCCGGTCAGCGCATCGGCGTTGTCCTCGGCGTCGGAGACCGCGTCGAGCGCGGCGCGTGCCGCGTCGATCAGCGATTGCGCGTTCGCCAGGCGCTTGTGCTCGGCCTCGAGCTCCGGCCATTCGTCGGCGCCGGGGGCGAGTTTGTCGAGCTCGCCGATCTGCCAGGCCAGACGCTCGCGTTCGCGCTCCAGCCCGGCCTGCTGCGTGCCGGCGCGTTCCAGCGCGTCGCCGGCCTGCTTCCAGCTCGACCACAGCGCGGCGAGCGGGGCGGCCTCGATGCCGGCGAAACCGTCGAGCAGCGCGCGCACCGCGGGGCCGCGCGTCAGGCTTTGCCAGGCGTGCTGGCCGTGGATGTCGACCAGGTGCTCGGCCGCCTCTCGCAGCTGCGCGATCGTCGCGGCGCTGCCGTTGATCCAGGCGCGGCTCTTGCCTTGGGCGTCGATGGTTCGGCGCAGCAGCAGCCGCTCTTCATCGTTCGGACCGGCCTCGAAGCCGGCCTCCTCGAGCCAGGCGGCAAGGCTCGCCGGCGCGTCGAACTCGGCGCCGATCTCGGCGCGTGCCGCGCCTTCGCGCACGACGCCGGCGTCGCCGCGGCTGCCGAGCGCGAGTTGAAGTGCGTCGACGAGGATGGACTTGCCGGCGCCGGTCTCGCCGGTCAGCACCGAGAACCCGGCGTCGAACTCGACCTCGAGTTCGGCGACGATGACGAAATCGCGCAAGGACAGGCGACGCAACACGCTAGTTGACCCCTGAATTCCAGTGCAGCTTGCGGCGCAAGGTCGCGTAATAGCTCCAGCCGCGCGGGTGCAGGAAGCGCACCTGGTTCGCCGAGCGGCGCACCAGGATGCGGTCGCCGTGCAGCAGGCTGGCGAGCGACTGCATGTCGAAGCTGACGCTGGCGTCGCGGGCGGCGACGATCTCGATCGAGATCTCGCCGGTGTCGGGCAGCACGATCGGCCGGTTCGACAGGTCGTGCGGGGCGATCGGCACCAGCGCCCAGGCGGCGATGCCCGGGTGCAGGATCGGCCCGCCGGCCGACAGCGCGTAGGCGGTCGAGCCGGTCGGCGAGCCGATGATCAGGCCGTCGGCGCGGATGTTGGCGACGAACTCGGGGCCGATGTCGATCTTCAGCTCGACCATGCTGGCGGCGGCGCCGCGGCTCACGACGACGTCGTTCATCGCGAAGCCGTCGAAGATGCGCGCGTCGTCGCGCCAGACGCCGCCTTCGAGCATCGTGCGGTGCTCTTCCTCGTAGTCGCCGGCGATCATCGGCGCGAGCGCGGCCGCGAAGTCGCCGACGTGGACGTCGGTCATGAAGCCCAGGCGGCCCTGGTTGATGCCGACCAGCGGCGTGCCGAAGCGGGCCAGCTGGCGCGCGATGCCGAGCATCGTGCCGTCGCCGCCGACGACGACGGCGAGATCGCAATCGCGCCCGAGCTCGGGGACGCTGAGCGCGCTGTAGCCGGCCATCCCGGTGTTCAGCGCGGTCTCGCGTTCGAGCGAGACTTCCAGGCCCTGGCGCACCAGGAACTGGGCGATGTCCTCGAGCACGCCGCGAATCCCTTGGGCCTGGTATTTGCCCACGAGCGCAACGTGTCGAAAGCGGCTGGTGGTCATGCGCCGAATTACACCACAGCACCTGTGTCGGGGGCGCCGTGCGCAGGGCTCGACACCTACAATGGGGCATGCTGGACGAGCGCGCCAAAACACTGCTGAAAGCCCTGGTCGAACGCTACATCGCGGACGGCCAGCCGGTTGGCTCGCGCACGCTGTCGCGCGCCAGCGGCCTGGAGCTCTCGCCGGCGACGATCCGCAACGTGATGGCCGATCTCGAAGACCTCGGCTTGATCGCGAGCCCCCACACCAGCGCCGGCCGGATCCCGACCGCGCGCGGCTACCGGCTGTTCGTCGACACGATGCTGACGGCCCAGCCGCTGTCGTACCCGTCCGCGAAGGGCGGCAAGATCGAGCCCCATTTGCTGCCCGACCAGCCGCAGCGCGTGATCGCGAACGCGGCGCAGCTGCTGTCGAACCTGTCCAGCTTCGTCGGCGTGATCACGGCGCCGCGCAAGGCGAGCGTGTTCCACCACATCGAGTTCATGCGGCTGAGTGAAAAGCGCGTGCTGGTGATCCTGGTCGCGCCCGACGGCGACGTGCAGAACCGCGTGATCTTCACCGCGCAGGACTACACCCAGGCGCAGCTCGTCGAGGCGAGCAACTACCTGACGATGCACTACGCCGGCCGCACGATCGAAGACGTGCGCGAGCGCCTGAAGACTGAGGTCGACGCGCTGCGCGGCGAGATCGCCGCGCTGATGCAGGCGGCCGTGCAGGCCGGCAGCGACGCCCAGGCCGACCAGGAGCAGGTCGTGATCAGCGGCGAGCGCAACCTGCTGACGGTGCAGGATTTCTCCAGCGACATGGGCTCGCTGCGCAAGCTGTTCGACATGTTCGAGCAGAAGACCCAATTGATGCGCCTGCTCGAGGTCAGCAGCCGCGCCGAGGGCGTGCGGATCTACATCGGCGGCGAGAGCATGGTGGTGCCGTTCGAGGAGCTCTCGGTCGTCTCCGCGCCTTATGAGGTCGACGGCCAGGTCGTCGGCACGCTCGGCGTGATCGGCCCGACGCGGATGGCCTATGACCGGATGATCCAGATCGTCGACATCACGTCGCGGTTGGTCAGCAACGCGTTGAGTTCGAAGTAGCCGCTGTCTGTTTACGGCGCGTTGCGGACTGTCGCTGATCACGCCGGCCCCGCACGACCTGAGCAGTGAGCGGGTGAAAGGCCTCGACTCTCGGGGCGGGATGCGGGGTCGCCGACGCAGTGAACGCTCTACCCTGAACGACGTCGGCGACCCCGCGTCCCGACCCGAGCGCAGGCAGAC
>DASYCA010000034.1:0-1975 GCA_036500445.1 Burkholderiaceae bacterium | reverse complement strand
CGTGTGCAGCCGGACCCAGCCGCCGCGGCATTCGTACACGCCGGCGATCTTGTCCCAGATGTTCGGTGCGACGCCGTCGACGGTGAAGCGGCCGCAGCATTCGAGCGCGGCGTGACGCATGTCGACGCTGACTTGCTGGCGCACGCCGTTGCGCAGCTGCCCAAGCTCGGCCGCGGCGAGTGCCGCTGCGGCGATCGACACCTGCGCGGCCGTGCCGACCGCGAACGACGAGGGCAGGGCGGGGTCGGCGCCGGTCAGCGCCAGGTGGCCGAACGCGTCGGCCGGCAGCGCGGCGGCGCGCCACAGGGATTCGAGGGCGGTCATGTCGGAGGCTTCCCGGTTGGTCGGAAGAATTGTCTTCGCTCGGCGCCGGGCTGTCCTTGGTTGCGTCCAATTGCCCGGTTTTTGCGTAGAGGCAGGTTGCGAACCGCAGAACGGAGTGATCGCGCATGTCAAACAGCAACACCGCCCTCGCGGTCAACTGGATCGAGCAAGGCCGGGTGCCCGACCGGGTCGTGCGCCTGGGCATCCGCCGCCTGCTTCGAGCGCGCCTGGCCGAGCTGCGGGCCGACGACACCCAGGCGACCGCCGCGCGCACGCAAGCGTTTCTCGATGCGATGCGCGGCGCCGCGCTCGCGCCGCTGCCCGAAAAGGCCAACGAGCAACATTACGAGCTGCCGGCCGCGTTCTTCGCCGCGGTGCTCGGCCCGCATCGCAAGTACAGCAGCTGTTACTGGCCGGGCGGCACGGCGACGGGCCTGGCCGACGCCGAGGCGGCGGCCTTGCAGATCAGCTGCGAACGCGCCGGCATCGCGGACGGCCAGCGCATCCTCGAACTCGGCTGCGGCTGGGGATCGCTCTCGCTGTGGATGGCCGAGCGCTATCCCGCATCGTGGATCACCGCGTTGTCGAACTCGCGCTCGCAGCGCGAGCACATCGAGGCCGAGGCGGCGCGGCGCGGGCTGCGCAACCTGATCGTGCTGACGCGCGACATCAACGGCTTCGACACCGCCGAGCGCTACGACCGCATCGTCTCGATCGAGATGTTCGAGCACCTGCGCAACTGGCCACGGGCCTTCGCGAACGTCGCGCGCTGGCTGCGCCCGGGGGGCCGCTTCTTCATGCACGTGTTCGCGCATCGCGACGCGCCGTATGCGTTCGAGGACCGCGACGCGAGCGACTGGATGAGCCGGCATTTCTTCTCCGGCGGGATGATGCCGAGCGACGACCTGCCGCTGCAGTGCCAGGACGACCTGCGCCTGTTGAACCGCTGGCGCTGGGACGGCACGCACTACGCGCGCACCGCGCGGGCCTGGCTCGCGAACATGGACGCGCGCCGCGAGGTGCTGATGCCGCTGCTCGCGGCGACCTACGGCCGCGAGGCCGAGGTCTGGTGGAGGCGCTGGCGGCTGTTCTTCATGTCGGTCGGCGAGCTGTTCGGCTTCGATGCCGGGCAGCGCTGGTGGGTCGGCCACTACCTGTTCGAGGCGCGTGCGTGAGCGAGTCCTCGGTGTTCGCGGTCGCGGCCCAGGGCCTCGCGTGGACCGCGCTGCTGGCCGTGCTGACCTGGCTCGCCAGCCTGTGGCGCGACGACGTGAGCCTGGTCGACCGGATGTGGCCGGTGATGATCGCGGCCGGCGCGCTGGTCAGCTTCGTGCGCCTGTCGTCCGGCGGCGCGCGCGGGGCGTGGATGCTCGCGCTGGTGCTGGCCTGGGGGCTGCGCCTGTGCCTCTACATCACGCGCCGCAACTGGGGCCATGGCGAGGACCGCCGCTACCAGCAGATTCGTGCGCGCAACCAGCCGAACTTCCGATTCAAGAGCCTCTTCCTGGTGTTCGGGCTGCAGGCGCTGCTGGCCTGGGTCGTCGCGGCGCCGTTCCTGGTCGGGATGCCGGCCGCGAGCCCGCTCGGCGCGCTCGATGTGGCGGGCATCGCCCTCGCGGCGTTCGGCATCCTGTTCGAGGCGCTCGCCGAT
>DASYCA010000033.1:0-2458 GCA_036500445.1 Burkholderiaceae bacterium | reverse complement strand
TAAACTCTGAAGAATCAAACACTTATCGCAGTAACGTGGTGCAACGCATTATAGAGGACAAAGGCAAAGACCCCGCAGCGCGCGCCGCTCCGGCGGTGCACCGCGTGCGTATCGACGAAGCCTCGGAGGGGCAGCGTCTGGACAACTTTCTCGTCAAGCTGCTCAAGGGCGTGCCCAAGACGCACGTATACCGCGTGATCCGCTCCGGCGAGGTTCGGGTCAACAAGGGCCGGGCCGGTGCCGACACCCGCCTCGTGCTCGGCGACGAGGTGCGCATCCCGCCGGTGCGTACATCCAAAAATGCAGCCGACCGCAGCACGGCGCCGGTCGCGCCGGCGCGCGAGTTCCCGGTCGTGTTCGAGGACGACCACCTGATCGCGATCGACAAGCCGGCCGGCGTCGCGGTGCACGGCGGCAGCGGCGTCAGCTTCGGCGTGATCGAGCAGCTGCGCCGCGCGCGACCCGCCGCGAAGTTCCTCGAGCTCGTGCACCGGCTCGACAAGGAGACCTCCGGGCTGCTGCTGATCGCGAAGAAGCGCTCGGCGCTGGTCGCGCTGCAGGACCAGTTGCGCGTGCACTCGGGCGAGAAGGTGATCGGCAAGACCTATGCGGCGCTCGTGATCGGCGCGTGGCCGGCGAGCCGCAAGGTCATCGACGTCGCGCTGCACAAGTACCTGACCGGCGACGGCGAGCGCCGCGTGCGCGCCGTCGACGACGATCACGACGCCGGGCGGCGTTCGATCACGCTCGTGAAGATCGCGCGCGAATTCAACGGCTACACGCTGCTCGACGTCACGATCAAGACCGGCCGCACGCACCAGATCCGCGTCCACCTGACGCACGAGGGCCACGCGATCGTCGGCGACGAGAAGTACGGCGACTTCGCGCTGAACAAGCAGATCGCGAAGACGGCCGGCTTCGACCGCATGTTCCTGCACGCCGCGCAGCTGCGCTTCGCCCACCCGGCCAGCGGCGAGGTGATTCAGCTGGCCGCACCATTGCCCCCAGAATGCGAGGCCTTGCTGCACGCGCTCGCGACTTCCTGATCGGCACCTTATGACCTCCTCGCGGAATTTCGATCTCGTCGTGTTCGACTGGGACGGCACGCTCTACGACTCGACCGCGCTGATCACGCGCTGCATCCAGGCCGCCTGCGTCGACCTCGGGCTGCCGCGGCCGAGCGACGCGCAGGCCAGCTACGTGATCGGCATGGGCCTGATCGAGGCGCTGCAGCACGCCGCGCCGGGCCTGCCGCGCGAGCGCTACCCGGAGCTCGGGGCGCGCTACCGCCACCACTATGTCGCGCGCCAGGACGAGATCGTGTTCTTCGACGGCGCGCTCGAGTTGCTGCAGTCGCTGAAGGCCAGCGGCCACCGGCTCGCGGTCGCGACCGGCAAATCGCGCCGCGGGCTGGACGAGGCGCTGCACAGCTCGGTGCTGCACGGCCTGTTCGATGCGACCCGCACCGCCGACGAGACCGCCTCGAAACCCGACCCGCGCATGCTGCACGAGTTGATGGACGAGCTGCAGATCCCCGCCGAGCGCACCGTGATGATCGGCGACACGACGCACGACCTGCAACTCGCGCTGAACGCCGGCGTCGCGAGCATCGGCGTCGCGTACGGCGCGCACGACCACACGGCGTTCGCCGAGTTCCCGACCCGGCACATCGCCCACTCGATCGCCGATCTGCAGGATTGGCTCGCTCGCCATGGATGACGTGCCGGCCGCCGTCGTGGCCGCCGCGGAGCCGCTGCCGTTGTGCTCATCCGACGAACTGAAAGAGCGCGGACAGGCCTTCGTGTTCGACGTGTTGCAATGGGGCGAGCCGGCGCGCGCCTTCGTGCTGCGCTACGACGGCCGGCTCGTCGCCTACCTGAACCGCTGCCTGCACGTGCCGGCCGAGATGGACTGGCAGCACGGCGAGTTCCTCGACGGCGACAAGGAATTCATCATGTGCTCGATCCACGGCGCGGTCTACGAGCCGCTGACCGGCCGCTGCGCCGGCGGGCCCTGCGGGCGCGGCAAGCTGACGGCGATCGATGCGTTCGAGCGCGACGGGCAGGTCTACTGGACGCCGTCGCGCGATACCAAGCCCGCCTTCGTCGAGTAGCGGCGAGGCGGCAGAGCGGGCCGAGCGCCGGGCCGCCCCAAGCCGGCCCGCATCCCCGCGGGGGATCGACAAACGTATTCGTTTGTCGAGGGGTTCCATAATCGCGGCTTTTCGCTGAACGAACCCTCCGGGAAGAACTGCCCTTGTTCAAGAACCTGATCGTCTATCGCATCGCCGCCGGCTGGTCCGTCGGTGCGCAAGAAATGCAAGAGCGCCTCGAGAAGGCGCGTTTCGTCGAATGCGGCGCGACGCAGCCGCTGTCGGTCGGCTGGGTCGAGCCGCGCGGCGTCGATCACGGCCCGCTCGCCGAGGTCGTGGCCGGCCAGTTGCTGCTGAAGCTCGCGA
>DASYCA010000032.1:0-10523 GCA_036500445.1 Burkholderiaceae bacterium | reverse complement strand
TGCGGGTGCAGCTGAGAATACGATTCAGGTGGCGGCCGCGAGTTCGGCCTCGCTCGGGTAGCGGCCCAGCGTCAGGAACACCAGGACCGGCACGATCTGCAGCGCGACCAGCAGGTACATCGGAAACGCCACCGAGTGCTGCGCCGCGGCGATCGACGCGAACGCGACCGGCCCGATCGCGGCGCCGACGAAAAACAGCGACAGGAACCAGCCGAACACGCTGGACAGCGAGCGCGTGCCGAAATAGCGGCTCGCGAGGTAGGGCATCAGGTCGGACTCGCCGCCGATCGAGCAGCCCAGCAGCAGGCCGCCGACGATGACGATGCCGGGAGCCCCCGCGTAGATCGCGATGCCGAGCGCCGAGACCACCACCAGGATGACGCCGACCCAGGGCCCGTGCAGCCGGTCGAGCAGCCAGCCGAAGCCGATCCGGCCGAGCAGCACCGCGGCGCCGGCGATCGACTGGACCTTCGCGACTTCGGCGGGCGAGAGGCCGGCCGTCTGGTTCAGGATGAAGACGACGTTGATCAGGATCGCATAGGCCGTCAGGCCCATCACCATGAAGCAGACCGCGAGCTTCCAGAACGTCGGCGAGCGGATGATCGCGCCGCGCGTCGGGCCGACCAGGACCTGGTCGGTGACGGCGCCGGCGGCCTGCACCCCGTCGGCCCGCAGCCCATAGGGCACCGGGCTGTTGCGCACCAGCGACCAGACCAGCGGCAGGCAGACGACGAGCTGGATCGCGGCATACGTCAGCACCGCGCTGCTCCAGCCCGAGCCGGCGATGATCGCCGCGGTGAGCAGCGGCACGATCACCGCGCCGATCGCCTGCGAGCTGGCGGCCAGGCCGAGCGCCAGGCCGCGCTTGCGGTTGAACCAGAGCGAGATCGCGCGTGCGTACGAGACCACGTTGGTGCCGGCGCTGACCAGCCCGATCAGCGCGAAGGCCGCGTACAGTTGCGTCAGCGAATTCTCGATCCGGCTCAGCGCCAGCAGCGCGACCGCGAACAGCACGATGCTGGCGCTCGCGACCTGGCGCGAGCCCCAGCGGTCGAGCAGCCAGCCGAAGACCGGGTAGGTCAGCGTCTGCAGCAGCAGGAAGATCGTCGCGGCCTTCGTGAGCTCGGGCTGGCTCCAGCCGAACGAGTGGCCCCAGGCGTTCGCGAGCTGCGAGAACGCCGCCGACGCGAAGATCGCCGAGCCGAACGCGATCCCGAAGCCCGAGCCGACGACGACGCGCCAGCCGGGGAAGATGGTGGATCTGGACATGGCGTGTCTCCTCTTTTTACTTTTTCGGACAGGGAAAATGCGGCGGGAATCGAATGCCCGGACGTCGGCCTCAGGCGGATGGCATCTGCAGTGGCGCACGCGGCGCGCCGCCCGCCGTGTCGACGCGCCGGCAGCGTACCCAGTGCCCCGGCGCCGCCTCGCGCAGTGGCGGCAGCTCGGCGGCGCAGGCCGGCTCGGCGACCGGGCAGCGGCCGGCGAAGCGGCAGCCGGCGGGTGGATCGATCGGGCTGGGCGGATCGCCGCTCAGCTTGATGCGCTGCGCGGCTCGTGCGCGCCCGCCGTGCACCGTCGGCACCGCCGACATCAGCGCGACGCTGTACGGGTGCAGCGGCCGCGCGAAGAAGGCGCGCCGCGGCGCACGCTCGACGATCTGGCCCAGGTACATCACCGCGATGTCGTCGCAGATGTTCTCGACCACCGCCATGTCGTGCGAGATGAACAGGTATGTGAGACCGAGCTCGCGCTGCAGCCGCGCGAGCAGGTTCAGGATCTGCGCGCGGATCGCGATGTCGAGCGCCGAGACGGGCTCGTCGCAGACCACCAGCTCGGGGTTGGTCGCGAGCGCGCGCGCGATGTTGATGCGCTGGCGCTGGCCGCCCGAGAACTGGTGCGGGAACAGGTGCTGCTGCTCGGGCCGCAGCCCGACCGCGGCGAACAGCTCGGCGACGCGCGCGCTGCGCTGCGCCGGCGTGCCGATCTGCATCAGGTCGAGCGGCGCGCGCACCGCGGCGCCGGCGCGCTCGCGCGGGTTCAGCGACGAGAACGGGTCCTGGAAGATGATTTGCATGCGTGCCCGGGCGCGCCGCAATGCTTCGCCTTCGAGCGCGGTCAAGTCGGTGTCGCCGAGCATGATCTTGCCCGAGCTGACGAGCGACAGCCGCATCACCGCGAGTGCCGTCGTCGTCTTGCCCGAGCCGGACTCGCCGACGATCGCCAGCGTGGTGCCGCGCGCGATCTCGAACGACACGCCGTCGACCGCCTGGACCAGCTCGGGCGGCCGGAACCAGCCCGCGCGCGGCCGTGGGAAGTGAACCTTCAGGTCGGTGACGGAGACCAGCGGCGTCGTCATGCAGCGACCTCGCGCGCGCCTTCGGCGTCTTCGATTTGCAGCCAGCAGGCCGTGCCGTGCCCCTCGGCATCGATCATCGGCGGCAGCTCGCTCGCGCAGCGCGCGAACGCGCGCGGGCAGCGTTCGCGGAACGCGCAGCCCGCGCCCAGCTCCCAGATCGAGGGCACGACGCCGCCGATCTCGGCCAGCTCGACGCGCTCGTCCGCCGCGCTGCTGCCGAGCTCGGGCAAACAGGCGATCAGGCCCTGCGTGTACGGGTGCGCGGGCGCGCCCAGCACCTGTGCCGCCGTGCCCTGCTCGATCACGCGGCCGGCGTACATCACCATCACGCGGTCGGCCATCTCGGCGACCGCACCCATGTCGTGCGTGATCAGCAGGATGGCGGTGCCTTTGTCGCGCTGCAGCTCGCGCAGCAGGTCGAAGATCTGCGCCTGCACGGTGACGTCGAGCGCGGTCGTCGGCTCGTCGGCGATCAGGATGTCGGGCCGGCAGGCGAGCGCCATCGCGATCATCACGCGCTGGCGCATGCCGCCCGAGAGCTGGTGCGGGTACTCGTCGACGCGGCGCTCGGGCGCCGGGATGCCGACCTGCTGCAGCATCTCGATCGAACGGGTACGAGCGGCGCGCGCGTCGAGACCGGCGTGCAGCCGCAGCGATTCGCCGATCTGGTCGCCGACCGTCAGCACCGGGTTCAGCGAGGTCATCGGCTCCTGGAAGATCATCGAGATGCGGTTGCCGCGCACCTCGCGCAGGCGCGCGTCGCTGGCGGCGACGAGGTCCTCGCCGCCGAACACCACCTTGCCGCTGCTGATGCGCCCGGGCGGCGACGGGATCAGGCGCAGCAGCGCGAGCGCCGTCATGCTCTTGCCGCAGCCCGATTCGCCGACCACGCACAGGGTCTCGCCGGCGCGAATTTCGAAATCGACGCCGTTGAGCACCAGCGCCTTGCCGCGCCGCGTGCTGAACTCGACGCGCAAATCCTCGACGCGCAATAAGGGCTCGCTCATCGTCAGCGCTCCCTCAGCTTCGGATTCAGCGCGTCGTTCAGGCCGTCGCCGATCAGGCTGACCGCGAGCACCGTGACGAAGATCGCCGCGCCCGGGAACGCCACCGCCCACCAGCACGACAGCACGTACTGGCGGCTAGAGCCGATCATCAGCCCCCAGCTCATCTGGTTCGGGTCGCCCAGGCCGAGGAAGGACAGGCCGGCCTCGAACAGGATGGACGCACCGATCGCGAGCGTGGCCGAGACGATCAGCGGCGGCAGGGCGTTCGGCAAGATGACCTTCCAGATGATGCGCGCGTTGCCCGCGCCGATCGAGCGCTCGGCGCGCACGAACTCGAGGCTCTTGAATTTCAGGTACTCCGCCCGCGTCAGCCGCGCGGTGCCGGGCCAGCTGACGATGCCGATCGCGATCGTCACGGTCAGGATCGTCGGCGAGAACAGCGTCACGATGACCATCGCGAACAGCAGCGCCGGCAGCACCTGGAAGAACTCGGTGACGCGCATCAGCAGCGCATCGACCCGGCCGCCGTAGAAGCCGGCGAACGCGCCCAGGGTGATGCCGATCACGACCGAGAGCAGCGCGGCGACACCGCCGACCAGCAGCGTCGCGCGGCCGCCGTAGATCAGCGTCGTCAGCACGTCGCGGCCGAGGTAGTCGCTGCCCAGCCAGGCGTCTTCGGTGAACGGCGGCGTCAGCGGCGCGGTCTTGATCTCGAACGGATCGGCCGGGTAGACCCAGGGCCCGGCGATCGAGACCGCGAGCACGACCAACAGGATCACGATCCCGACGATCGCCGAGGGGTTGCGCAGGAACATGCGCAGCGCCTCCACGGTCGGGTGCTCGACTTTCGGTGCGCTCTTCGCGGCGCTTTTCACGACGCTGTTCATGTCGTGCGGATCCTCGGGTCGATCAGCCGGTACGCGAGGTCGGTCAGCAGATTCATCACGATCACGACGATCGACGAGAACAGCAGCACGCCGAGGATCGTCGGGTAGTCGCGCCGCAGGACCGACTCGAACGCGAGCCGCCCCAGGCCCGGCCAGTTGAACACCGTCTCGACCAGGATCGCGCCGGCCAGCACGTTGCCGAACTGCAGCCCGAGCACCGTGACGACCGGCAGCAGCGCATTGCGTAGCGCGTGTTTATAAAGCACGACGCGATCGGCCAGCCCCTTCGCGCGGGCGGTGCGGATGAAATCGGCGCCGAGCACGTCCAGCATCGCCGAGCGCGCCAGCCGGCTGTATTGCGCGAGGTAGACCAGGCTCAACGTGAGCGTCGGCAGGACCAGGTGCTGGAGCACGTCCCACGCGTCGCGCAGGTCGGGAAACCCCGCGCCGCCGCTCGCGTCGGCCGCACGCATGCCCGAGACCGGCAGGATCGGGATCAGCGACGCGAACAGGATCACCAGCATGATGCCCATCCAGAACACCGGCGCGGCGAAGCCGACCAGGCTCAGCACCGTGATGAACTGCGACAGCACGCCATTGGGGCGGCGCGCCGCCAGCACGCCCAACGCGGTGCCGATCACGAAGGCCGTGATCACCGCGCTGAGCACCAGCAGCAGCGTGGCCGGCACGCGCTCCTCGATCATCGCGACGACCGGCAGGTTGAAGAAGTACGAGTAGCCGAGGTCGGCGCGCGCGACCTTGCCGAGGTAGATGCCGAGCTGCACCGGGAGGGGTTTGTCCAGGCCGTAGCTGGTGCGCAACTCGGCCATCAGCTCGGGGCTCATGCCGCCGCTGGCGCCGGCGATCGCTTCGACCGGGTCGCCGGGGGCCGCGTGCACCAGCACGAAGTTCAGCACCACCACCGCGAGCACCAACGCCAATCCCTGGAGCAGACGTGAGAGCAGGGTGCGGGCGATGTTCATGGTGGCGTTGCAAGCGTAGCAAGCATTGCACCCGATCCGAGGTGCCAGCGCCACCCCCGCCGAGGGGCCAATGCCTCAGGGTTTGCGCGGGCCTCCGAGGCGAACGGGCTCTACTTCAGGTAAACCTCGTCGAACGGCGACATCGTGCCCCAGATGCTGCTCGGCACGTTGCCGACGCGCTTGCTCGCGATCGTCTGGTAGCCGACCTGGTTGATGAAATAGACCGGCAATTCGTCGGTGACGATCTTCTGGAACGCCGCGTAGTAGGCCTTGCGCTGGACCGGATCGACGACGCTGCCGGCCGCGTTCAGCAGCTCGTCGACCTTCGGGTTGTTGTACGACTGCGTGTTGGTCCAGACGATCGGGCGGATGTTGGTCGATAGATAAGTTCGGTGCACGCCGATGATCGGGTCGCCCCAGTTGTAGTTGGCGTCCATCGAGAGGTCGAAATCGTGCGTCGCCATTTTCTTCGCCCAAGTGGGGAAGTCGGGCGAGGCGCGCACCTCGACCGCGATGCCGACTTTTTTCAATGCGCCGCGGATGTACTCGGCGGGGTTCTTCTGCTGGTCGTCCGGGCCCGGGTAGTAGTCCATCGTGATCTTGAATCGGGTGCCGTCGGAACCGATCTTGTAGCCGGCGGCGTCGAGCATTTCGGCCGCCTTCTTCGGGTCGAACGGGTACTTGACGGTGTCGTCGACGTGGAATGGGCTGCTGCTGGTGATCGGGCTGTCCGAGGGCTGGCCGTAGCCGCCCTGCAGCGCCTTCAAAATGAAATTCTTGTCGATCGCGGTCGCGATCGCCTTGCGCACCGCGAGATCGGACATCGGCTTCTTCGCGAGGTTGAACGCGAGCCAGTTGATCGGGCCGATGCCTTCGTAGCCCTTGGCCGAGATCGTGAACTGCGGATTCGCCGCGAGCCGTTTCAAGTCGGTCGGCACCGACCAGAACGGCAGCATCTGGATGTCGCCGCGCTCCAGCCCGAGCACGAGGCTGGAGGCGTCCCCGTTGACGCTGAACACGAGCTTGTCCAGGTAGGGCTTGCCGGGCAGGAAGAACTTGTCGAAGCGCTCGAGCACGATGCGCTGGCCGGCCTTGAACTCGGTCATCCGGAACGGGCCCGAGCCGACCACGTCGGTCGTGTTGCGAGGGTGCGATTTGAGGTCCTGGCCGTCGCCGTAGATGTGCTTGGGCAGGATCGGGCACAGGGCCGGCGACATCGCCAGCACGATCGCCGGGTGCGGCACGCTCATCCGGATGATCGCGGTGTACGGGTCGGGCGTTTCGACCTTCTCGACCGGGCCCATCATCGACTGGAACGGGTGATTCGCCTTGATCGCCATGATCGAGAACGCGACGTCCTCGGAGGTGATCGGCTTGCCGTCGTGGAAGACCGCGTTGTGGCGCAGGTTCAGGGTCAGCGATTTCGCATCGGTCGACAGGCTCCACTTCTCCGCGAGGTAGGGCTGCGGGTTCCATTTGTCGTCGAAGCGCAGCGGGCTGGCGAAGATCTGGGTCGAGGGCAGCGCGGTCGCGGCGCCCGATTGCACCGCGCCGTTCACGTGCCGCGCGACCTGCGTGCCGCCGACGACGAGCGTGCCGCCGCGCTTGATCTCCTCGGCCGCCGCCGCGCCCGGCAGTGCCGCACCGACCAGGCTCGCCGCGCCCAGCAGCAGCGCCGCCCGGCGGCCGGCATGCGGCCTGTTGAAAACGCTGAACGAGTGCTGGGCCATGCCGACTCCTGGATTGCGGGCGGTTCCGATTCTGGGTCGATCCGGCGTGGGCTACGTGCATTTGGTGCCGCCGAATTGACGATTGCCGCCATGCACGGCATAGTGCGTCGCCATGCCCGGTCACGCTCCCGTCGCCACCGATGCCCTGTTGCCCGGGCCGATCGGCTTCGTGCTGATCCCGCAGTTCGCGGTGATGGCGCTGGCCTCGGCGATCGAGCCGTTGCGCATCGCCAACCGCTACCTGCGCACGCCCTACACCTGGCAGCTGCTGTCGCTGGACGGCCAGGCGGTCGTCGACGACAACGGCATCGCGATCCAGCCGCATGCCGCGATCGCCGACGCCGGCGTGCTTGGCACCGTGATCCTGTGCGCCGACATCCAGCCCGAGCGCCACTACTCGCGCGAGCTGCGGCGCTGGCTGCACGCGCAAGACGCGGCCGGCGCCGCGCTCGGTGCGCTCGACACCGGCAGCTTCCTGCTCGCCCGCGCGGGGCTGCTCGACGACTGCCGGGTCACGATGCACTGGGAGGTCGTCGACGCGTTCCGCGAGCGCTTCCCGCGGATCGTCGTCGCGCAGACGCTGTTCGAGGTCGGCGCGCGCCGGCTGACCTGCGCCGGCGGCACCGCGGCGATCGACATGATGCTCAGCGCGATCGCGATCGACCACGGCGCCGAGCTCGCGAACCGCGTCGCCGAGCACTGCCTGCACGACCGCATCCGCCCCGGCGATGCCGCGCAGCGCATGGCGCTGGCCACGCGCAGCCGCATCCACCACCCGGCGCTCGCCAGCGCGATGCAGTTGCTCGAGGACACGCCCGAGCGCGTGATCGGCGTGCCCGAGCTGGCTGCGCACGTGAAGCTGTCGACGCGCCAGTTGCTGCGCCTGTTCGCGCAGATCGTCGGCGAGGGGCCCGGCCGCTACCACCGCCGGCTGCGGCTGGAGCACGCGCGCAGCCTGCTGCGCCACACCGCGATCACGGTGACGGAAGCGTCGGTCGCGGTCGGTTTCGAGTCGCTCGCGCATTTCTGCCGCGCCTACCGGCAGCAATACGGGCAGGCGCCGGGGACGGACCGGCACGTGGAACCCAGGAGCCGGCCGGCGGTGGCGCGCGGCCGGGCACGCGACGGCGTGCGCTAGATTGCGAAGCGGAACGCGAACTCGGAACAGGCGGCCGAGGCGTTTCGCGCTCCGCG
Source organism: Burkholderiaceae bacterium (assembly GCA_036500445.1). Taxonomy (GTDB): domain Bacteria; phylum Pseudomonadota; class Gammaproteobacteria; order Burkholderiales; family Burkholderiaceae_C; genus LMDS01. The sequence goes on along the minus strand of DASYCA010000032.1, from coordinate 2,363 downwards.
CCGGTGAACCGCGGGTTCAGGTCGATGCGCCGGCGCCGGCCTTGAAGCGGCCGAGGAACGCCCGCGTCGCCTCCTGCTGCGGCGCATCGATCACGCGGCTCGGCGGCCCGCACTCCGCGACGACGCCGTCGCGCATGAAGACGACCTCGTCCGCGACGTCGCGCGCGAAGCCGATCTCGTGCGTGACCAGGATCATCGTCATGCCTTCGCTCGCCAGGCCCTTGATCACGCCGAGCACCTCGCCGACGAGCTCCGGGTCGAGCGCCGAGGTGGCCTCGTCGAACAGCATCACCGCCGGCCGCATCGCCAGCGCCCGCGCGATCGCGACGCGCTGCTTCTGGCCGCCGGAGAGCTTGTCGGGATAGACGTCGGCGCGCGCGAGCAGCCCGACCTTGTCCAGCAGCGCGCGCGCCTCGTCGGCGGCCTGTGCCTTCGGCGTGCCCAGCACCGTCAGCGGGCCTTCCATCACGTTCTGCAGCGCGCTCATGTGCGAGAACAAATTGAAGTGCTGGAACACCATCCCGGTCGACGCGCGAAACTTCGCCAGCGCACGCTCGCTCGGCAGCTTGGTGCGCCGGCCATCGAACGCGATGCGCTGGTCGCCGACCATGATGCTGCCGGCGTCCGGCACCGTCAGCAGGTTGATGCAACGCAACAGCGTCGATTTGCCGGAGCCCGACGGCCCGATCAACGCCGTCACCTGGCCGCGCCGCACCTGCAGCGAAATGTCTTTCAACACCTCATGCCCGCCGAAGGATTTACGCAGGCCGCTGATTTCGATCAAGGGTGGGCTCATGGAAAATGGCGGCCGCTTCCGGCGCGTTGCGGTCGTTCGCATCTCTGCCCGCGCCCGGGTCGGAATGCGGGGTCGCCGACGTCGTTCAGGGTAGAGCGTTCACTGCGTCGGCGACCCCACATCCCGCCCCGGGAGTCGCGACGTGTCACCGCGTACTGCTGAGGTCGTGCCGGGCCGGCGTGCGTTCGGGTGCCCGGCACAGTGAACGCTCTACCCTGAACGGCGCCGGGCACCCGGACGTACGCCGGCCTCGCTCCACTGCGAACAGCGAAGGTCCACGACAAGACCTTCATCTCAAGCCTCCGACACCTGCGAACCGAACTCGAGCTTCTTGGCCCACATCGTCACCGGCAGCAGCACCGCGAAGTACGCGATCGCGATGAAGGTGTAGAGCTCCAGCGGCCGGTAGGTCTCGTGCGCGATCACCTGGCCCTGGTAGAGCAGGTCGGGCACCGCGAGCACCGACAGCAGCGAGGTGTTCTTCAGCTGCATGATCGACTGGCTCATCAGCGGCGGCACCATGCGCTTGAACGCCTGCGGCAGCACGATGCGGCGCATCACCTGGTGGCGGCGCATGCCGAGCGCCCGCGCGGCCTCGATCTGGCCGGCGTCGGTCGAGATGATGCCGCCGCGGATGATCTCGGAGTAGAACGCGCCGCCGTACAGCGCCAGGCACAAGGTCGAGGCCAGCACCGCCGAGATCTGGATGCCGGTCAGCACCGGCAGCGCATAGTAGAACCAGACCAGCTGCACCAGCACCGGCGTGCAGCGGAAGAGCTCGACGTACGCGCGCAGCGGTGCGGTGATCAGTGGGTTGCTCGAGAGCCGCCCGATACTGGTCACCAGGCCGATGAAGAGGCCGAGCACGACGCAGATCACCGTGAACAGCAGCGTGTACCCGAGCCCCGCGACCAGCAGCGAGCGGTAGGTCCAGAGGATGCTGAAGTCCCAGTGGTACACGCGCGGCCTTTCTTGCGTCGTCAGCAGTTCAGAACGTGGTGCCGGCCGGAATCTGCTCGGGCTTCACGCCGGAGAGCTTCTGCAGGTTCGCGAGCACGACGTCCTTCACATGGCCCTCGGCGCGCGTCTTCGCGATCCACTTGTTGACGTACTCGACCCAGGTGTGGTCGGCCTCCTTGCGGAACCCGAGGTTCGTGGTCGTCGCCTGCGACGGCGTCGGCAGCACGACGTGGCCGATCGCCGGGTTCTTGCTGACCGTCGTCAGCGCGAGCACCGTGACGAGCACCTGCGCGTCGGCGCGGCCGGTCTGCACCGCCAGGCTCGCGTCGGCCGATTTCTCGAGGCGGATGATTTCGGCCTTCGGGCAGGTCTTCGTGATCATCTGGTCGTGCGAGGAGCCGATGTCGACCGCGATCTTCACCTTCGGGTCGTTCAGCTCGGCCCAGGTCGTCGGCGAGAAATCCTTGCGTGCGAGCAGCACGAAGGCGTTGTTGAACAGCGGCTCGGAGAAGTCGACGACCAGCGCGCGCTGCGGCGTCGGGTTCAAGCCGAAGAAGACGTCGAGTTTATTCGCCTGCAGGTCCAGCACCGCGTTGCCCCAGGTCGT